>NZ_OY735137.1:0-327933 GCF_963457595.1 Candidatus Neptunochlamydia sp. REUL1
AGAGCACTCCTTATTTCTTTAAGAGCACTCCTTATTTCTTTAAGAGCACTCCTAGCTTCTCCTTGAGCTTCTCCTACTTGAGCTTCTTTAAGAGCACTCCTTGTTTCTTTAAGAGCACTCCTAGCTTCTCCTTGAGCTTCTCCTACTTGAGCTTCTTTAAGAGCACTCCTTATTTCTTCAAGAGCACTCCTACCTTCTTCTTGAGCTTCTTTAAGAGCACTCCTAGCTTCTCGTAGCTCTTCGCTAACAGTTCCTTGGGTTGCAAGACCTCTTAAGCCATCAAGATGTTTGCTCAGTTTATCGATTTCTTCTTGCTTTCCAGCCGCATCATAATGCTCAAGTGCTCGCGCAGAAGGAGCGCCTTCAACTCTCATGAAGTCAAGAGCATTTTGGTACTGCCCAAGATTCCACCACTAGAGTATCCAACCCAACGGCTGAATAGAGCAGCTTTTGCTTCTGCCTCATTGCATCCTTCTCCTTGTCGCATTTCAGAAGAGATTGCGATGTGCTGAAGGAGTCTGTCATCTGTAAATACTTCGAAAACGTCTACTTCTGCTGGATCTCCGCTAGTATGCTTTCTAACAACCTCAGCAAGAAGGATATTAGAAGGAACCATCTCTTTTCCTTTAGCATCTTTAACAACAGCAGAGGTATCTACCACTTGTGTATTAGGATCAAAGTTATCTGCAATGACTTGCGCTTGATCAGCAGGGATCTTAGCATGTTCTAGAGTCTCTTGAAGTGCTTCAGAAGTGGTAAATGTGACGTCGCTGCCATTTGCAGTTTCAGTAATCCCCATTGCTGTCAATAGCTCAGAAGCTCTCATAGATCCACCTACTCGAGCCAAGCTTGGGTCGATTGCGTGGAGGCGTTCTAAAGACATTGTTTGTGTTCCTGCTTCAACTTCTTCAGAAGTAAAGCCTTTAAGGATGGTGAATATTTCGTTAGGCATTTTTGTTCCAAGCGCTTCAAGCTGCATGTTGAAGAACTTTTCTCCAGACTGGTTGCCTCGGTTAGATGCTGAGATCTCCTGGAAGCTTCCAACCACTGTTTCAGCAACCACATTGGTTGTCAAAGCGTAGTTGTGAAGTCTTGTGTGCGCTGCAGTGATGGTTTCAACAGCGTCCGTCATCTTACGTGTGAATGTATCGTTTGCCTTTAGAGAATCCCAGATTTGAGTCTCAAAGCGAGCTTGAGCACCTTCTATTGCTTCTGCGTATGCTTCAGCACCTTCTTCTTCACCTGGTTTCTCTGTAAGCGAGGCTTCGGCGAAAAGCTGTGCATGAGCTCTAACATCACTATAAATTGCGCCGAAAGACTCAGGTTTAGTAGCATCAAAGTTTGTTGCAACTTTATCTGCAAATTTAGTCACGGCGTATGCATTATCTCCAACAGGAGCTGATTGAATCCATAGGCTGCTCATTTGATCAACTAGGAAATTCATTCCTGCTTCATCGGTGATTTTCCCATCAGAATTGATAATTCCAGCTTCCATTGCGATGTTGTGTGTAACAGCAGCAACCATTTGTCTTTGTGCATCAAATGATGGTGCTAGAGCTGAGATTGCGTTCATTGCAGCTTCTAGCTGTGCAAGAGCATTTTGTCTTCTAGCATATTTGTTTTTGGTTGTCCCTAGCTTCGCACTAAGGCCTAGTTCTTCAAGGAGATCATCGCGAGCTTCACTAACTGAGGCTTCTTTAACCTGAGCTATTCGAACATCAAGAACTGTTCCCTTAGGCCCTTTTATTACCTCTCCGTCTTCATTTGTTTCTGTATCAAGCCCGTTGCTAGCATACCGAGGGAGATCAATCGTTATTCCTGCGTCTCCTGACGTTCTAAGTTTATGTAGATAACCAATAGCTTCTGTAGCAATAACTGGGTTCTTTAGAAGCTCTTGGTTAGCTTTAGCATCTGAAACAAGCTGAGCTCCATTAACGACAAAATTCCAGATGGATTTTAGTCCAACTAGAATAGTTTTAGCAAAACCGTTATAGGTTGTGTTTGTTTTGGCAGCTGTTGCCGATAGATCCCATCTAGAAAAGTCTTGGTTTAGAAGAGCTTGCCCGGCTTTTAGAGGAGTAGAGCCCCCAAAATCTTTATCCTCAATGCTAAATTCTGTTCCGATCTTTTCCATTGCTGTGGGGAGAACTTCCATATCTCTCGACTCGCCCAAAGAGCCTCTACTTTGAGTCGGAGATGAACCTTCAGCTTCTTCACTTCTTGGTAGTACTTCGCTAAAAGAAGCGCTTATCATTGATCCCATTTTCTCACCTTTTTATGTTTTTTATTCTCTTATGTAACCATTGTAACATTTTTATTATTAATAATGAATATTTTTTAATTAATTATTAACGTTCTTAAAACAAATAATTAAAGGTTTCTAGAGTGTTGTATTCAATCTGACAAGATAATAATAAACATTTAAGTTATTAATAATCTGGGGTTTTATTTGAGAAATAGAGATAAAAATCATATAATAGAGGGTATATTAATAACAAAATAATAGCCTAAGGAGGCTTCAAATGGATAAAAACCTTAATAATGAAGAGCTTAGAACGCGTGTAGCTACTCTAGAGAGTCAGGTAGACCTTTTAGAGGCAGAATTGACCTACTTAAATGGTCTTCTTGTCGAGGTCGGATTCCCTGAGGGAATCGAGACTTTGAAAGCGACCGCTGAAGAACTTCTCGCTGAAGGGGTCATTGCCCCTCAGGAGCATTTAGAAGGGATGTAATCTTTATTTGAATCACTCTTACTCGTAAAGGCAGGCCCTGCAAAGGGCCTGCCTTTCTTTTTCTTGAGAGCCGGTTGCAAAAATCGACTGATCAGGAGTTTTGTAATTGGCTCTTGAGTTTTTTCTCCTAATCGGGTTTAATCACTATCTAAAAGGCTGGGCAGAGGACAATTTTGGTTTCAAGGGGTAAACGAGACAAAGCCAGATTCTCTTAACCGACGAATCCCATAGACAACGTGCTACGGATGAGGAGGAAGGAGAACATGGTGAAGCCGTAGCTGCTCCTCGGTCCAAGACCGCCCTATACTCAGTCTAGAAGGTAGATATATGGCTAAGCTGATTCTAAATGATGATGAAGTGGAGATCGAAGATGGCTCTCCTCTAAAGGACCCCTGCGAGGAAGCAGGCGTTCCCTTTGCCTGCACAGAAGGGGTTTGTGGGACATGTGTGATTGAAGTAAAAGAAGGGAATAAAAACCTTTCTGAGCTCACTCAAGAGGAGCTTGATTTCTTAGGGGAGACCGATGAAGAACGTCTCGCCTGTCAATGCACGATTAAACAAGGGACTGTTAAAATTGACTACTAAAGACCCAATTACACGAGATATGACGATTGACTCGATTTTGGGAAAGCACCCCCAAAAGAGCCAGAGAATCGCTCAGGAGCTTTCAAATGCGGGATTGCAGTGCGTTGGGTGCCAAGCTTCAACTTGGGAGACCCTCGAAGTTGGAATGCTTGGGCACGGCTACTCTGAGGATGAAATTGAGAGTCTATTAAAGAAGCTCAATGGGGTGATTGAGGAAAAAAGTGATCCGACAACAATCTCTATGACCGAGAGGGCTGCTGAAAAGTTTAAGGCGATTTTATCTGCCGATAAAAAAGAGGGTTGGGCTCTCCGCTTTGCCGATAAGCCTGGTGGATGCGGTGGTTTCGAATATGTTCTTGATTTTTCTGAAAACCCAACAGATGACGATGAAATCTTTAATTCTCAAGGGGTTAAGATTTTTGTGAATCGAAAGATGCTTCAACGGCTGCTTGGATGTGAGATTGATTATTTGGAAGGTCTGATGGGATCAGGCTTTAAGGTAACAAATCCTAATGTAAAAGGGTCTTGCTCCTGCGGAAGTTCACAGAGTTATTAATGTCCTTCATCAATAGTACGTAGTCCATTTAGAATCGCTGTGAGCTGAGAGTTATGACTTTTTCCCTTCATAAATTTAGCGTGTCTATTGATTGCTTCTTTGATGACCCGCTGCTCATTTTCAGTGAAGGCTTCAATGTCTTCTTTTTTTCTCATCTTTGCTCTAATTTTATCAAGAGCTGTTCTAGCAACGGCTTGTTTGCTTGCTACCGGGATATTGCCTTCAGGAGCTCCTTGAGCTGCTAGAGTTAATTCATTATGCACTTCTTGTGCTGTGAGGGGGAGGAAACTGATCTCTTCACCTAGCTCCACAACTCTGGAGCTTCCCATTGGCCTCAGCTCAACCTCTTCTTCGACACGTGAAACAGGGGTTGATTCAGAGAAAAGCCTTCCTACAAGCGGAATAGATGTCCGAGGTGGGACATAACTATAGGCAGTAGATCCCCAACGTGAGAACATCGCTCCCCAACCCTCTTTAGTAGGTCTTGGAGTCACCGATGCAAATGCATCTAACTCTTCATGCTCTCTACCTCTATGCTCCCCTGAATGCACTTCTCGTTCTCTTAGGTGGACAGAGCCTAATGAATCTAAATGTCCAGAAGGATCGCCGCTATCTAGTGGAAGAACCTCTTTTTCTTCAAGATCACGGACTACTTCCTCTTCTTCGGGATCTCTAACAAAAATGAGCTGCTCTGGAAGGAGGACGTTCATCATTGCTTTCCAGACGGTTTGCGCGGTCATATACTGTTTAAGCATTGCGCAAGACTTGTCTAAAAAATTTTTGTAGTCTGCGTCGTTAGGGTTAGCTTCAGCAATTTCAGCTAGTTGTTTACCTACTTTACATTCTGGGTTCGAACTGACAACAACATCCATAATGCGATCGAAGCGACTTAAAGTGTAGCGTTTAATTGCGCCTTTAATTGCAACGTCATTGTACAGTCCATTCTTATCTTTATCTGCTTCATTTTCATTTAAATAAGGGCGATATTGAGCAGGAATTGCCGCTTTGGCGACTGGAGCTGTAGCTTGCTTATAGTGTTCAACGATAGCCTTCTTCTCTGAGTCAAACTCTGCCATTAAGAGATCTTTTACCTCGTCGTCTATTCCGGTCTCACGACTGATCTTAGTCTCTCTTTCTCTAAAGTGTATTCCTTCAGAGTCAATATGTGTAATGTCGCTATCGTTTAGATCGGTTTCTAAGGGGCCTTGGTGAGCGCTAAAGAAGGTTTCTGAGAGATTTTTAAGTTTTGCTGCATCGTGAGCTTGCATGCGGGAGAGATCTCCACCTCGAAGGACCATGACAAAGTAGTTTTTACCACCAATTTTTACTTTTTGGTAGTAGTCTCTTCCCATGGTTTGAGCTTCTCTGAGGTAAGCTGCTTGAAATGTAGGCCTTGATTCTTCCATTATATGTTATTACTCACGATTTATTTATCTTAATTATAGCATGTTTTGCAATTTAATTTAACTATATTATATCTACCTTATAATAAGCGGTTTGTATTATTTTCTGGATTAATAATGAAGGTGTGTTATGGTCAGGTTTAAAGGAGTTAGCATAAATTGCTATTTATTAGAGTGTTATGAACGAAAGAATTCTTCCTCAAATTGAGGAAAAATTTCAGTCTGTGCTCATTTTTGGTCCTCCGGGAGCTGGAAAGGGGACAATGGGGAAGTTTCTGAGCAGTGCGGGGAACCATTTCCACCTCTCTTCTGGGGACGTTTTCAGGGGCCTTTCACCAGAATCTCCGGCAGGGAAGCTCTATCACAGCTTTGCAGGGAAGGGGCAACTTCTCCCAGATGATGTGACGATTGAGATTTGGCATCATTACGTGATGGGGCTGATTGCGACAAATCGATATTTCCCTAAAGATCAACTTTTGCTTCTAGATGGAATTCCAAGGACGGTTAAGCAGGTCGAAATCCTGCAGCGGTATATCGCTGTGAAGAAGATTATCCTCTTGGAGTCGAAGCATCCTGATACTTTGATTCAGAGGATTCAACGAAGGGCTTTGATCGAAAAAAGACCTGATGATCGGGATGCCGAAGTGCTCAAGAAGCGGATGGAAATTTACGAAAAAGAGACGTTTCCTGTTTTAGATCACTATGATGAAAAGCTGATCATATGCTTTGATGCGGAGCAAAAACCTCTTGAGGTCTTAAGAGACATTCTCGTCTCATTATGTGACACTTTATCCTAGTTCAGTTATTCTTGAAAGGCATGAACTGGGAACCACGAATTCACGATTTTTTATCTTATATTGCTTCTGAAAAGGGGCTCTCTGTAAATACGGTTCAGGCGTACGAAAGAGATATTCGTCGTTTTGCAGGAGGTCTAGATGGGGAGGCAGCAGAGGAGGGAATCGTGAATCACATGAGCTCTCTAAAGGAGAAGGGGTATGCGAGTAGCTCAATCTATCGGACGCTGATGGCACTCCGTGTTTTTTTTCGTTTTTTGAAGAGAGAAGGATATGTTAAAAAAGATCCGACAGCTCTTTTGGAGTCACCAAAGATGTGGCAATTGATTCCCGAGGTGCTCACCAGCGAAGAGGTTGAAAGACTGTTAGGAGCTCCTGGAGATGGAGAGGAGGAAATGCGCGATAAGGCGGTGCTCGAGACTTTGTACGCAACGGGAATTCGGGTGTCTGAACTGTGCAATTTGGATATTCATGATGTGGGGGAAAATACGGTCCGAGTCCTTGGAAAAGGAGGGAAAGAACGCATTGTTCCTATTGGAGAGGAAGCAATTGCTGCGATTGACGCGTATCTTGGGAACTACCGTCATGATAAGGGAGACCATCGCCCTCTTTTTCTGTCTAAAAGGGGAAAGCGTATGAGTCGGGTGACTGTTTGGGAAAAGGTAAAGTTTTATGCGCGCAAAGTAGGGATCGAAAAAGAAATTTCTCCTCATACTTTGCGCCATTCATTTGCAACGCATCTTTTAGACCGTGGGGCGGACCTTCGGGTGATTCAGGAAATGCTTGGCCATGCCGATATCGGAACGACTGATCGCTACACCCATCTTTCAAAAAAGCGTCTTTTTGATGCATTCGATACATTTCATCCTCGCCTGTAAATCAAACTTTTTCTATATTAAATATTTGTTTTACCTCAGATGTGGAGCTTGTTTTTATGAAAAAATCTTTGATTGTTCTCTTAGCTGGGGTGGTAGTTGCTCCTGCGTTTGGGGCACCTCATGTTGAGCCTGCTCCTTTTCCTCGTCCTCTTCAGAAAGAAATCTCAGTGGACGCGCAGCCTTTGGTTCGAAATTGTGTTGCAGAACCCTATTTAGTGGCTGATTTTATTTACTGGAAAGTCCGAGAGGATGGTTTAGATTATGCGCAGAAGGGAGTAGGTAGTGCTGTAAATCCTGTGACATCTAAAGGAAATCTTTACGAACCTGATTTCTCTTTTGAGCCAGGGTTTCGTGTAGGGCTTGGCCTTAATCTGGCACATGATGGCTGGGATCTTTTGCTTCGTTATGCATGGATGAAGACGCACGTGATAGATACTGCGAGTGTTGATCCAGCACTTGAAAGGCTGGAACCTCTATGGACGCATGCTTCTGATAGTTTTCTAACTGGTGGGCTTTCGCGTGCGCGCTCTGATTGGAATCTTCACACCAGTGTCTTGGATTTTGAATGGGGAAGAAACTACTACATCAGCCCTTTTTTGACGCTTCGTCCCTTTTTTGGACTAAAGGGCTTTTGGCAAAATCAAGACGATCAATTGAATTATGCAGGCTTTGTGGATCCTGCGCGAACCATCTTTGGAGAGAGTCAAGTTCATTTAGATCAAGATTCATGGGGGTTTGGAATCCGATTTGGAACGAATACCGCTTGGTATTTTTCCCATCATTGGAGTGTTTTTGCGGATCTAGCCTTGACAGCAGCATGGACGAAGTTTGACTTAGAACGGCGCGATCGCGTGATTATTGGTGCAACGAATACAGATAGTGTCGTTGTCCATCTGGATTATGATCGCTACGCCATGACTCCCATAATGGAGCTAGGTGTTGGACTCCGGTGGGAAATATGGTTTAATAATGACAGTTATCATGCATTGATCCAAGCGGGTTGGGAAGAGCAACTATGGTGGAGCTTTAATCGTTTATATTGGATCGGTGCTCCTTATGCTGCAGAGGGAAATCTTCAATACCAGGGTCTAACCATGAAATTTCAGTTTGATTTTTAGATCGTGTCGTCAAATCGCATGAGGGCAATAAGTCGGATCTGTCAGATATCTGACCTTTCTTAATTTGACAGCATTTCGTTCTTTATACGTGTGCTCATCATGCTGAATGGTTACTTTTCTAGTTTTTCTCCCAGGGATTACTGGAGTTATCCCTTTCTCTACTAAGATCTTCCTAAATGGATCACTATCATATCCTCTGTCAGCAAGCAAAAAACTACAGCAGTCATCTCCTAAACGGGCTTCTCCCTGGTCAATAATGGCATTCCCAGTGCATCTACCTTTCCATGAATCTTTGAAGAAAAACCTCCGCAACTTCTTCCTAGAGCTTGGCTTTCTTGCCCTCTCCTTGCACCTGCTGCATGGCGGTGAGCTCTAATCATCGTCCCATCAACCATATGCCATTCATGATCGGCTTCACTTGTTAAAAAAAATCTAAAATTTTCTCTAGGTGTCCTTTCTTGACCCATCGGCTATAACGGTTATATACCGTCTTCCACAAACCAAACTCTGAAGGCAAATCCCTCAAAGGAGCTCCTGTTCTTAATACCCAATAAACAGCTTGTAAAAACCGTCTGTCATCATTCCCATGCCTTCCTTTTGGAGCTGGTAATAAAGGGGCGATTCCCCCCCAAATCTCATTAGTAATTGATTCTCTTAACATAAAGTCAAATCTCTTTTGGCTTTACTCTATGATAGTCTAATCAATTTTTATCTTTAGAGACAGAGCCTAGGGGCTATAGAATTTTATGGGGTTTTTTGCAGCAATTTCCCCTTTTTGATATGGAGTGTGCCCTTTTCATCCTCTGCTGGGGATGTAAGAAGAACCTGCCCAAAAGAAGAGAGTTTTTCTTGGAGAATTTTTGTTCGAGTGGGATCAAGGTGGACCCCAAAGTCATCGATTGAGAACAGAGGGGTAACTTCAGTCTGCATCTTTAGCTCATCCCACTCTGCCATTTTAAGAGCAGCAATACAGGTTCGTTTCTGGCCTTCACTTGCAAAGGATTTTGCCTCACGTTTGTTATAGATAATATGAAGATCATCACGGTGGGGACCAATCAAAGTGCTTCCGATGATGAGCTCTTTAGGTCGCTGCTTCCGATAGAGAGCTTCAATTTGATCCTGTTTCTTTAAGGAAATTGAAGGCTCATAATGGAGATCAAAAATATCTTGATCTCCAGAAAGAAAGTGAGCGTAGGTTTCTACTTTAGGTCGAAGAGCGTTAATCAATTGTTTGCGCCTATACATGAGGTACCGGGCCGAATCGGACATCATCTGTTCCCAGCTTTCAATTGCTTGTTCCGACTTGATTTTTAGAAGAGCATTTCTATGTTTCATCGCTTTGTGGTATCGCATTAAATGGTGGACATAGAGGGGATCGGTCTGGGCAAGTTGAATGTTAAGAAAGCGTCGTCTCTCTTGAGGGGAACCTGAGATCAAAGCACTGTCTTTAGGCGAGTAGAGAACAGAGGGAAGAATCCCTAGAACATGAGAAAAGCTTTGGAATTGCGTTGCATTATAATGGACCCTACGGTTTTTCCCATCGAAACCGATCCCGAGGCTTTGCTCGACGCTGTCGCGGATAAAATGGGCCTCAACAAAAAAATGGTCTGCTCCACTTCGAATAAGATCGGTAAGGTGGGTCGTTAAAAACGAGCGACCGGTACTAAGAAGATAGAGAGCTTCTAAGAGACTCGTTTTTCCTGCTCCATTTTTTCCCTGAATAAGATTTAGCCCCTCAGATAGGGGCAGCTCAGCCTCTTGGTAATTTCGAAAATTGCGTAAGATGAGCCTTGTTACCTCCATTAGGCAGGAGCAAGGCGCATTGGCATAATCACAAAGTTTGCGGTCGTTGAATCAGTAATCAGCCCAGGATTGTGGGGGGTGGTAATCGCAAAATTCACAGTTTCATCCTTGCAGTGACGTAGGATATCATGGAAGAAAAAAGGGTTGAAAGCGATATCAAAGGCTTCGCCTGAGTAATCAACAGGCATTGAAACCTTTCCATCACCAATTTCACTGGAAGTTGCAGTTAGAGTGAGTTCGCCTGAAGAAAGAGAAAATTGAACTGAGTGGCTTTTGTCCGTTGTAAAAAGAGCGACTTGCTTAAGAAGAATCATGAGTTCTTCGCGGTGGAGTGTGAGTTTGTGAGTACTTTCTTTCGGGATAACCCTTTCAACATCAGGGTAGTCTCCAGAAAGAAGTTTTGTAATCATCACGGTAGGGCCCGACTCGATCCCAATTTTATCGTTCATGAGGCTTACTTTGACGGCTTCATCTCCATCAATCGATTTTACAATTTCTTCAACAGCTTTCAAGGGTATTAGATAGTTGCTTTTATGTTCTGGATTGACATCAATGGAGGTATTGACTCTTGCGAGCCGTTTTCCATCGGTTCCTATAAAGGTAGCATTACTGTTTTCGATCATCATCAGGACTCCATTGAGCACATGGCGGCTATCTTCACGAGCAGCGGCAAAGACTGACTTCGATAACATCTCTTTAAACGCATCAGGAGTCATTTCAAAATGATCACCTTGATTTAAGTCAGGAAAAGAGGGGAATTCACTGCTGTTGATTCCATTGATGCGGAATTGAGAAGTGCCTGCCTGCACATAAGCAATTTCGTCTGTGTTAGCTGAAATTTCAATTTCAGGAGTTGTAAGCTCTCGAACGAGTTGGAAAAACCGACGAGCAGGAAGAGTGATTGTCCCTTTTTCAGAGACGCTAGCTTCCATTTGAGCCCTCATACTTACGGTTAAGTCTGTAGCACTGATTGTTAGGATTCCATTTTTTGCTTCGATTAAGACATTTGCAAGGATTGGTATCGCAGGTTTGCTAGAAACAACGCTTTGAATTTTGCCAATGAGATTAGCCAGTTCAGGCCGGGAGATAGTGACTTTCATAGGTCCTCTAAATTAATTTTCCCTAGAGTAAGAAATAGAGGATGGGTTGTCAACTTTTTAACGCCCGTTCCATCGATCTTTTGTGTTCTCGCTCTTTAATTGAGGAGCGTTTGTCGTGCTGCTTCTTGCCGCGGGAAATGGCGATTTTCACCTTAGCTCTACCCCGTGTGAGATAGATGGCGAGGGGGATAATCGTGAGACCCTTCTCCTGAATTGAGCGTTTCAATTTTTCGATTTCTCTTTTGTGAAGGAGGAGTTTTCGATCCCGCTTCTCCTCATGATTGTGAATGTTGCCGAAGGAATAGGGAGCAATGCTGCAGCCCTTAAGCCATGCTTCCATTCTATCAATGATCACATAAGATTCTTGCAGAGATCCTCCATGATCTCTTAGAGATTTAATTTCAGTCCCCTGAAGAGACATTCCAGCTTCAAAGGTTTCTAAAATCTCATAATCATGACGGGCCCGCCGATTCGAAACGAGTTCAGATTCACTCTTCTTTTTCATCCCTCACATTCTCCCAGGAAAATTCATTGCCATCAAGGAAAATCTTCTTCTTGCGATTTTGAAGAAATCCTTGTATTATGTCCCACCTAAACTAAGGGTGTGGAATGAAGAAGTTATGGATTGTAGGTCTCGCTCTACTGCTAGTTGGGTGTTCAACTGCTACCACCTATCACGCAAAAGATTTTCACGGAGAAGGGTACGGGGATTACCGCCTGTCAGCAGATAGATTTACCGTTACTTTTCGAGCCAATGAGCACACAGAACCCGAGGATGTTCGAAGATTTGCTCTAAGGCGTGCATCGGAAGTCGCAACCAATTATGGATATAGGTATTTTATCGTTGAACAGGAAAGAGATTTATCACATACAAGCACTGTTAAGTCTAAGGAGGAGCGAGTTAGCTCTTTTATAGATTTGCTAGAAGGAACAGAAGATCCGCAAAAAAAAATTATCGTGAGAGAAAGAGAAGTTCAAAAGCCCGCAATGGAATTTATGATTCGCTGCTATAATGAGAAGCCGAAGCAAGACGTTATTGATGCGTACCAGTTCCTTGCTTACCAGGCTTCTTAAGAAAACCGTAAACAAAGAATAGAATAATTCCACACCAAAAAATGGGCTCTGTCCATGTAGGGAGTCCCTTAAAAAGGACGTCTAAAAGGAGTTTTAAGCCGATCCATCCCACAATGAGGTGAGCTCCTATTTCTAGGCGGGGATATTTATCGATGAGATCGGTAAATATGCGGGCAGCAAAGCGCATTAAAATCAATCCTGATATCCCCCCAACATATACGATCCAGATCTTTGGTGGGAACTCGTGATGTTGGAAGCATACTCCAATCAAGGCAAGTCCTGCTAATATAGAGTCGATTGCAAAGATGAAATCAGTAAATTCAACCATCACAACAGTGCCCCAAAAGCTTCTTTGTTTGGGAGCTTGCACTTCGCTGCGTCGCCTTGAAAGAATGTGTGATAGTGCTAAATAGATCAAATAGGTGCCTCCAACAAGCTGTACCCAGTATAGCTGAATAAGGTAGGCAGCACTTAAGACACCAATAGCCCTTAAAACAACTGCTGAAACTAGACCAATAAACAGTGCTTTTTGGCGAAGCTGGTGAGGAAGCCCTCTGACAATAATAGCAATGGCTAGGGCATTATCAAGAGAGAGAATTCCTTCTAAGAAAATTAAGGTAATAAGGCGAGGGATATCAACGAGTGAAAAGGTTTGGTCTAACATACCTTTTATTTAACACACCGTGGGCTTTCTACCCAAACATCGATTGGCCAAGCGGAGTAATGCGGAGACAGTCTTTGCCTTCAAACGAACCGCTAGCAATGACCCCACCTTCAAAAAGCCAGTTAAAAATCACTTTGCGGATCAAAGCAAGTTCTTCCTTAGAATAATCAGGAAGAGAATACTTCCAATACCGTCCGGTTTTCTTTAGTGACATTTTACTGTTTTCTGAGATTGGGGCGATGATACCTTTCAAAAACTCATCAAAAAGGACCCATCCTGAACCAATAATCCGACCGATACTCTTTTCGATTTCGTGAATGTTACGTTCAGTGCAAATCTCTTTTGGAAACTCAGAAAAAGTGTATTTACTCAGAGTTTGTTTATAGGTATTGAGGGCTCTTTTCTCAATAGGGAGAGTAAGCCACTCCTCAGCATCTTTTGCTGAAAGGAGTTGGTTGTTTTCAATCCGTGCAAGTTTTAGAAAGAGCAGTTTGTTAAGAGCTCTTGCCATATATTCATTAAAGAGAGCTTGACCCTCTTCACTTTTTAGATCAAAACCTTTGCACTGTTTGGCAATTTGAGAAGCCGCGCTTTTTTCAAAAATCCACTCCTCATTTTGATCGAGACGGACAAAGAGAGGTTTGGTCATAGAAAGCGCAAGAATAGTTGATAAGTCTTCGGCAAAAGAGAAATCATGAGGGCGTGTCCGATTGACCTGCTCCTTTTCAGAAATCTCCTTGGGCTGACTTTCCTTTAGGAAGTTGAGGTAATCTTTCCACTCTTTAAACAGCGTGACAACTTCTACCCATTCTTCACCACTTTTTTCATAGATAAGACAGCAGACCAAATTGAACTCTAGATTGAGGAGGTGCTCTTCAAAAACCTCTTCAGTTAGCTCATATTTCTTCCGAATGTCATCAGAATACATCTTATGACCTGGAGCACCGAATAGATCTGTAATAATTCCATTGAGCACTGGGTCGCCGAGGTTTAGTTCCGATAAATATCTCTGAAATGTTTGGGGGGTTTCTAGGTATTTTTCAATTAGAGAATTAAAAATATTGTTTGACGTCCGAGGGATTGGGTACCAATTCGGTAGGACATGAATCGGTACCTTCTTAAGGAGTGCCTGCAAGAACTCCATCCCAGGTGTAAAATCATCCTCAAATTTTTGAATTTGAGTTTCAAAATATTTTCGCATTTCCTTATCGACAACAACCGTATCTTCTTCAATTTTAAATAGATCTGTTTTGGACAGTTTGTCTAAGATAGCCTGCAGTTCATCTAAATTCTTATCGAGTTGGCTTACAAGGCGACTAATTGGAATTCTTTGAGAGCTGTAAACAATTTCTTCTAAGACTTCTAGATCTTCAGGAGAAAAGTGTGACATCAAGACACGATTTTGAATATCCTTCTGATAGTCGTAATCTTCGAGGTTAATCTTATTCTTTCTAAAGATATTGGTCTCTGTCATTGAATTCCTATTTCTTTGTAAAATTGCAATTTGAATTGCCTTTCAGCCATTATAATATGAAAGTAGATTATTTATTGCAAGTGTCAAGTGAAATAATAAATTTATATCTATTATGCAGATAATAATTGGAATTTTCCTTTTGCATATGAAAAAAGGAGAAAAAAAGGAATATCTTTTATTCCCTTTGTTTTATATGCTATAGATAAAAATTTTTATTTTAGTTATCATCTTTTGGATGACCTATTCATTGGATTTTAGAAAAAAAGCACTGTCAATTCGAAGCAGAGAAAAATTGAGCTTTGCACAAGCAGCTAAATGTTTTGGTGTAAGCGTCAACAGTTTATTTCTTTGGTCTAAACAAATAGAGCCCAAACAAACTAAGAATAGACCTGCGATCAAGATTGATAAAGAGACTTTAATGGAGGACGTCGAAAAATATCCAGATGCCTTCTGCTATGAACGAGCCAATCGTTTAAACGTAACCGCCTCAGGCATTCGTAGTGCGATGAAGCGGCTAAAAATCAGCTATAAAAAAAACATTAAAGCATCCCAAAGCTTGCGAAAAAAAAAGAGACATTTTTCTGGAAAAGATCGCAAAATATAAAAAATTGGGAATGCCAATTGTATATATTGATGAGAGTGGATTTGCACATGACATGCCTCGAACTCATGGTTATGCAAAAATAGGAGAGCGTTGCTTTGGCACTCATGACTGGGGAGCAAAAGGTCGGACCAATGTAATAGGAGCACTCATTGGGAAAAGTCTTCTTACTCTTGCCCTATTCGATTGCACAATTAATACAGCAACAAACATGTTATCTAACACGATTTCGGTAGGAAATAATCCAATTGATGTTGAGATTGCTTCTGATGGAAATTTTGCTTATGTGACAGGTGCTTCATCCGATAGTTTGAGTGTTATTGACATAGGAACAAGTACAGTAAGTGCAACTATTGGAATCTCTAATAGTATCTGCAAAGAGTAAAAAGAATCATTTCAATGGAGCGATTGCGACGTAATACAAGATCTATAGTGATGAAGTACTGATTGCAACAATCCCAGCTTGAGATTTTAGAACATATGTGGATCATAATCGGAGGAAAAATAGAGCACACGTATACTAGGTGATTGCTGAAGATGAAACGGGGGCAGCAACAACAGGGAGTGTTTCTACAACGTCTTGAAGGTTTGGTGTTTTCTAGCGGCCGCGCACTGTGTTTAAGAAAAAGCGCGTGGCAAGCTTCCATCGAGATAGAGGGTCGAAAGGAAAATGGGTGGTTGGGAGCTCGTCGGCATTGATTCGATAGAGGAGCTGGTTAGTGTTCTTCCATGAGATATTGTGCGCACTTCCAATGCGAAAGATGTATTTATAGTGCTTTTTGGCAAGGGTCTGCGCTTTTTGGGTGAAGAGCCCAAAAGGGTAGACAAATGAGCTAATGGGAGTGGAGAGTTTTTCCTCGAGGAGCTTTTTGGATAGAAAAAGCTCATTTTCAATATTTATGTGTTTTGAAGTGAAGGGACGGTGGTGAAGGGAATGAGAAGCGATTTGAATGAGTGGGGATTGAGAAAGAACTTGAAGTTCTTCCCAGGTGCAAAATGCAGGTGAAGGAATAGGGGGAGCTTTATCGGGGAAGCTCGCGACTTTTTCGAGGCGCTCCATGGGGCTTAAGTCAGTGCTTTCAGGAATATAGGCAGTCGGAACGGCAAGCAGAGCTTTAAGATTATATTTTTGAAGGAGAGGAAAAACAAGATGATAAAAGTCAAAAAATGCATCGTCGAAGGTAAGACAGACGGAAGTTCCTTTAGGAAGGTTTTCACCTGGAAGAACAGTGGAGAAATGGGCCGCGATATAGGCAAGATGCTGCTCAAGCGTTTCGAGAGAGTTGGCGTACTTGCCACTACCGATCTTGTGATATAGGGGTGCGATTAGCATAGGCAAGCTTGAGGTATTTATAAAATGAGGTTTGAGCATTATATAGTGAGATGATGTAGCCTTCGTGGCCGCCAAGAAAACCGCGTTTAAAGACATAGGACTTAATAAAGGCAAAGCCTCCGTGGAAAAGGGCAGTTAGCATCGAGGAACGCTTTTTGTGGGCATGCTGTTGTGCGAAGAGGGTAGTATAACTTTCCATCTTCTGGAGGAAGTCCGAGATTGATCGGTAGGAGTAGTGCTTTGCCGGTGCGGTCAAGGGCACTTCCTGGAGAGACTTGGTTTGTATCCGTTCATGCACTTGATCGTCTGTAAAGGAGGTCACTGATCTATTGTAGAGTCGAGTGTGTCGGTCCGGGTACCAGCCGCACCATTTGATATGCCGTCCATTGAAATAGTTATTGAAAGGGAAAGAGTAGACTTTTTGGGAGTCGAGGGGCAGTGCTAGGATCTCATTAGCAAGCTCAGGTGTAAGTACTTCGTCGCTGTCAAGAGAAAGAATCCAATCCTGGGTGGCATATTCAGCAGCAAGATTATGCAGCGGTCCGAAGCCGATAAAGGGGCTTTTGAAGATCTTTACGTTGGGATGTATTTGAGCAAAATCAAGAGTGGCATCGTTGGATCCTGTATCAAGCAAGATCACTTCATCAAACAGGCGAACCGATTCAAGGACTAACCCAATTGTCTCTTCATTATTCTTTGTTAAAATTGTTACACTGATCATACGCCCAGGATACCATAAAATGGATTTGCCTGGGAAATCAAAAATTCTTTCTCTTTAAGGGGGGATTTTTTATAGTGAGTCATTTAGGAGAATTGCAGATGGCAAAGAACTATAGATTTGATACTGGGTACACGTTTGATGATGTGGCTCTTGTTCCTCAGTTTAACAACGTTCCCTCGAGGACTGAGCCAATGCTCAACTCGTGGCTCACAAAGAGTCGGAAGCTCGGAATTCCCATTTTATGTGCTAATATGGACACCACGATTTCTGAGGGACTTGCCGAGATATTGACTCAAAGAGGCTCGATTCCCATTTATCATCGATTCACAAAAGATTTTGAAGCTCAGGAAGCGTGGGTTAAGAAATTTGGAGAAAAGACGTTTGTTTCATGTGGAATTGGAAAGGGGAAAACTGCTGAGGTTCGGAAGCTGTTTGACATGGGGGCTGCGGGTGTCTGTGTTGATGTGGCGCATGGTCACTCTGAAAAAATGCTCCATTTCATTGAAGAGCTAAAGAAAACGCATCCAGACCGCGATGTGATTGCAGGGAATGTTTGTACTCCAATGGCATATCAGGACCTTGTGAATGCTGGAGCTGATGCTGTCAAGGTTGGAGTAGGTCCTGGCGCCGCTTGCACAACGCGTGTGATCACAGGGTTTGGTGTGCCACAGTTTACCTCTATTTTTGAGTGCGCAAAAATTGCAGAAAAGCTGAGGGTTCCGTTGATTGCTGATGGAGGGATCCGTACGAGCAAAGATGTGGTTTTGGCCTTAGCTGCCGGCGCGAGCTCTGTAATGATAGGGAAGCTCTTCGCTTTGACCGATGAAAGTGCTGCTGAAAAAAAAGATGGAAAGGCTAAATTCCGTGGACAAGCGAGCGAAGACTTCCAGACGGATTTCTATGGGGGACTTAAGGAAAAAACAGTTGCAGAGGGAGTGGATTTTTGGGGTCCAGTAAGTGGCCCGGCTATAGAACTGATTGACCTCCTGTTAGGAGGGATCCGAAGTGGGCTTACTTATGGCGGGGCTAGAAATATCAAGGAGCTTCAAAGGAAGGCAGAATTTGTCGAGGTAACTCCTACCTATGTTCGCGAAAGTCATCCAAGGCCAGGCGAATAATGCATAAAAAATTGGGCGTCTGGATGTTGACGTCTTTAGTTGTTGGGAACATGGTGGGATCGGGGGTCTTTTTGCTCCCAGCATCTCTTGCGAAGTTTGGAAGCATTACCATTTTTAGCTGGATTGCAACCGCAATTGGGGCAATGTTTCTCGCGTTAGTTTTTGCAAAACTCAGTAAAATGTTTCCAAAAACGGGAGGGCCTTATATCTATTGCAAAGAAGGATTTGGGAATTTTATTGGTTTCCAAGTTGCTTATAATTTCTGGATTTGCAAATGGGCTGGAAGCGCTGCTATAGCAACAGCACTTACTGGATATTTGAGCGCGTTCTTTCCTGTATTAGACCATAATAACTTTTATGCTTTTCTTGTAACTGCTGGAGCTGTTTGGCTATTTACCCTTGTGAATATTATTGGGGTCCATTTGGCGGGGAGTTTTCAGCTAGTCTTTACGATTATAAAATATATCCCGCTCATTCTTGCCGCTGTTATTGGGATTTTCTATGTTGATTTTGAGAATTTAGCGTATTTTAATGTCAGTGGAAAATCGAGCTTTGCTGCTCTTTCTAGTGGAGCTATGCTCACACTATGGGCGTTTTTAGGGCTAGAGTCCGCTTCTATTCCGGCTGATGATGTCGAAAACCCTGAAAAGACGATTCCACGTGCAACGATTATTGGGACAAGCCTTGCTGCAGTTGTTTATATTTTGTGCACGATTGCGATTATGGGGGTTGTTCCAATGCCTGAGCTCCAGGATTCGGCAGCTCCATTTGCTGATTTTGCGAAGAAAATTTTTGGACCATGGGGAATGTATGCTATGGGCGCCGTTGCTGTAGTCTCTTGCGCAGGGGCATTGAATGGCTGGATTCTCGTTCAAGGTCAGATTCCTATGGCTGCGGCAAAGGATCAACTGTTCCCCAGACGATTTGGAAAGGTTTCAAAAGGACGCTCACCGGTCTTTGGACTTGTCCTTTCATCTACCTTAATTACACTGCTGCTGACACTGAACTTTAATAAAAATTTAGTCGATAAATTTACCATTATCATTTCACTTGCTACTCTTGCTGGGATCACTGCCTTCCTTTATACCTCTGTGGCAGAGTTTGTTATCTATATTAAGTATCCTGAAAAGGCTCATAAAAAGAAAGTTGCAAAGACGTTAACGATTTCAGGGCTGGCTTTCTTGTATACTTTTTGGGCAACTGCAAGTGCAGGGCAGGAGATTGTTTTTTATGGGTCTCTCTTAATGTTTAGTAGTATTCCTATTTATGGATGGATGGAGTGGCAAAAATATCGAAAATCGATCTTAAAAAAGAGCGAGTCTTGATGAATAAGAAGTTAGGCGTTTCGATGCTGACGGCTTTAGTTGTTGGGAACATGGTGGGGTCGGGAGTTTTTCTGCTCCCAGCGTCTTTAGCGAGTTTTGGAGGTATCACGATTTTTAGTTGGATTGCCACAGCAATGGGGGCAATGCTTCTTGCGTTGGTTTTTGCAAAATTGAGTAAACTTTTTTCCCGTCGATTTGGAAGGGTATCAAAAAATTGTTCGCCAGTTTTTGGAATTGTTCTGTCCTCTGTGTTGGTGACATTGGTATTGATCCTAAATTTTAATAAGAATTTAGTAGATCAGTTTACCTTTATTATCTCTCTTGCAACACTAGCTGGAATTATTGCCTATTTGTACACATCTGTAGCGGAGTTTGTAATCTATATCAAGTATCCTGAAAAGGCGCACAAGAAAAAGATTGTTAAGACCTTAACAATTTCAGGACTTGCTTTTTTGTATACGTTTTGGGCGACTATTAGCGCGGGACAGGGGGTGGTCTTTTATGGATCATTATTATTATTTAGCAGCATCTCCATCTATGGATGGATGGAATGGCAAAAACATCGAAGTATAATTTTAAATCGAGTGACTACAGATGAATAAGAAGTTAGGGGTTTGGATGTTGACGGCCTTGGTCGTCGGAAATATGATTGGGTCCGGAGTATTTTTGCTCCCAGCATCGCTAGCTAGCTTTGGAAGTATTACAGTCTTTAGCTGGTGTGCAACAGCAGTTGGAGCGATGCTTCTGGCTTTAGTTTTTGCGAAGCTGAGTACTCTCTTTCCTAAGACAGGAGGTCCTTACATCTACTGTAAGGAGGGCTTTGGGGATTTTGTTGGTTTTCAGGTAGCCTATAACTACTGGGTATATATGTGGGTAGGGAATGCCGCAATCGCTGTGGCATTTACAGGGTATTTAAGCATATTTTTTCCAGAACTTGCCTATAATAATGTACATGCATTTTTCATTACCGCTGGAGCGGTTTGGTTTTTTACAATTGTGAATATTATTGGAGTTCACCTAGCAGGGAAGTTTCAGCTTGTTTTAACAGTCCTAAAGTTTGTTCCTCTTCTTTTGATTGCTGTGATAGGAATTTTCTTCGTGGATACTGCAAATTTGGCTTACTTTAATGTGAGCGGAAAATCGAACTTTAGCGCTCTTTCGGGTGGAGCTATGCTTACTCTCTGGGCCTTTTTAGGGATGGAATCTGCATCGATTCCTGCTGATGATGTAAAAGACCCAAAAAAAACGATCCCAAGAGCAACAATACTCGGAACTGCGATAACAGCTGTTGTTTATATTCTGAGCACTGTGGCGATTATGGGTGTAATCCCTATGCCGGAACTTAAAGATTCTACAGCTCCTTTTGCAGATTTAGCGGGAAAGATTTTTGGACCGTGGGGAATGTATGTGATGGGCGCAGCTGCAGTCATTTCATGTGCAGGTGCTTTGAATGGGTGGATTCTTCTTCAAGGGCAGATTCCTATGGCAGCAGCAAAAGATAAGCTATTTCCCAAGCCGTTTGCAAAGGTTTCTAAATCTCGCTCACCTGTTTTTGGAATTGTTATTTCTTCAGTACTGATCACTCTAATTCTCCTTTTGAATTTCAATAAAGGGCTAGTCGATCAGTTTACATTTATCATTTCTTTGGCAACGCTTGCTGCGATTATTGCATACCTATATACCTCTGTTGCTGAGTTTGTTGTTTATATTAAACATCCCGATAAAATGGATCAAAAGAAGGTGATAAAGTCCTTATCAATTTCTGCTTTGGCTTTTATTTACACCTTTTGGGCAACTGTTAGCGCTGGCCAAGAGATTATCTTTTATGGATCTTTGTTGATGTTTACCAGCATCCCGATCTATGGTTGGATGGAATGGCAAAAATATCGAAAAAATATTGTGAGTGAGAATGGGCACGGTTAAGAAAATTTACGATTCTGTACACCGCTTCATCCACGTTGATGGACTCGAGAGCGATTTGATTAATTCAAGACCTTTTCAGCGTCTTCACTATATCCATCAGCTAGGGGCAACCTATTTTGTTTACCCTGGAGGAACGCATCGCCGTTTTGAGCATTCTCTAGGGGTGATGGAACTTGCTACAAGAATTTATGATGAAATCACTTCAGGCAATCTCCCAGGGAAGCTGAAAGAACTTATTCCTCGCTTTGCTTCTCACGAATATCGTTACTGGAGACGAGTGTTAAGGCTTGCTGCCCTTTGCCACGACTTGGGACATCTTCCCTTTAGTCATGTGGCGGAACATCGACTCCTTGGGAAAGGAGGGCATGAGATTTGGACACAAAAAATCATGGAGAGTGAGTTTTTGTCTCCAATATGGGAGCGGTTTGCGACCGAATCACTTGAAGATGGAATTTCAAGAGATGTGAAGCTCGATGTGATGAAAGTAGCGCTTGGAGAAAAGAAGTTTAAAGGGGCCTTTACTCCATGGGAACGAGTTGTTACTGAGATTGTTACAGGAGACTTTTTTGGAGCAGACCGTATTGACTATCTTCTTAGAGATTCTCAATGCACAGGACTTGCTTACGGGCTGTTTGATTACCATCAACTGATTGAAATGCTCAAAATGATCGTGACGAATGAAGGAATGCTTGCTTTAGGCGTTGAGGAGAATGGAATTGAGTCTTGTGAGGCACTTCTGCTGGCACGTCATTATATGCATAAGCGTCTTTACCAGTATTCAAGTGTTAAGTCCTATGCATTTCATTTAGCTCGGTTTATGGAGACAATCTATTACGACCTAGGAGATGATCTGGAAAGGTATATCTCGATGACCGATAATGAAGTGCTATCTGATCTAAATAAGGCCTCAAGAGATGAAAAACATCCTGGTCACTTTGATGCAAAGTGTCTTTATCTTCGCAAATATAGATTTAGAGCGATCGCGCTCAGAGCGCCTCCTGAAGAAAGGGATCTTGTTGAAATCAAAGACAAGCTAGGAATTCCTGATGATGAATTTTCGTGGGAGATCAGTAAAAAAGGGGGGCGAAGGCTGGGAATGAATTTCCCTGTTTTGAAAGAGGATGGGACAGTGGAGGTTGGAGACAACCTTTCAGAGATTTCAGTGCCTCCAAAAGAGCGAAGTTGGGTATATGTAGCCCCACGTTTTGAAGAAGAGGTTCGTAAAATGCTGAACCATGTGGATGTGCTCAGATGAAAAAGTGGTGTATTTTTGGTTTTTTTGTACTACTAATGGCAACTGGATTTGCTGATGATTATAGCGCGCCTTCTGTTCCAGTTCCAGAAGCGTCGCCAAAGGCAATGGCCTTTTATACGAGTGGAAACATTTTATGGGTTGTTCAACTTATTTGGTCGCTTACAGTTCCGGCGCTCATTGTTTTTACTAAGTTTGGTGCAAGGCTTCGAGCTTTTTGCGATAAAATTACTGGAATTTGGCTTTGGCAAACGGCACTGTATGCTTTCTTTTTCTTATTGATTGTTGCCATTCTCTCTCTTCCATTAGACTTTTATGGGGGATATGTTCGTCCTCATGCTTATGGCCTTTCAAATCAGACAATTGCCAGATGGCTTAATCATTATCTGACAGGGACAGCAATTTCCACAGTGATGGGGATCGTTCTTGTGTGGATCGTATACGGAATCATGAGAAAAAGCCCAAGGCGATGGTGGCTCTATTTTGGACTTTTAAATTTCCCTCTAGTGATCGTATTGGTTTTTGTTCAACCGATTTGGATAGCCCCTCTTTTTAATACGTTTGGACCTATGAGGGACAAACAGCTAGAGCAAAAAATCCTTCAGCTTGCTGACAGGGCAGGAATTCAAGGAGGGCGCGTCTATGAAGTGGACATGAGTGCCGATACAAAGCAAGTCAATGCTTATGTGACAGGAATTGGCTCCAGCAAACGCATTGTGATTTGGGATACTGCAATTAAAGAGCTTACTACTAATGAGCTCTTATTTGTTATGGGCCATGAGATGGGCCACTACGTTCTTCATCATATGTGGTGGGGGATCTTGATCTACACACTCATTACGATTGTGGGATTGTTTTTAGTCCACCTCACAGCAGGGCTTTTCTTGCGAAAGTGTCCTAAGCAGATGGGATTTAGTGAAATAAAGGATATTGCTTCGCTTCCCCTTATTCTTCTTCTTTATAGTTTTTATTCATTTCTTCTAACCCCAGCAGCAAACTTTTTTTCAAGATCGATCGAGCATAATGCCGACACCTTTGGATTGGAGCTTACTCACTTTAATGAGGAGGCAGGAACAGGCTTTGTGAAGCTTACAAGCACGAATCTTGCAAATCCTTGGCCAGGCCCCTTGTATATAGTCTTTAGAGCGTCCCATCCCTCTATTGGGGCCCGTATCACTTATTTTAATGAGTATAAGCCATGGTGCCATGATGAGCCTCTAGAATATAGTAAATATTATCGGCCTTATGGATACGTTTCACCTCTTGCTTCTCAACGTAATTCTTGCAAAAATAATCCTGAGGATTGTGATGATTGTCGCCAATAGTTCTTTATTGTGTTATTATTTGTAGATGATTTTGAAAAAGATATTTTCACAGGTTCGAGGTGAACAAGAAAAGCTCTTCCTACTATTTGCAATGCTTTGCGGTTTTTTTATTACTGCTGAGTATGCAATTACCAAGCCGACAAGCAATTCAATTTTTCTTGCCCACTATAGCGTGAAGCTTTATCCATATGCTTGGCTCTTAACGGTGCCATTCAACCTTTTTGCCGTAACCCTTTATAATCGTTTCCTACCTCGCTTAGGCTGTTTTCGCATGTTCCTTTGCACAGTGGGTGTAACGATGGGCATTAACGCCCTTTGTGGCCTATATGTGCAGCAGTTTCCTCCTTTGTCTTTTTTGCTATATGTATGGAAGGATATTTATGTTCTTCTAATGTTCCAGCAGCTCTGGTCCGTCATCCATACGAAGACAGAAATAAAGAAGGCAAAGTATCTCTATGGAATTATCTTTGGGGTCAGTGGGATAGGTGCCATATTTGGGAGTATGGTTCCCGGTTTTTTTGCTGTAAAGCTTGGCTCTGAGCATCTTCTTTATATGACAGTTCCTCTATATCTATTGTTTATTATAGCCTATCAACAGATGTTGAAACGCAGCAATGTGGAGGGAAGTGAAATTCTTCAGATGAAAAAAACAGAGGGAGGATTTCAGCTAATTAAGACCTCTTCTACCTTGAAGTTTATCCTTTTTATTGTGGTTCTTATGCAACTTTCAACAACGATTATGGATTATCAATTTAACACGTACCTCCAAGAGCGTTACCCTCTTCAAGATCTACGGACACAGTTTTATGGTCGCCTGTGGGGGATGATAAATACCTGCAAACTATGTTTGCAGTTTTTTGCGACTTTTTTACTTCTAAAATTTTTGGGCCTTAGAAGAAGTCATTTTGTGGTTCCAGGGATTCTTCTTGGAAATGCGATTTTGACCCTTTTCCAACCTACCTTTGCCTTTGTTACCTATGGTTTTAGTGTGATCAAAACATTTGATTATTCGATCTTCAATATTATCAAGGAGATGCTTTATGTCCCTTTGAAGACCGATGAAAAGTTTAAGGCAAAAGCGATCATCGATATTTTTGCTTATCGATCGGCGAAGGCTTTTGCTTCGGTATTTGTCCTTGGAATGCAGTTTCTCTCACCTGCAAAGCTTCCTTATGCATATTCTTGGGGGCCTCTTTTGCTTTTCATGATTTGGATCATTGTAGTTTTCTTATTTCTCCGCCGCCCACAAGAACAAAAACTCCTTGAAGCTTGATTCTAGAGAAGGTATATTAACCCCTTAAATTAGGAGTTAGCTATGAGCAAAATTAAACGATCAATCAAGAACGGTGAAGAAATTGTAGAAGTTGATTTAGGACCCAATGCGATCCTTCACAATTCTATCCTCAACAAAGGAACAGGTTTTACGGAAGAGGAGAGAGTAGAGCTTGGTCTTCATGGTCTTCTTCCTTTTCATACTTCAACCATTGAGGAGCAAGTCAACCGCGCCTATGGAAAATTCCAAAATAGACGCACTGATATCGGAAAGTATTCTTTCCTTTCCTCTCTGCAAGATCGAAATGAAACGCTCTTTTATTATCTCTGTAGTTTGCACCCAGAGGAGATGCTTCCTTATATCTACACACCAACAGTCGGTGATGCTTCCCTGAACTATAGCCATATTTATACTCAAAACAGGGGAGTATATATCTCCTATCCACATAAAGATCGAATGGAAGAGATTGTTGCTAATATTCCTTATGATCACGTTGATGTGATTGTCGTAACTGACGGAGCTCGAATTTTGGGACTAGGAGATCTAGGAGTGGGAGGAATGGCAATTCCTGTTGGGAAATTAGCGCTTTACTCTCTGTTCGGAGGGGTTCACCCGGCTCATACCCTCCCTATCACTCTTGATGTTGGAACAAATAATAAGACCCTTCTTAACGACCCTCTCTACCTTGGCTGGCAAGAGGAGCGTCTTGATGGCAAGGAATATGATGATTTTGTGGAGTCCTTTGTTCAAGCCATTACCAAGCGTTTTCCCAATGTTCTCATTCAATGGGAAGATTTTGCGAAAAACCAGGCTCAACCTCTTCTTGATCGTTATCGCGATAAGCTATGTTGTTTCAATGACGACATTCAAGGAACTGCTGGAGTTGTTGTGGCAGGGATCCTGAGTGCAATTAAAGGGATTGATGCTGATATTAAAGATCAAAAAATTGTCCTCTTTGGCGCTGGTTCTGCTGGGATTGGAATTGCTGAGCTCATTACTCAGGCAATGATGCTTCAAGGAGTTACTCGAGAAGAAGCAAAAGAGAAAATTTTTGTCATGGGACGGAATGGTCTTGCCCATACAGCTTCCGAGGGCTTAGATGATCTCAAGAAGCGGTTTGCTCAGAAAGAAGAGGCCATCAGTAGTTGGGGAGTGGAGGATATGCAACATATCCCTCTTCTTGAAACGATCAAACATGCAAAACCTACGATTCTTATTGGGACCTCAACTCAGCCTAATAGCTTTGATGAAGAAGTAATCACTGAAATGAAAAAACATGTACCTCGGCCCATAATTTTTCCACTATCTAATCCCACATCCAAATCAGAAGCGCACCCTGAAGATCTTATGAAGTGGACCAAAGGACAAGCACTTATTGCCACGGGAAGTCCGTATCAACCCGTTGAATATGAAGGGGAAAAGCATGTGATTGGTCAATGTAACAACATCTTTATCTTTCCTGGAGTGGGGCTTGGTGTCATCGCTTCTGGAGCAACGCGTGTGACGGATGGAATGTTTTTAGAGGCTGCTGCTGTTTTGAGCAAGTACGCTCCGATCCTTAATAACCCCTATGCTTCTCTTTTCCCGCGGATCACGGAGCTTCGTGCAATCTCCCGAGATGTAGCGATTGCTGTTGCAAATGAAGCGATCAAAGAGGGGATTTGTACAAATCCCCCAAAAGACGTAGAGCAGGCTGTGAAAGAAAGCATGTGGGAGCCAAAATATCCTACGGTTAAGAGATTGCAGAAATAGCAGCTTCATAATTGGGTTCTGCAGAGATCTCGTTGACAAGTTCACTGTAGAGGATTTTGTTATTTTCATCGATGACGAATATTGCACGTGCGCATAGTCCTTCTAAGGGACCATCAATGAGCAGGACGCCATAGTCAACGGCAAAGTCCTTATTTCGCATCATTGAAAGCGTATGTATATTGTCTAACTTTTCTACCATGCAAATCCGCGATCCTGCAAATGGAAGATCTGCTGAAACATAAATCAGGGTGAAATTTTGCCCCTTCTCATTAAGGTTTTTAGCAGATGTTAAACAAACACCTGTGTCTAAACTTGGCACTGTTGCAATGAGTTTTTTTCCTGGAAAGTCTCCTAAGTTTCGCTCTCTTAGATCTTTATCCACCAGCTTAAAGTCCGGTGCATTATTTCCAATTTTTGGCAGAGTTCCCATCGTGTTACAAACGTTTCCTTTTAGAGTTACTTCCATCAAAATTTCCCTTGTTTTAAATATTAAGGTATTGTTAAGGTTTCCCGCAATAAATGTTCCTTGGATAGCAAGCGATACGCAATGAACAACTTAAAAAAATTCACTTTGGAAAAGATCCGATCGATCTTTACCACTGAGCGTTCTTTTAAAAAGAGGGAAGAGCCTCTTAAAGCACCTGCTATGCACTTAAAAATTTTTTTTAAATACTGTTCTTAAACATATCCAAACGGGGATTTCCAAAAAACCTTTTTCTCTTTTTACTACAAAAATTCTTAATTCTAAAAGTAAACACCTAGAAGCATTGATTAAGCAGTCTGAGTCGGTCTGCTCCAAACAAGATATCGAACTTTTCTCCTATAAAGAATTCTTTTCTCGTAATCAATTAGCTCTTAGAAATGCCGTGCAATGGAATCTTCCCAAATATATCAAAACAAAAGAACAGGCTGAAACCTTGATCAATAAAATGAAAGAGGCGACTCCCGAATCATTCAAGCAATATCTAATTACCCTTCTTCATGCAGAAAATCTTTCTGAAGAGACCATCACTCAAGAAGCTAAGCGCCTCGAAGATGAATGGAAAATCTACCAGCAGGGTCAAGCAAGTACAGCTCCTGTTACTCAAATTTCTCCAATATAGATCGTATCGTCAAATACTTCGTTTATTTCATGACCATCACGATACCTGCTGCAAGTAAAACCATGGCAAAGATTTTTTTGAGAACTTTTGTAGGAAGCCGATGGGCTAATTTAGCCCCATAGGGGGCTGTAAAAAATGAGACAACGCTAATAATTAAGAAAGCAGGGATGTAAAGAAACCCCACAGTATCAGGTGCCTTAGTGGAGTGCATACCAAGAAGAAGAAAAAAGACCGCTCCGCAAAAAGAGATTAAAAAACTGAGAGCAGAGGACGTTCCAATTGCCTTTTTTACAGGGACTCCAAAATGAGAGAGGATCGGTACATTAACCATTCCGCCCCCAATTCCCAGAAGAGTTGAAAAAGCAGTGACACAGAATGAAATGGTACTCAGTGGCCAAAAAGAAGGAAGAGGGTGCTTCTTGCTTGTTTTTGAATCGGGTAAAAAAAATCGAATTCCCAGAAGAATTTCAAAAATCCCAAAGAAAATTTGAAGAAAGTGACTTGAGAGAAAGTTGGCTGCAGTTGCCCCAAGAATTGCTCCCAAAATGACACCAAGGGCCATAGGCTTTACGATATAAAGGAGAACCGCCTGCTTTTTATGATGGGTGTAGCTTCCGGAAAAAGTGTTAAAAACCATCGCTGCAAGAGAGGTGCCGATAGCAAGGTGCATCATAGCTCCTTGCGGAATATCTAATTTAGAAAAAACTAGAACAAGACAGGGGATCGTGACAACGCCTCCTCCAATACCAAGGAGGCCGGAAAGAATTCCCGCGAGAATTCCAATCACTCCAAAGCTAAAAATTTGAAAAATCATAAGACCTCTTTATTAGATTAAGTACTGCAGAGAGGTAGTAGCCGATAAAGGTGTCTCCAGCAGCTTTCACCTTTTCTGCACCTTGCTGGGTTTGAACGTCCCCTTGAGGTAGAGGGTAAGGTTGATTTCATCTTTAGTCATTTCTTGGTTCGCACCTGGATAGAGGACAATTGTGTTTTCACCTTTTGCATCCACTTGGATGATTGCATGTCCATTATCAAGAGTTCCTTCTTGGAAGAACTGTGTATTGACATTATTTTGATCGAGTTTTTCTTTCAGCCAAACTCCATCAGTTCCGATTTTTCCAGCATGAAAAACTATTGCTCCAGCGCGAGCAAGTGCAACGGATTGATTTGCCCCTTTCCCTCCAGCAAAGTGGCCAAGCTCTGTGCTTGCTAATGTTTCCCCTGGAGTCACAAAATGAGGAACTTGATAGATATGGTCTATATTAAGAGAACCGTAATTTAGAACCTTTGGCTTCATATTTTGGATGGTATCCTAAACTTTTTTTTGTTGCAAAAACACTCTTGGATCGAGTATCACAAGATAATAGTCGATTTCAAATCGACCCCTCGACTTATAGGCGAGGCGGTGTTTAGTTGGCGTGAATTTAAAAACGGAAAAAACGTTTCCTTGCTTCTTCTCTTCATGTTTATCGCTTATATTTTGGGACTTTTAGCGATCAGAATCTCAAAAGTTTCATAAAAAGTTTGAATAAATTTAGCACACAGTATAAAGTTCGTGTAAATCTTTTCTAAAGCAGGAGTAAAAATGGCAGCAGCCATTTCACATTATCAAAATTCAAAAGCAAAGACTCCTCTTCCACACACAGTTTTAGAAACGTAACAGACCATACCTCAATCCATGAAGACTGCTGTCCCCTTTTGGAGCAGCAGTCTTTTTTTATAGGTAGAAAGATTCAATCTTTCAAGGAAAAGCAAGTTGTGTGAACAAGCTTCCTTTTGTAGAAGTACGCAACGTTTGGAATTTGTTGCCTCAGTTGCTATCGAAATGTCATCAAAATTTTATTCAGACTCGCAATGACTACAGGTAATAAAATCTTCAGTTGACGATTTTCAAGCAGATTTTAATTTTTAATTCTTAAGAGAGGAGGGGAATTAATGATTGCGCTGGAGTGCTTGAGCGTGTTAAAATTCCATTTTTTAGTCAGTAAGGAGCGTGATCAATGGAAATTAAACAACAATTACTAGATATCGCCGGATACGAAAAGGTGATTAAAGTTATCGAGGAAGAGACGGGACTTGTAGCGATCATTTCAATCCACAATACAACTCTAGGGCCTGGCCTTGGGGGAACAAGGATTTACCCTTATGATACGTTTGATGAAGCCCTTACTGATGCACTGCGCCTCTCTAAAGGAATGACTTATAAATCTGCGATTGCTCAAGTTGGTGTTGGGGGAGCTAAGAGCGTTATTATCTCCGACCAGAAAAATAAAACCCCTGAAAAGCTAAGAGCTTTTGGAGCGGCAGTTGATCAGTTGCAGGGGAATTATATCTGCGCAGAGGATGTTGGATGTACTCCTGCCGATGTAGATGTGATCCTAGAGTCTACAAAATATGTTTGTGGTGTTCATAACCTAAGAGGAAGTGGAAACCCATCAGCTTTCACTGCTCATGGAACGTACCTTGGAATCTTATCAGCTCTGCAAGAACTTGATGGTAGCACGTCTCTAGAAGGAAAAACGATTGCAATTCAGGGAATGGGAAGTGTTGGAAAGCGCCTTGCTGAGCGTCTTTTTTGGTCAGGAGCAAAATTAATCATTGCAGACGTCAACGAAGATGTCATTCGTCATTTTGCTCATGAATTTGATGCACAGATCGTTCCTGCAGATGAAATTTTATTCGCAGAGTGTGATGTTCTTGCCCCTTGCGCAATGGGGGGAATTATCCATAAGGATATGATTCCAAAGCTCAACTGTCGTGCTATTGCAGGAGCTGCTAATAACCAGCTTCTTAAACCAACGGATGCAGATCACTTAATGGAAAAGGGTATTTTATATGCCCCCGATTTCGTGATTAATGCTGGTGGTTTGATCAACGTTATGAATGAGCTTCGTCTTGAAGGTTACAATGCAACACGCGCCCGCAACGGCATCAAACAGATCTATCATCAACTCCTTCAGATTTACGAAATTGCTCAGCAAAATGGAATTTCAACACATCAAGCAGCTGTTAGCCTAGCCGATCACCGCCTTGAAAAAGGAATTGGCAAGAGAACAGAGGAACTTTGCTTTCCATTTGCAGAGACTGCTAAGTAAAGTTCTCTGCAACCCACTTGCATAGAGCTCTCCATTCAACATGATGGTTTTGAATGGAGAGTTCTGTTTATTGAATAAGAAGCGGAATTTCTGAGATATCATCTAAATGCCACAGATTTAGATAGAGCTAAGTCAACGCGTCTGTATTGATCTCCAAGCAGCAGCTCACAGAAGTTGACTCTGAAAATCTTAGAGCATTGTTAAAAGTGGTGTTTTAGATGCCTGGCTTTTAGGAGCCAAGAAGAGGAGAAGTTTAAGGCTCTCAAACAAAACGTCTGATAATTAATGTTATGTTAGAAATAAGAGGTTGAGGCTTAAACAAGTCCCGGAAATTGCAGATAGGGATTGTGGGTGTCATTTTTCTTGCGGTGAAGCACGGGGTATCTATCTCTGCGTCTGTTCCATTGTTTCAAAAAAATCCTCCAAGCACGTTCGTATCCAGTCGGAAAGAAAGCGCTTATGAAATGTCTAATGGAGTGTTGTGCGATGCATATTTTCAGGAAGCGTGGAAATAGAAGTTTCTGTGATGTTCGATAAACTTTGTCTTATCCTTACTTCCCAAAATTGAAAAATAATTGATATTTAGTTGGTTAAATGCTACTATTCTTTCCAATTTTTATGTAAAAATGGAGTGTTTTGTGGAAGCTGTTAACCTTGTAGCTACCTTCTTTACAGCGAGTGGACTTCGAGGAATTCGATGTTCAGAAAATGAGTGGCATTTAGAGAAGACCCCCCTTCCTGCGGCAATGTGCCAAACTGCGCTCGTGCTGATTGCTTTGGGCCAGCTTTGTAGTTACTATGAGCTTCAAAAATTAAAAGCTCTTTCGACACCAACATACGCTTTAGGAATTGTTCCATTGCTTATTGGCCATGAAGCAGAAATGAATACTTTGGGTGCTCAAAAGGTTGCAAGGGCGGTGAATCGCAATCTTGGATTTCCACTTACACTTTCTTACTTTGTCGCAACATATGCCATTTTTAAACTGAAAAAATATAAACATGTTGCAGCTTCCCTTTCTGGATACGTTTTTATTGCAATTGTTGATCTCAAGCAAACACCCGAGAAGTTGAAGGAAAGTATTTCTAAAGTAATGACTATGTATTTTCCTCTCAACGATTTCTTTTTCGCGGAAGAGTTGCCTTTCAAATTACTAGGTATGGCTAAGCTCTTAACGTATGGAGAGGAATATTACGGCCCCGACCTCTACGGAAGCTTTGAAGAGAGAGGCTTGCAGAGTGGCAAGGCTTTTGTTTTGAAAGACGTCGTTGATACAAATACCGGTGTGAATCCTGGGCATTTAATGACTCGCGTTAAGCCTTGGGGTACATCTAGTGAGATTGTTTCTGAAAATGAGGAGCTCCGGATACTAATTCAGCAACTCAGGCAAAAAGAGGTTTTAGCGAGCGAGAAGGTTTTTAATGAAATGCTATCTATCGTTCAAAAGGTTTTTAAAAAACCCGAGGCTAGAGAACAACTTGCAAGCCTGCTTAACGAGGCAAGTGGGGCAAGGCTAATGCAAGAGCTTCCTAAACTCTATGTTCGGCATTTTTCAGATAAATTTACAGCTGAAGAGGCCCTTTATACACTTCTTTACCAAAAGCAAGACACATTCCTGCTTGCCGCTTTTGAAAAGGACTACAAAACATCGTCGAAATGGTTCAGGAGATTTTCTTTTGAAGGAACTCCCCAGCTGATCAACAGCTATCGAATTTTTTACGGAGGAGCACTTGGCTTCAATCTGGACTATGCTAAAAGTGATGCAACCCAATCTTCAGATGGGGCTCCGTTTTCAAGGCTCATTTGGCAACGTTGGGTGACATCTACTAGTCAGGAGTTTTTTAGAGACTTCTATACAGAAGAGAACCTCACTAAGTGGATTCAAGTTCCTGAGTTTACCAAAATTCCAAGTGTAACAAGCTGGCTTACCGAGCATGGCATCGATGAATTAAACAGCAAAGCCGCACGCTTTTTTCTTCTTAAGCACAGAGTGCTAGGATTCAGGGCCTAGCCTGGCGATCCGAGAGGAATGCTCAGGATAGGAGTTTCTTTCTCTTGCTGCTTTGCTTGAAGGTTATAGATCTGCTGCAGAAGAACAAAAGTTCTCTTCGAGTTGATATCGCCATCATCAATATAAAACCAATTGCCCCGATAGGCCACCGCTAGGTAAGCATTTTGGGGGTAGTGAGGACTCCAATTTACATTAAACAAATCCCCTACAACGTCTCCCCAATCAAACAGGGTACCATCAGCGTTTTGTGTCATTGCTACGGTTCCTGCTTCTATGTCTCTTTGAGGAACAGCGACTCCCAAGCTTAGGTAATACATGGTGCTCAAAAGTGAACGAGTCATGATACCGATTTCTGCTGCTTCGTTGAAAGCTTGTCGCATGTTGAGGACATATCTTCCTTTAGACTTTTTAATACCCTCTAACAGGTCTGCAAGACGGTCAGAATCCTCTCCATTTACAGGAAAGGAGATTTGGATAGCATTAGGACGCTCTTTGTATGCGTCTTCTTCAGAAGTATGTTCATCTCCGGTAGGGATGTAGCGAACACCAACCTGAAGCTGGCCAAGAGCCTGAAAATGGCGTAGAAGATGAAGACACTCAAAGAACTTTTTGTAGTGAGGTGGCTTTAGAGGAATAGGTCCTGAAGCTGAGCTAGCGTTTGAGATATCAGCCATATGCTGAATCAAAAGACGAAAGACCCTATCAACATCCCACCCGGTGAAGAGAAGCCCCTGAATGATACGCAGGTCAAGGGGCTGCATCAGCTGAATGGCGAAATCCTTTCCCTCAAGAGGAGAATACTGGATTGTAGGCTGATTCGACCACCCCATTTCAGCACCCAAAGCAGCAGGGTTATCATCGTCGAATCCGGGGATTTTGATCGATGGAAAGACTTTTCCAGAAAAATTAAACTGGGTTGTAATTCCATTAAGCTCTAAAAAATAGGGGGTGTCAGAGTAGCGGAGGCGAACTAAGTTAAGGAGAAGCTCTTGGTTGGTGGTGTTTTGCGCAGCGACGTTGTAGGATGTTCGTCCCCCACTTCCATACATTGAAGTGCGGCTAGAAACGTGGCAACCTGTAAGAAGTAGTGTGCTAAAAATTAGACCAAGGATGACTTTTTTCATTTGCGATATGCTCCGAAATTTTATTCAAGTTCATGATGTTAGCAAATGATGTTTTTTTTTAAAATTAATATAGGCAATGCTTCTGTATTTACAGCTGGCATTACAAGGCCTACAGCTTCATCTTCTTTTTTTTGACTTGCCGTTTTGATAAGCTCTCCCTTTCGATTGAGTCCTAACCAGTAGCTAAGCGTTGATTTACCAATTCCTAAATCATGTGCCACGTCTTTGATTTTCATCCTTTCTTCTCTGACTAAACGAACTGCATTGGCTTTGAATTCTTCGTCAAATTTCTTCATTCTTTTAAACTCCTCATTTTCTTGAAAAGTCTATATCATATCCGTCCACTTTTTCGGGGCAAGGTCAATCATTTGAACAGTAGTTCCTAGGTCTGGTCCAAAATCTTTACTAAAATCTTCTAAATACAAAGAGAATTTTGGGAAGTCTTTCTTTAATAGTTCGACACATCTACTTTCTGTTATTTCTTTCACTTTTTATTCCCCAAGTGCGTTGCGTATGTCTTTAATAATATTTTCGGCAGCAGCTTTGTCTCCATGTCTAGCATTAGGATTATTTTTTAACCATCTTTCAAGAGCGGTAATCGTTTCTGGAATATCCTGACGGCTTTTGAATTGTTCGATTAGGAATGCTGGATAGATCTTTTTTTCTTCTGCATGAATTTCTTCAGTTGTTGCGTCTCTTTGCTTTATCTCTGGACGTTTAGCTCTTGGAGGACGAGATTTCTCCCATGCATCTAAGTCATCCTAGATAGTTCTTCATAAACTATCTTTGCATACTCTCGACACTTAGAAAACTTAGAGTCTTCAATAATCGCTGCGTCGTTGACCCCATACCCATAGATATCAAAATCCTCCAGCATAGCGTACAGACTTTGAATCATTTCTCTTTGTTGGGGTGGCATTTCAACGGCGTAGTCACTGGTGTCAAGGACCATTTCGACATCTTCTTCAAAACCCTCCATTGTTAACGCAAAATCCGAATAATATTTTTGTTTTGCGACCCAAAAACGCTCTTGATAATCTTTATTAGATAGTTCCCAAGTCGATATCAAAAATGCTGGAAAATCACATAGTTTCTTCCTGTAATTGCCACCTCTTCGTCGTAAATTGCAAATGAACTCAGGGTAGATCTCTTCAAAATTTGCCTCCCTAGACAGGCATTTGTATAGAGACTTTGCAAGGTCAATGATTTCGTTCCATTTCGAATCGTGAATAACACGACCAAAATTTTTCCGTCCTTGAAAAACAAGCAGCTCGTCATGAAACTTTTTAAGTTTTTCTAACTGAAGTATTTTGAAATATATTATTGGAGGTCTTTCTAGTTTCAGTCCAACTATTTCAAGCTTCAAAGCCTCCATTGCCTTTGTATAATTTTGAAAAAAGGTGAACAGAGTGCCCTGGAAACACAGGGCGCTAGAAGCCCAATCATAGCCGTTCACTTTTCCCTTAACAACCTTCCGAAGGGGTATTGAGGGGCTTTCCTTTCTAATCCAAAAATTTTTTTGATATGATCTATCTGACAAAATCCATATAGCCCTCATGAGATTCAGAAAGTTCGTGTTAAAATCTGTAATTATTACCATTTCTTGATCTTTCCCATGCATCTAAATCATCCCCAGACAGTTCCTCATACACAAGTTTGGCATATTTTCCAATCTCCTGCCACCTTGGGTCGTTTATAATGGCTTGGTCGTTTTCACCGTATCGGCTTAAAGGGGTGTTTTTGTCTCCTGAATAATCTTCAACAATTCGTAAAAGCTCTGTTATCATTTCCCTTTGTTTTTGGGTCATTTCAATGATATCATCTGTATCTAATACAGCCTCACAATCCATCCTAAATGTTTCCATTGTCTCACCAAAATTATCTCCCCATTGGCCCTGCTTACCCCAATATTGCTCTTGATATGACTTGTTAAAGATTTTCCAAATACAGTAGATAAGAGGGGTAAAATCAGTTATTTTTTTGTTTGGCTGATTGTAGAGTTCTGGGTTTTCTGTAAACTCAATTGACTTTTTAGCCATAAAAAGAGGTCTTTCTTTATGAATTTCTTCCTTTTCTCTATCTGAAAGTTTTCTAGGTAAGGGCATCTTTCCCATTCTCATTCCCATCCTTTAAATTGGTATTCTTCCAAACGGATATGCGTCAAAGCTTCTTTTCCTTTGTTTTCAGCAAGAAATAAGTCTATCCATTCTCCATCCAAGCTTGTCATACTTCAATAGCGCGCTAGCCGAGAATCTTTTAAAGTGTTCTTTTGGACATTCAGCTCCGGACACGTCAGACATATCAGGAAGCATTAAGCTGCAGATACCTCGGAGAATTTTAGCACCACCCTTTGGAATGCTTTTTGTGAAGTCGTTAACAGCAGCGCTTTTCACCGTCTTTAAAGCATCCATAGCAGACCTTGACTGGAGAGTTACATCCATTAATGCAAACTCCATAGATCCAGAAAAACCAGCCATTTGAATCTGTCTTTGAGGAGAATCTCCTCGAGGAAGATCTGCAGTTCTCTCTAGCATTCTAAGCTCCATTTGCTCTAGACGATTTCTGCATGGAAATGTTCATCCATAATACTTTTTACGCTGTTCTTCCATCTTACGTTCATACTCTGCTGTTTCCTCTGGAGTGGGATTCCAGTTTTCAAGCTCTTTCATTCGCGCCTCATAAGCTGCTTGTTGCTCTGGTGTTCGTTGGTATTTGGCTAGGCTTTTCTTAGCTTCTTCAAGCACTTCCATTGCTTCATCGTAAGGGAATTCCCAGTAATTGCCATCACGTTTGTTGAAAAATGTAATAAAAATTTCACCTACCGCTTCATAAGATATTTCAGCCCATCCAGACTCTTTGTAATATACTTCACACACTGAATCTTCCTTGCCTGGTACATCTGCAATTGTAATTCTAAAGTCTTTTCTGCTCATTTTATGGCTCCAAAAAACCAATCATTTTTTTTCCGTCCCTTGTAAATCTTGCCCCGCCTTTCTCTGGAGCAAATACATCTATCAACTGAACTCCATATTTATCTGTTAAATGGTCTGGGAAAACCACTCTTTTATCAGGATGATTCAATATTTCATCGAGCACTTTTTGTCCCTGCATATTTACCTCATGGGTATTTCCACTTGGCTTTGGAAACACTGATTCCAGTCTATCTGTTTTCTTCTGCAATGCCCTTCCAGCCTTTGTTATTCCACCTCTATCTTGGAAAGTCCCAGAGTGACTCATTTCTCCTATAGAGACTGCTTTAGTCTCACCCTTTTCAACCCATGTTACAAACTGATAATTATTACTTCTATTCACACCTTTTGCCGCTTGAATCGCCTTGGACTCAACTTTCGCAATATTTCTCTTAAAAAATCCTTTGGGATATATCGGAAGCATTTCACTCCAAGGATTTCCGATTCCACTGTGGTAAGCAGGATTCTGTAGTGCTTCAATAGTCCTTAGTTCTTTTTCAAACCCCGTCGGATTCAAAAGTGCTCTATCTAATAACGGATTAGGCTTCAGATGTTTGGTAGATTGTCTCATGAAAGCAAATGCTTCTTGACCTAACTTCATGCAGGGCTTGCATCCACCAAGCAAAGGAAGCGGCACAGCAATTTCTCCAACAAACATACTCATTTGAGCGTTGGGGGAACCTAGATCTAGGTTGACCTTCTTAGCAACCCAATTGTCGAGTCTATTCGAAACCTCCATCAATCCAAAGGTATGGGGTTTAGTCTTTAAGCTTGGCTGCTCAAAAGCTTGAATCGCAAATACAATGGTTTTTTTAGCGCCTATAAGCAAACAAATGTCTGCATCTCTTTTAGCCCTGAGTGGGTTCTCTTTCCATTGTTGGACGTATCCTTTAACCCAAGTTTCTACATTTCTTTGAGTCTGCTCTGGAACAACTTTGCTGATAACGAAGGGAACAAAACCTGCCATTTGAAGTGGTCTATTATGCGCTGGTCTTATATCTACAGGATTACTCCTCCCAAGACTTCTAAGCTCCATTGGTGGCACTTGCACATTGTTTGCCAGACCTTGCCCCCAGTAAGCTTGATAATTCAAGGGGGCTTTAGGGCTATTATCTACAACAGGCGTTTGGTATTGCATGTTTTTGTTGAAGAGTTGGCCTTGTTGCATCGCCTGAACATTCTCCCACTGTCCTGCATTAGGCTCCCTTATCTGTGGTCTATTCGGAGATGGAGGGGCTTGAGACAATTCTCTTGGCACATATCTATCTGAAGAGGTAGATGGATTCGTGGTATACAGCGGCATCTTAGTTGCAGATATTTCACCGCTTACTGCAACGTTTTCTTTTATCCAATTCCATGCTTTCCCTACTACTGTTTTGGGTTTCCTGGGCTTTTCAGGTTTAGATTCTGGAACTGGAATTCTCTCTATCCCTTGTAGACTATCTAGTGTCTTTTGGGCGTCATCTCTTTCTTCTATCGCCTTTGATAGATTCTCGTTTCCCTTGATGACTTTGCTCAATTCCTTAGTTGCAGAGTTGAATGCACCACAGGCTTTTTGATACTTTGCAAATTTCTCATTGAGGTATTTATTTGCTTCTGCAACACCAGCTTCTTTTTGTATGAGCTCATTTTGTGCTGCTTGGATCTTTAGAGCATGTTGCTTGCTGTCTTCTTGCTGCTGTAAGTCTGCCAGAGTTGGTTCTTGCTTGGGGTATTTTTCTTGTTCTTCTGGAGTAAGTTCTCCGTCAACTTTTGGTTTAGGAGCTTCCTTGAACTTTTGGTCAACGTACTGCTTAATGTAGTGACTTTGAACATCTCCATTGGATATCAATGCTCTTGCGATGCGTATGTCAAGCGGCGTTGTCTCATCTGTCTCAGGAAGCTGATTAACAGCCTCAGCTACGCTAAAACCTAGTACTTGGCAGACTAGCTTTTTCTTATCTTGCGTTAATGCGCCTTTGAGTACAGATCCACCAAGGTTTCTTAAGGCAGACTCTCCTTTTCCTGTCTTTTCTGCTCGAGTTGCTAGGTCAAGAAGATCAACACCAAGAGCCGTTCCTAGATCCCAGGAATTTCTTCCCATTGCGCTACCAAGACCAAAGCCTCCAAATAGCTTTAAGACTTGCACTGCCTGATCTTTTCCTTCAGGGTCGATTGTATTGCCAAAAGAGTTCATTGCCGTTTTTGCTGCTTGTCCAATTACTAAGCTTGGATCTCCCGTTATAAAGGATAATCCTCCAGAGATCAAGGCACTACATAGATCATCTTTTAGCTCGTTTCTATGTTTATTTGAGAGCTGATGATCTCGTATCTTTTGCTGCTCAGCGTAGTGCTTTGCTGCTGTCCAGAGTGCTATCGCTCGAGTGAGATCTTCCTTTGTGAGTCTTGGTCTTTCGATGCTTTCTTTAGAGGGGGATTGCTTGAGATAGATCTTAACCTCTTCAATGTCTTTCTTGAGCCACTCTGATACCAATAGGCTGCTGAATATCTCCTTCAGTGCTTTCATGCATTTGGGAAATAATCTAGGAAATATGGGAAACTCTCGCAAACAGGTATCGTGAGTATCTAGTTGAAATACATCTCCAATCTTTTGTCCTGCTTTATTCAGAGATTTTATAAGCTGCCCCTTCAGGCCATACTCTTCTTCAAGGATCTTCTTGAGCTCAAGAATCACTTCTTCTGTTGGTTGATGATAAGTACAGTGGATATCTGAAAAGTCTCCAGCATCTATGGTGTATTCGACTTTTTCACTCACGTCTGCATAGCCTCGAAAATGATCAGCTAACAAAATAGATGCTTCTTTAGCTAAGTTGTTAACACCACGTATCTCACGGAAGAAATCAACAAAAACCTTTTGAAAGCGCTCATCTTCCTGCTGCTTTCCCAAAACAAAGAAATAACTTTCTTGAATCTTCCTATTGACTTCTCTATGCAGGCGTTGGATGTTCCGTGTATTGGCAGATAGTCTTTGCTCGGGATTTGGGTGCCAGGGATCTATAGAGTCAAATAGCTCTTGATACTTTGCTTCTGGAAGTCTTAGTGGTAAATGTCTTGCCGGAGGAGAGTTTTCTGGAGAACTAGATGCAGAACTATAACCGCATGACTTGTCACTAGAGATGGAGCTTGCTGAGGAGCTGTAGGGAGGAGGGAGGTTTTGAGGGACTCTAAGATGTGTTAACTTCTGCATCGGCTCATGCTACTAGTTTGATCAAGATGCCATAAGAGCTTAATCGATAGCGGTTATCTAGTCAAAGATTTACAACCACATATCAAAGAATTCCCGTATTCTATCCAATGTAAATTTTAAATATTTTTTGATGGGGTCAAAGATGATGTGTCCGAAGTGCATAAAGAATATCACAATCGTAAGCATTACAAAAATTCGCAGATTGGGACTATCAAATATAATCTCAAGGGTTTTCTTGATTTGCCCTAGATGGTGTCGTCATGAGATAGAAGCCCAAAGAGCGATACAACGGATTTGCACTGCAGCTATGAATGAAGCTGTATTTTTGGCATATCGAGTGGCTATTCCACGCCATCGTTTTAGTTGGAGAAAAGCATTTTCTACAAGGTGTCGAAGCTTATATAGTTCTTTATCAAATTCTCTCCATTTTTTGCGATTTGACCTCAGAGGAATGACTGGATTTATGTCCTGACTCTCGGCTTGCAATATAATTGCGTCACTATCATAAGCTTTATCGGCGAGCAAATGCTCTGCTGAAATATCTTGGATCAAGAAACTTGCTTGAGTGCTGTCATGAGTGGTACCTTGCGTAACAACAATTCGGACTGGCATACCATGCGCATCCACGGCCAAGTGTATTTTTGTGTTAAGCCCCCTTTTGTCCGACTCATGTCTTGATTACCGCCTTTAGCTCCCGATGCATGAGGGTGCACCTTAATATGGCTCCCATCTATCATGAGCCATTCATAGTCAGGATCTTCCACTAAACATTCAAGGAACGCTTCCCAAATTCTAGCATCCCGCCAACGACAGAAGCGACGGTGAGTGTTTTTCCAATCTCCATAATCAGGTGGTAAGTCTCTCCAAGGAGAGCCTGTTCGAAGAATCCAGAAAACAGCGTTAATGAACAGACGGTTATCTTTTGCTACGGCGCCCCACCCCCCTTTTCGACACTGTTCCATTGAGAGTTCCTTTTTGAGACAATACGATTGCGGCTAAAGTATCGATACTATCTCGGAGTTCTAATAAGCTCTGACTTGGATTCTTCGAACTATCAATCTTTATAAAAATTATTTCAATATTTCTTAATTGAGTTAGTGTGATCCATTTTATCGCCATTTTTTTGTAATTAATATATTAATTACAAAATAAATATTAACTAAAAAAATAAGTTGTTTGTTTTCAGTATGTTTCTCGACTCCAAATGAGGCGATTACTGAAGACTCCGGTGACCCAGATAATAGCTCCCCCCCAAAGAGCCCCCCAGATAGTGGTGATATGGACTCCATAGGAGATCTCACTCGCCAGCCAGAAGGTGAAGGCATTGATAATGAGTAGGAAGAGTCCTAAGGTGAAAATGGTGATAGGAAGGGTTAACAGAGTTAGAATAGGCCGAACACTAGAATTGATTACGGCGAGAATGATGCCAAAAAAGACAGCATCTAGATCATTTTTGACATGGAGGCCAGGCAAGAGGTGGGCACAAAGAAGAACCACTATTGTTGTGACAATGACTCGAATGATGAAGAGTATCACTTGTGCTTCTCCAACGCAATATTAATCAGGCTTCCTGCAAGGATTGAGTCACGCTCTCTTTGCGTGAGATTATGAGCAACCTTGTAATTCTCATTTTTTGTTTTATTGAAGACTTCAAATTCATTGTCTTTTTCAATATGCTTCCGAACATCCTTGATTTCGATCACATCTTCTTGAGAGATTTTATTATGATCTGAAGGATTCATAAAAACCAATGGAAGGATTCCAAAGTTGCAGAGGTTCTTTCGGTGAATACGAGCGTAGCTCTTAACAACGACTGCTTTTACTCCCAAATATCGAGGAGAAATGGCGGCATGTTCTCGGCTCGAGCCTTGTCCATAATTGCTACCACCAATAAGAACAGAACCTGATTTTTGGAATTTCATTGCTCTGTCATAGTAGCTTTCGTCAACCTGACCAAAAGTAAACTTACTAATTTCTGGAATATTGCTACGGAACGGGAGAACCTTGGTTCCTGCGGGTAGAATTTCGTCAGTAGAAATATTATCCCCCATTTTAAGGAGGACAGGTCCTTCAATATGATCCTCTAATTTCTCAAAATTTGGCAGAGGCTTGATATTGGGGCCCATAATCAGCTCCATCTTTTCTCCCGGAGGAGAAAGTTCATCAACAAGCTCTATCTTTTTTGGTTCTTTGTACTTAGGATAGGGCATGTCTAAAGTTCGCGGATCAGTAATGACACCAGTAATTGCTGAGGCAACAGCTGTTTCTGGACTACATAAGTAAACTTGGTCTTCCTTGGTTCCTGAACGGCCTGGAAAATTTCTCGGATTGGTTCTAAGGCTAATCTTTCCAGAGGCGGGAGCTTGACCCATTCCAATACAACCGTTGCATCCCGCCTGATGAATACGGGCTCCAGAACGGATCAGGGAGTTAAGATACCCCCCGGCTGTTAAGTTTTCTAGAATTTGTCTCGAAGAAGGATTGATATCAAAAGAGACTTGATCTTGCGATTTATGACCTTCAATAATCATTGCAGCAATGGCAAAGTCGCGCATTCCAGGATTTGCAGAAGAACCAATCATGGATTGGAAAATGGGCTTTCCAGCGACTTCTGATACTGGAACAACGTTTCCAGGGCTAGTGGGACAGGCAATCAGTGGCACTAATTTTGAAAGGTCGATTTCTTCATCTTCATCGTAGATAGCGTCCGGATCTGCCTTTAGCTCGAGCCAATCCTTTCCTCTTCCATGAAGTTCCATGAAGCGTTTCGTTTCTTTATCTGACGGAAAAACGCTTGTCGTTGCCCCAAGCTCAGCTCCCATATTTGTAATGACATGACGGTCCATTGCTGATAAGTTGTCGAGGCCAGGGCCATAATATTCTATAATTTTCCCAACTCCCCCAGAAACATCGTGTCTTCGTAGCATTTCTAGAATGACATCTTTAGCACTTACCCAATCAGGAAGCTTCCCTGTGAGTTTAACCCCCATAACTTTTGGCATGCTTACATAAAAGGGTTCTCCAGCGATTGCAAGTGCAACTTCAAGTCCACCTGTTCCAATTGCAAGCATTCCCAAGCTTCCAGCCGCAGGGGTATGACTATCGGATCCCAACATGGTTTTCCCTGGGATGCCGAGCTTTTCCATGTGCACTGGATGGCTTACGCCATTCCCTGCTTTACTAAACCAAAGACCAAACTTTCGTGTTGAACTCCATAAAAACAGATGGTCGTCAGGGTTCTTGTAGTCGTTCTGAATAATGTTGTGATCAACATACTGGCAAGAGACTTCAGTCTTGGGTTCTTTCAACCCCATGGCTTCAAGCTCTAACATAACCATCGTCCCCGTTGCATCTTGCGTTAGGGTGTGGTCAATTTTAATTCCGATTTCCTTCCCCGGAACCATTTCCCCTTCAACTAAATGACTCTCAATCAACTTCTGTGCAACATTTTTGCCCATTTGCTTTATCACCTGTTTTTCCTGATAATTTGTACCATAACAAAGAGACCTTTTTTCTCTAATAAATTTCTTTTTTGCCTAGGCTCTGTCCCTAAAGATAAAAATTGATTAGACTTGCATAAAAAACTAAAGGAAACTGACTTTATGTTAAGAGAATCAATTCCCCGAAGGACTATAGAGGAGAGGGAGCAGAGCGAGTTCTCCAGTACAGGGGGCCATAACAATATGTCATTTGGGTTCCCTTCGGGATAAACTTGTTTGAGAAAAGGATAATGTGAGTGATTCCATTATTGATCACCCACCGGGAGGTGAGATTTGGAGCGTCGCTATGGTTAAGAAAGCGTGTAAAATTCCCGACTGACTTGGCATCGATGCTCCACCGAGTTGCTTTTCCGCAAAGGTCGTAGCTAAAAACATAGTCATTAAAGCGATTTTTACGGTTGTTCTTCCGTTCTACAACTCCGGTGTACTCCCCTATATAGGTATTGGCAGGGATATCCTTGGCAGCATAAACCCCGTACCCGAGATAGCGATTGATCCAACGAACGTAATAGAGGTTCTCACGATGAAGGGCCATTGATTTTTTATGGAGACATAGAGTCCAGTGGTTCATTTGTCTGAAATTGGTTTTCTTCATCTTTCGGGCGCACTTTTTAGCAACTTGGTAAATTACTTCAGCAGAGTCAAAAATGAGAGAATCAGAGTAGGATATCTCGAGCCGCTCTTCAAACTCTTTGATTGGCATGGGAAGGATTTTTTCATCCTGGTTGCGATAGATAAGAATTGAGCGTTTTTCTTCTTTTACAAGAGCATTTTTTTGATTAAGAAGCTTGGTTAAATAGAGGGGGGTCATCCCCCATTTGTCAGTGAGAGGTTTCGCACCTTTTTTAAGAAGAAATTCGACTAAATCTGGGCGATTTTCAATGACAGCTAGATGGAGAAGGGTGCTTCCTTTCTCTGTTTTTTGATTGATTCCCCACTCCCCTTTCTTAAATGCGTCAAAAAGGGGGGCCAATTGTTTCATAGATGTCCAAGAACCTTCCACCAGCCTGTCCCGATGGTGAAGTAAATAAGAATGTTAATAAGACTTGCAAAAAGACCAAACTTCCACCAGTCAGTGATTTTTACATATCCTGATCCAAAGAAAATCGGCGCGGGGCCACATCCATAGTGAGTAAGCCCTCCCATCATGTTACTAAAGAATCCGAGTGTCAGCGCAGAAATCATTGGAGGGGCTCCAAGAGCGACCATTAAAACCAAAAATGCTGAATACATTGATCCGATATGTGCCACGATGCTGGCAAAGAAATAGTGGCTATAAAAGTAAACCAAAGCAAGTATGATAAAAGCCGTGAACCAAGGAAAGCCTTGAACATGCCCTTGAACAAACCCACTAAACCACGTAGTTAAGCCTAGCTTGTTGAGGTAAGTTGCCATCATGATAAGGGTGGCAAACCACATTAAAGTATTCCAAGCTCCCTTTTCCTTTATGACATCATCCCATGACAGAACTGAGGTTAGAAGGAGAATCACAAGACCAATTAGAGCTGCAATGACAGCTGGCATTGCGATAAAGGGGCCTGAAATCCATAGAGTAATAAGAAGGACAAAAGAAAAGATCATAATCCATTCTTGAATACGCATCTTCCCCATTTCTTTGAGCTTTTTAATTGCAAATGAGCGCGCATTTGGAGTTTCTTTCACCTCTGGGGGATAAACCTTGTAGAGAAATAATGGAATGATACCCAGGCAAATCAGTCCTGGAACTGAAGCAGCAAGAGCCCAGCCACCCCAAGTGATGTTTACTCCTATTCCTCCTGCAATTTCAGCAACGAGAGGGTTACCAGCCATAGACGTTAAAAACATTCCACTTGTGATAATAGACCCTTGAAATGTCGCTTTCATTAAGAAGGAGCCAAGTCGTCTGGGATGGCTATAAGGCTCACTTCCAAAGGCTTTAGCAAGAGAGTTTACAATGGGGTATATAATCCCACCCACCCGAGCCGTAACGCTGGGAATTGCTGGAGCTAAAACAAGGTCGGTCAGGATCATCCCGTATCCCATTCCTAGTGTGCTTTTTCCAAGATATTTAATGATAATGTAAGCGATGCGCTCCCCTAGGCCTGTCTTGATAAACCCCCTGGAAATAAAGAAGGCAATGACAATCAGCCAGACAATAGGGTGAACAAAGCCACTAAAGGTCTGATCGAAGCTCAATGTTTTCGTTGCCGCGGTGAGGACAAGTCCCAAAAACGCAAAAGTCCCAATGGGAACAGGGCGAAGAATAATCCCAATCACGGTAAAAATAAAAATCGCAAACATATGCATAGCTTGCGAAGTGACCCCTTCAGGAGGCGTAAGGTTCCAAATGAAAGCACCAATAACGATACTTAGGGCAAAGGATAGGATTTTTTTATTAAAGACTCTAGACATATGGTTAACAACTTCTGTAACATTGACAAAGAGATAAAGTTTAGAAAGCAGAAATATTTTACGCAAATGAAAAATACACTTTTTATTCCTGAACAGAAAACTCCACACTTTTATCTGCCTCCTCATACGGTGACTTGGAAACAGGACCTGGCTCACCTGAAAAAGAGCTTTTCAAAGGAGGGTCTGGAGACCTTTTTGGAGCTTTATTCCTTAGCAGAAACAAATCCAAAAAAAGCTAAGAAAGAAGTCGAGATTTTCCGAAATAACCATTCCAATCATCCTGAAGTGCTCAATCTATTGACCTATCTGAATGTTCGTAGAAAGAGAATTCGGCAAGCTGAGAGGCTTATTGATGAGAATTTTCAAAAAAACCCAGACTATCTTTTTGCCCGAATTAATTATGCCGACTTATGTCTAAGGCGTAAAAAACTTCAAAAAATTCCCGAACTCTTCAATTTTAAATTTAATTTAAGGGATTTCTGCCCGAATAGAAAAATATTTCATATCTCTGAGTTTCGTGGGTTTATGGTGATGATGGGACACTATCATTTACTGATTCAAAAGCGCGAAGCTGCAGAGTGTTACCACTATTTGGCGCACCGCGTAGACCCTCAGCATCCGAACACAAAAATCCTGCAGAAAAAACTTTATTATAAGCCTTTATACAAAAGGTTAATTTTAAAGCTCCTCCCCTCTTGATTTTCACAATAAACTTGTGTATAATAGTACTTATTTCCATATAAAAATTGTTTATTTATTACATATAAATAACATTCTCAAAAGATCCATGTTCTATCCAACCAAGAAAGGGGCCTTACATTTGTAAGGCCCTTTTTTATTTTCTATTGTAGAAACCTATCATTCACAAGCTTCACAGTTTCTTACTGAAGAAGGGTTGGAATGAGAACAGTAAGGGCATATCCATTGTGATGAAATATTTTTAATAGTAAGAAAATTATAAGGTAACCCAAATGAGAAAATAGAGAGAACTACTGGAAATAAACAGACAATTAAAAACTTCATAATGAACTCCAATTGTTATTCGATAGTCCTGTTAACATATTTTTATAGTTCGTGTCAAATCTTGGCGACATGTTCTAGGTGGTGTAGTCATTTTTAAGAAGTTTTTTGATGCCAAAAAATAGGGAAGTTTTTATCCTTCCACAAAACCTAATTTCTGAGGGACTATGAAGCGTCTTAGACCATTTCTTTTTACTCTGCTTTTCATGCTTACAGCGGGGGTCTTAAGAGCTGAAATATCCGAATCGACAAAAGAATATGGAGTTGTAGGTCTAAGTGCTGCGATCATCGACCACTATTTCTTTATTACGGACGAGCAGCTCCATTCAATGACTAGCGAAAAAGGAGGATGGGCTCCAATAGATCACCCGACCCTTTCTTCGATCCTTGAGAAGAATAAGGGTCCGGCTAAAATGCTTCCAGGCGGTAGCGGTGCAAATGTGATCAAGGGGATGTGCCAATTAGGACAAAAGTGTGCTGTGATAGGAAAGGTAGGATCTGACGATAAGGGAGAATACTACGCACAGAAGATGAAAGACCTTGGAATTGTTCCTCTGCTTGAAAAAGGAGCTTTGCCAACTGGACAAGCTGTTTGTTTAATCACTCCTGATGCTGAAAAAACTTTTCGGACCTATCTTGGCGCTTCTCATAGCTTATCAGACCTTTCATTCGATCCTAAGATTTTTGAAAAGGTGCGGCTTTTTCATATAGAGGGATATCAGCTTGTTGATCCTGATCTTGTCATCAGGATCCTAAAGCTTGCAAAAAAGGCAGGGGTTATCATTTCAATGGACTTAGCAAATGTGGAAATTGTCAGACGAAATAAAGAGTTTATCCATCGCATTCTCGACAAGTATGTTAATATCTTGTTTTGCAATGAGAGAGAAGCAAAGGAGCTTACAGGTCTCTTAGCTTCTGAAGCGTGTGACAAACTATCTACCTTTTGTGATGTCGCTGTGGTTACCATGAGTGAAAGGGGTTCTTGGGCTCGCTTGGGAGATGAAAAAATCTACATGGAAGCGCTTTCTGTGAATGCGATTGATACAACTGGAGCGGGAGACCTTTATACAAGCGGATTTCTCCATGGTTACCTTCACGGAGAAACTCTTCGTAAATGCGCTTGGATGGGATCTTATATTTCAGCTCAGGTTGTTAAACGAATCGGAGCAGAGATTCCTCAAGCAATTTGGGAAGAAATCAGAAACACGATTCTAGAAGAAGGAAAAGCTCTCGATTGATGAAAGAATCAATTCCTCATCTAGTGGACGATCAAGCCAACCTTTAAGTTGGCGCAGTGCCTGCTGAGAAAACATCTCATAACCATAGACGATTTCCCCCCCTTTGTTTTGACCAATATTAAGAAATTTTGTTTTTTTTGGGCTCATAATCACATCAAAGACAATTTTTTTCTCTCTGATTTCTTTATCAGAAATAGGAAGGTTTTGAATATTGGGAGACATTCCAATCGGGGTTGTGTTAATAATAATGTCGTAGTCAGGGACTTTATCAAGAGAAATGGCCACTCCACCGATCTTGCTAGCAAGAATCTCCCCTTTCTTTTGCGTCCGATTGGCAATCATCACCTTTGCTCCCCGGTCTGTGGCAGCATGGGCGATGCCTTTTGCCGCTCCTCCAGCGCCAATGATTAGAATAGTTTTTCCGTGAACCGTACCTTTTCTTTCAAGTGCGTCCAATGCTCCTTTCCCATCCGTGTTGGTTCCATACCAGTTCCCCTTTCTTTTTGTGAGAGTATTAATGGCCCCCATAGCTTTTGCTTTTGCATCTATCACATCGAGGTGCGGTGCAACATGTTCCTTAAGAGGCATGGTCACACTAAATCCAAAGAAGGGCAATGAAGAGATTTCCTTAAAAAATTGAAGGACTTCCGGTGGGGTTATTCGAAACTTCACATAAACAGCGTTTTCTTTTTCCTTCTTGAAAATATGGTTGTGGCACAGATGGCCAACACTTTTGCTTACAGGATCTCCAATCAGGGCGTAGATTCTTGTTTTTCTATTGAGTTGATGAAAGCGGTAGAGTTCGCAAAGCTCTGCAGCCGAAACCTGCCCAGGGGCTACAGCTTTCTCAATAGATGCATAAACCAATGGAGAGTCAACAACAGGACCTAAAATTCGGGTAATCCTCCCCTCTTCTCCCATGCACATTCCTGCAATTCCATACTTTTTGGAAAAGTTAAGCATTCTGAGAGCATCAATGGAGGAATTAGCCATTGTAGCAATTTTCTTTATTGCCGCTGGAAACCGGTCCATTTGGGCAAGGACTTTCCCTAAATTATCTGGCGTTTTTTCAAAGTCATGATACGAGGAGATAATCGAGATATCTGGATTGATTTTGTTAGTAAAGGCGCAGTCGTATTCCAAATCAACATAGTCTGGTTTTAACGTAAGGAGCTCGAGAAGCTTCTCTTCCCTCTCACTTTCGCTGCCAGAAAAGGCTCCGCCCTGGTCCTTGTGTCGAAGGGTGAAAATCAAGGGAAGTTTCGAGGCGCTTTTGAGCTTAGAAATGTGGCCCAGGTCATTTTTCTCAAGAAGGTCTAAACGGAGCTCAATAAGTTCTCCATATCTTTGACCTTCTTGAACGGTTTTTTTCGCCTCATCAAAGCTTCCCTGAACTGAAATAACTAGCATGTCCTAATTCTCTTTCATAGTTTCAATAAAACAATTCGTCATTTTTTGCCCTTTCTTAAGGGATGTGAAATCCATGAGCAAATGTCTCTCTTCAATGTGAGGGAGAAGCTCCTCTATCACCTTTTCTGTGACTTCGATAGGAGCGCTGAAAACAATAACATCACAGGATTTCGCATTTTCTATTGGATCTAAGGAAGTTATGACCTCATCAACATAACGTTCAAAAATAGGTGCAAAAAGCCTTCCCATCTTCCCCTTACCACCTATAATGCCTAATTTCACTTATCACTTCCTTGACTATTTCGATTTTTTATGTTACAACAATATATATAAATAGGAAGGTTTTTGTGAAAAAACGCGAGAAGCACCAGATTCGGTCCTCTCTAGCGGCAAAAAAGTCTCTTTTTGCTAGCTCTCCTTCCTATTTTTTTTATTTCTATTTTGGCGCTTAAGCGCGCCTTCTAAACTATACCCCATCCCAGATCCATACTTTACCAATTAGATAGCCTCCTCTCAGCGAAGATTATTCGACGACACTATCTAGTATCACAAGCCACAGCTTGCAATATGCCTTTATCTTAAAAAAGAGATGAACAAGATTTTAAACAGTAACCATCATTGGATTACACAAATATAAGGAAAGAAACTTGATGAATTCCATGCGATTGCAACCGACATTGAAAAGGTTGCGAAAGTAATGAGAAAAAAAGTATAGCAGGAGAGAAGTGATGGAACTCGAAAAAATGCCTATCTATGACCTAGTCCGAGAGGAGAGACAACGGAAAGCGATTAGTATCAAGGCACAGGCTAACAATTTTAATCCGGAAGCAGTTATTTCCTTTTTTGATAATTTTGTCGCCTATTGCAGACAAGAAATGGAGAATTATTGGGAATCATTACACTAGGCCCTGAAGGAACATTTTCACATCAAGCGGCAGTGAAGCTATATCCAAAGAAGAAACTAGCGTTTGCGTCATCCATTGATGAGATTTTTATGAGACTTGCGGACCTCCAATTCTCGGAAGGGATTATTCCCATGGAAAATACGGTATCCGAGTTTGTTGAAGAGACGATTTTCAATCTAATGAAATACGATTTCTCTCTTGTCAGAAAAATTGTTTTGCCCGTTTCCTTTAACCTCGTTGGTGTAGAAGAAGAGATTGAGTACCTTTATGCGCAGCCCCATGCCCTTGTGCAATGTCGAGTATCAGTGAGAGAAAAGTGCCCTCAAGTGAAGATCATTGAAACACTAAGTAATGCCCTTTCAGCCATTCAGTATCAGGCCAACCCTAAAAATAGCGCTGCCCTTGTTTCTACGTTTTCTCAACAGTACTACGATCTCCCTATTCTTGCTGAAAATATGGAAGACAATGAAGAGAATTTTACGACCTTTTTTGCTGTTGGCAAAGCCCCGTGTTCAAAAGGAAAAGGGAAGCATGGAACCTCCTTTCTTCTCTTCAGTGAGGAGACGGCAACGACTACCAAACAGATTGCGACTCAGTGTCACGATATGAAGATCCCTTTCATCAAATTAAAAAATCTCGTTTTACAAGAAGGGCATACTCCTCTATATTTTATTGAAGTAGAAGGACACCTCCAAGAAAAAGAGGTTCTACGGTTTTTTGAAAGCTTAAGCCGGCAATTTTTGATCAAACACTTGGGATCCTATCCTCTATGACTATCCTCTTTTCCTACGACCTTCTAGAAGATGAGCATTTACTCAAAATTCTAGAAAAACATTCTGGGCGTTTTGCTCTTTTAGCCGACGAAAAAGTGGCATCTCTTTATGCAAAACCTTTTCTCGCCTTTATGAGTCAACATGAGTTTTCTTGTGATTTGATTACTTTTTCTGGGGGTGAAAAGAGCAAAAACAGACGAACAAAAGAACAGATTGAAAATGCTCTTTTTGCAAAAAAATTTGCTCGAGACACCTTTCTCATCGTGATGGGGGGAGGTGTTGTGACTGATATTGGAGGATTTGTTGCAGCCACCTATTGCCGAGGAATCCCTTATCTTTCGATTCCCACCACCTTGCTTGGAATGGTTGACGCAAGTATTGGAGGAAAAACGGGAGTCAATGTGAAACAAGGAAAAAACCTCATCGGAGCAATCTACCCCCCAGAAGCGATTTTTATCGATCTCTCGATGCTTAGCACTCTTCCTGAAAGCGAAATGCTTAGTGGAAGCGCTGAAGTCGTTAAATATGGCTTAATTGCAGATAAATCAATCATTGCAACTTTGAGAGAGAACCTGGACCAATGGAAACAACGTGACTTAACCCTTTTGAAGAAAGTCATCAAAGAATGCGCAACGATCAAAGCAAAAGTCGTTCAGCACGATCTAAAAGAATCTGGAGAAAGGCGGATCCTTAATTTTGGGCATACCATAGGTCATGCTATTGAAACTCTTGAAGAGTATTCCCTCTCTCATGGGGAAGCGATTGCAATAGGGATGATCGTAGAATCCTTGATTACCCATAAAATGGGGCACCTAGAAGAGGCTGATTTTGATAACATTTATGAGCTTTTTAAGATTATGGGCTTTTCCTTAACACTCTCCAGTCGTGTCACCACCTCCGGAATGATTGAAGCCATGAAGCACGATAAAAAAGGAGAGCTAGGACTTCCCCGATTGGTTATACTCCGGGGAATAGGCCACGTCGAGTCCTACAAAGGGTCCTACTGCACTACGATTGATCTAGAACTTCTTGATGAAGCCCTCGGCTGGATGGTTGCGGAGTTTAGAAAGTGAATTACAATATCAAGCCAAGTAGACTTAGTGGGACCATCGAAATCCCCCCCTCGAAATCTCATACCCATCGCGCCCTCCTTTTTGCTCTATTGGCAAATGGAACGTCAAAAATCCATAAGTATCTAGACTCCCCTGATAGCGCAGCAATGCTAAAAGCCATAAAGGCTCTCGGTGCGACGACTGTAAAATCAGCAGATACTATTGAGATTACAGGCGTCGGACCTCATCTTAAGCCCTCAGACGATGTGATCAATGCAGGTAACTCAGGAATCGTCCTCCGCTTTATTGGCGCACTATCAGCCCTTATTCCAGCTTATACAGTAATTACCGGAGACCACTCAATCCGCACCCGTCGCCTTGTCAAACCTCTCCTTGAGGCTCTCGAGCAACTTGGCGTCTTCGCTAAAAGTATGAGAGGCGATGGATACGCTCCCGTAATTATTGCAGGGCCGCTCAGTGGAGGATCGTGCACCTTAGATGGGCAGGATTCTCAACCCATCTCGGCACTCCTCGTTGCGGCGTCCTTTGCCTCTAAAAAAACAGAAATTCATATCACAAACCCTGGTGAAAAACCTTGGATCGATCTTACCCTTTCGTGGCTTGATTTCCTAGAACTTCCTTATGAAAATCATGAGTATACCCTCTATGTCATCCCAGGCGGCGCATCCTACTCTGGATTTGACTATACCGTTCCCGGAGACTTTAGCTCTCTCGCCTTTCCAGTAGCCGCAGCTCTTGTAACAGGGAGCGAAGTGACCATTGAAAATGTTGATAGAAGGGATGTGCAAGGAGATAAAAAACTCCTTGATGCTCTGACACAAATGGGGGCAAATATCACTTCAGAAGGACGCACCCTCCATGTCAAAAAAGGGACCACGCTCAGAGGATGCATCCTTGATATCAACGATTACATCGATGCCATCACCATTCTAGCCGTGATTGGATGCTTTGCGGAAGGTGAAACAGTCCTTACCAACGCCGCGATTGCGCGAAAAAAAGAATGCGATCGCATTCATGCCATTGCTACCGAGCTGAAAAAGATGGGAGCTGATATAGAAGAAAAAGAGGATGGTCTTATCATTCGCCCTTCAAAACTGAAAGGGGCAACTGTTGACACCTACCACGACCACCGGATGGTTATGTCTCTTACCGTTGCGGCTCTTGGCGCTGAAGGAGACTCGGTCGTTCAGGATACTCAGTGCGTTGCAAAGACCTACCCTAACTTTAGAGAGCATATGATTCAACTTGGAGCAGAACTTACATGAATATTGTCCTATTTGGCATCAAAGGATGCGGAAAAACCACCTTTGGAAGAATGCTCGCAAAAGAAAGAGGGTGCGCTTTTATTGATACAGATCACCTTATTGAAGAAACCTATCAGATTAATAGGCAGAAAAAACTCACCTGCCGCCAAATTTATGAAGAAGTTGGACCCGTTACCTTTCGTGCCCTTGAATATGAAGTTGTTCAATCTCTCCAAGATGTGCGGAATTCTGTGATTGCTGTTGGCGGTAGCGCAATGCTTCTTTATGAAAACATTGAGGCTCTTCAGAAAAACAGCCATCTCATTTACCTCTATTTCGAAAGAGAAAAGCTTAAAAAACGAGTCCTTTCAGAAGATCCTCTCCCCGCCTTTATCAATCCTAATGATCCGGAAGCCTCTTTCGATAAAATGTACGATGAACGGGAAGACTTTTACCAAAAAATTGGCGCTGAAAAAGTAGACGTTACCGAAATGAAAGACAGCGCTGTCGTGAAGAAAATTTTTAAGGTAACAAAAGATGGCAAGTAATAGCTTTGGGCAGCTCTTCCGTGTCACCACCTGGGGAGAATCCCATGGGAAAGGAATCGGCGCCATTATCGACGGATGTCCCGCAGGAATTCCCATCACGGACGATGAAATCAATGAAGAGCTTGAAAGGCGTGTAGGTGGCAAAACGCCCTATACCACTCCCCGCTTAGAAAAAGATAAGGCTGAAATCTTTTCTGGAGTGTTCGAAGGAAAAACAACAGGCGCTCCGATCTCCATTATCATCTTTAATAAAGACGCCGATCCCTCTAAATATGAACCGATCAAAGACCTGATGCGTCCAGGCCATGCCAACTTCACCTACCTAGAAAAATATGGGATCTTTGACTATCGCGGAGGAGGCCGCTCCTCTGCTCGAGAAACAGCATGCCGCGTTGCCGCAGGAACAATTGCCAAAAAACTTCTCGCTCTTTCGGATATCCATATCACCGCTTACATCCACTCCATCGGTGGTATCTCCATAAACTCCGTCAACTTTGGAGCGATTCCCTCGAGCCCCATCTTCTGCCCTGACCTAGAAGCCGGCAGTCAAATGATGGAAACAATCCTAAAAGCAAAAGAAGAACATGACTCCCTCGGCGGCGTTATCGAATGCACAACCACTGGACTTCCCATAGGTCTAGGCGATCCTGTCTATGAAAAGCTCGAAGCTAACCTAGCAAAAGGAATGCTTAGCATTCCCGCTACTAAAGGGTTTGAAATTGGAGAAGGATTTAACGCCGCGAATCTTAAAGGATCCGAGCATAACGATGGTTTTACAACCGATGCCTCAGGAAGCATTGTCCCTACCACCAATCACGCTGGGGGCACACTTGGCGGGATCTCAACGGGACTCCCCCTTACATTCCGCGTCGCCTTCAAACCCACCTCCAGTATTGAAAAGTCTCAGAAGACTGTTGACACCTCTGGCAAAGCCCAAACGTTCCAACTCCCCGCTGGATCTCGTCACGACCCTTGCGTGACAATCCGCGCTGTTCCCATCGTTGAAGCAATGGCTGCCTGCGTCTACGCCGACAGCCTCCTCCTTTCCCTATCATCCAAATGCTAAGGGCTTAAAAAAAATTGCCCCATTATTTTCGTATTCACTGCTTGTTCCGTCTTTCGGATAAGAGAAAAAGAGCTGTAGATTTGAACGTGTGTGATGAGCATAAGCTTCAAGAAAAGGAAAGACTTGTGAGTTCATCTTTCTTAAAATAGTGTGGCTATGTACGTACTGAATATCCAAAGACCTTAGTCCCTTCGCAAATAGAGAGTGAATGCTATTAACAAACCATTCATGCCGATTCTCAACGTCGAATTGAAATGCACCAGCACAATCCCTTATCTTTAACGTATGAAGATTTAATTCGCTCATTTTAGCTAGATGATCCACCCTAAAATCTTTGTTTTTAGAAAAATCAACATGGGTCAAGCTGGAAAAGTTTTCACGAAGACCTCGAAGGATATTGTGCAAATGTTGACCACCAATAGGGAGTCCCCTTAAACAGGAGAAATTTCCAATGAAGGCTACTGCAGGTGATAAAAGGGGATACCCCTCAATTTTTTTTCCAGGACCTACTTTACAAAATAGTTTGACAATAGGAGAAGGATCCGCGCAGTCACCATTAATAAATGCTCTTATTTCTTTCTCAAGCTTTGAATTAACAGTGTCTAAGTGTTGCTGAGCATTGTTAATATTCTCTGAGACAACAATATGTGATTGAAGAAATTCTTCGTCGAAACCACCCATAATCCTAACGCCCCTTAAATCAATTGCCCTAAGATTTGGAAATTTGTTTGCGATTGCAACAATATCAGCAGCAGCAACCCCTTCGATTCCTCGAAGGGATAAGACACGGATTGATGAAACTACGGTTTTAAACTCACCTAGTTCTAAACCTGCAACTCCATTGACCATAGTGCAGCTATCTAGCACTAAGGCATCAACTTGCTGCGCTTTGGAAAAAATTTTGGGAAGGACTTCCGTGCAAGAGACCTCCTTGACGTGTACTCCAAAGCTTCCTCTAGGATAAAGAAACCCTTCCAAATGCTCGCCAATTTGAGGCTTCTCAAAAGCAATTTCTTGTCTTTTATAGATCGGTTGTTTATTTAAACTTTCCTTTTCCGCCACGTAGTTGATAGGCGTCCAAAGATAGGACTCAATTTCTCCACCTGAATGGTAGGCCTTTTGTTCATTTTGATAATGAATAAGAGAAACTGGGGAGCCGCGGAGAGCTTGAGAGGCTTCAGTTGCGCAAAAAGGCGCAAACTCTTGAACAGCATCTAAAATTTCCATTGGAGTTCTCAGCGGAGGGGGAGGAAGCTCCTTTTTTCTTTGATAGATATCGGGTCTAAATAGCGGAAGCAACGTTATGTCTGCGGCAAGGGTTGCAAAAAAGGCTATGACGAGTCTACAAATTGTTGCAATCGATTCCCCAAGGTTATCGTGTCCCTTCTTAAAGGTGCACCTTGTTATAAGCTCGCAACCAAATGTTGTCGTTTCTTGCATTAGGGCTGAAGCAACAACTGCAGGCATGAGATAAGCCTCCACTCCTGAAACGACTCTTTTATAAGCGTATGTTGCTCCATCAGCACTCTTGAGGGTATGAGTATTTTCCGATATCCAATCAACGAAATGCGACGCACAGTTGTCACCCTTTTGTAAAAAGTGTAGTTGCCAGTTCTTAATACTTTCTATGGGTCCCGATGCTGTATCCATGAATATTCCTCTGTTTCTGTTATTCAGGAAAAGAATGGTACAAAAAATATGAATAAAACAAAAGAAATTAATTTCTCTTGCCAAAGTTGATTAATAGAGAGTAAGATATTTACCCTAACTTTAATTGAAATAGTAACAAGGTGTAAAATGGAAGCAACTTCCCAAACGAATAATCATGGATGTTTTTGGTACTTATCTTGCTGCTGCCTATGTGATAGTGGCGAAGATACAACACAACAACAGGTTGCAACTGCAGCAGATCCATTGTTAAATCATGATTACACACAGAGTCGGGCAACAATTGCTCCAAGGCAAGTCACATTCGACTCGAGCAGATCCTCACCTCCAATCGAACAAATGCCAGTAGTTGATCAGAAAGCAGAAGAAAAAACTCCTCTCAGGTCTCCAGGAAGTGATAGAAGCTTTGGATCAAACCCTAATTCTCCAGCTGATGGTCAGACTGCAACTGTAGACTGCTCTCGGTGGAGAGTCGTAAAAGGCACGTCTTCACCTGCGAAAAAAAGGGTGATGGAACCAGTGCCTATTAATTACCGGACTTTTTAGGCCAGCGGAGTGTCCAAAGGGTGCAGCCGGCATAGACTCCTGGAAGCCAGAAGATCCATCCAACAATTGTTGTGGTGAGAATCGTGCTAAGCATTCCGGCAATGAAACCAGCTGTGAGAATAGGAAGGGTTCTTGATTTGAGAGCCTGTATCCGACGGGATACAGGCTCTCCTTGTATTGTTAGGGAGAGATCGCAGGCGTCAATGATCGCAATATGACCCATTCCTACCTGAGCAAGAAACATCGCAAGGGGGCCAAAAAAGAAGAGAGAAACAAGTGTTGCGGCTGGCCAAAGAAGGCGCCACCCTAATGTGCGAAACATCACTTGGATACTTGATGTGACTGCCTGAAGGGCTCCTTCTCCTTTGATGGGTGTGCGTTCATCATGCAAGATCTTCCCAATCATATTTTCAAAAGCGAAGTTCAAAATCACAGGAAAGACCGAGACCCACAGGGCCACAAGTGTAAGCGATGCATAGCCAAGGGATTTGAAAACTCCCCAAGTGTAGCTGAACCACCCGACAGAGCCTTCGGGCCAGCTGATATAGGCTGTGAGAAAAAAAGCAGCGAGAAGGACAAAGAAAGAAATTAAGGCAGCAAGCAGAGGAGCTAGCCAGAGGTAGGGACGGGAAATAAAGTATCCGAATCCTACGATTGTGCAGTTCGATGCCGTAACGTCTTTTGCCATAGATGAGTTTATCCCATGTTATTCAAGCTTGAAGTGGGCTTTTAGGGTTTCACCCACCTCTTGAATGGCTAGGTGAGCATCATCGAGGAGGCCGGCCATTTGAAAAAAGCCATGGACCATCCCTTTATATCTTTTTAGTTTTACAGGAACGCCCTTTTCTTTGAGTTTTTGGGCATAAGACTCCCCTTCATCGCGCATGGGATCGTATTCAGCAGTAAGGATTAGGGCTGGCGGCAGGGATGAGAAATTGGAAGAATAGAGGGGCGATATTCGGGGATCGGTGAGATCATGATCATTATCAAGGTACTGCTTGCGGTACCATTCAATCGAGTCTTTTTCAAGAAGGTATCCTGATCCATATTCCAGATGGGAAAGGCTGCTGCATGTTAAGTCTGTTTGAGGGTAAATAAGAACTTGGAAGGAAATGTCTGGGTAGGGTTCGTCGCGTACTTCTTGCGTTAGGACAGCAGCGAGGTTTCCTCCGGCATCTTCTCCACCAATTGCGATTCTTCCATCTGAGGAAATTTCTTTAGGGTGGGAACTAATCCAATGGAGAACAACTTTTGCGGCGTTTAATGCTTTAGGAAAGGGGTTTTCAGGAGAGAGAGGGTAATTCATTGAGGCAATAAGACAGCCGCTAGCATCTGCAAGGGCTCGGCAGGTAGGATCATGTGCGTCAATATCTCCTTTGACAAACCCACCGGGATGGAAATAAAGAAGAACAGGGAGAGGGGTGCTTTCTTTGGGATAGTATAGACGAACAAGTAGGTTTCCTTCCTCATGATGTATGATGTGATTCATGACTTTTGCAAGCGGTTTAGGCTCACCAGCAAGAGGACGAATCTTCATGGGTCCCTTTCGGATTTCAGCTAGAGGTGTGCGCGAAAGAGGAGGGTTGTTCGCCGCTTTTGTCACTGTAATGATCTCTTTAAGAGTTGGATGTAATGTCATGAACTTCATTATGGAGTTATCTCAATATTATAGACCACTTTTTTTTCTAATGGTTTCTTCATATGAATCGATCTCGATATGCAAACGCGAGTCTTTTTCCTTTCTTGAAAATTTATTTATGTATTAAACTCCCGAGCGAAATTAATCACTTGATGGAGTTATGATGAGAAAAATCTTAAGTACTATTGCTTTGTTATTCCTGGTGGGAACACAGCTTGCTGCATGGCAATCTCAACCTCCAGGTGCAAAGTCACCTGCCCCTATTTTCTTATTGAATGCAGGGGAGCATCTTCTTTGCGGAAAAAGTCGAGATGGAAAAATAGAATTACAGGATGGAACACAATTTAAGGCTCTGTCTGCTGAGGCTATGAAGGTTTATGAAGAGTGGGATTACCACGATCATTTATCGATCACTAGAAACACTATGCCCATGGGTGGATCTGAGTACTATATAGCAAACTTGGATAAGAGCGGCGAATTTGTTCATGCAAACTTCCTCTCAGAGCCCTATATGCATGGTCCCTATACTCAGTTTATCAACTACATTGATCCTTTTGATGGAGAGGTTTCAGTTTTTAATAATAATGGAAATGAGTTTTGGTGGCAGATTGATAAAAATGACCTTCTCCTTCTAAAGGGGTGGAAGAAGAATGATAGAATTCTCATAGGAAAAAATGATCTATGGATCGAAAAGATGCGCTCTGATTGCGAGTTTGTCATGATGAATGTGGATAAAACCTACCTTCCCCATCTCCGAGTATCACCAATTTCTAATAATCATTGACCTGAAGGGCCCCTCACTTTATCTTAACGATATGGGGCTCGTTTATGAATCAAGATGATTTTTCGCTTTCAGCTCAAAGCTTTAAATATTGGGAGATATTTCTCTCCTGGCTTTTCAAATATGATTCTCGCTGCTATGCGCTCAAAGAAAAAACGCTCGTTTATGAAAACTCCTCAGAGAGTTTTAGCCGATTTGGACAGACCTATCGCGAAAAAATGGCTTCAAAAGGGATTATCTGTCGCGTAACTCCCCAGTTTAAAGATATTGATAAAGCTTCAGAAGTGCTAAAGATGATCTATGAAACGGTAGAAAACCCTCAAATGTGTGAATGGGCTGCATGCGAGGTCTTAGCTAAAGTCATGGCATATCGCAATCTCAAGATGGGGCATACAATTCCTCTACCTGTAATGGGAAAACATGGGTGTATGGAAATGGCAACCTTTGTTGTCGATCGGGTATTTGATCTGTGGAACAAGATTAAGGCCTTCGGCTTTATCCGCACCGACTACGATAAAGGGGCTCCAATTCTCTTGTTTCGAGGGACGGATTTTTCATTCACAACAGAGGGAGGAAGAGCTTCTATTATCAGTGATCTCGATCCGAAAGGCCCAGGATATAGCATATTCGAAAAAGGGCAAAAACCCCTTCACGATTGGCTCAAGAAAGAAGGGCGTCCAGGACGTGTTATTGGACATAGTTTAGGAGGGGTCGTTGCTTCCTATACCCTGATTCACGAGGCTGAACTTATTAGTCAAAATCCCTATGAATGCTCCTATGCTTTTAATTTCCCTGGAGTTTCTGAAAAGCTTGCTCAAGATTGGGTGACCCTTAAAACAAGACCCAGTTTTCAAGGGTTTGTATGTCGTGGAGACTTAGTTTCAAAACTGGGGAATCTTTTTGGAGATGTCTATGAAGTTTCACTAGAAAACCCTCTCTCTCCAATCAGAGCACATGAGATGCTTCTCTTTGCAGAACCTAGAGGATATCTCCATGAAGTGGATCTAGCTAAAGAAAATTCCTCATCATCACGCCACTATTATTCGAAGCTGCAAAAACAAACTTCTTCCGTGATATATAAATTTGGGTTAAAATTCCTATTTCCCAACTAATGGAGTGTGTGCGATGATTGATATGGATCCAGCTTTGATAGATCCCCCTTATTTTGACGAAATGCAGATTGACGGAGATGTTAAGTCTATTGGTTCTCTAGTTCATATCTATGATGATGTGTTTGCTATTGCCTACAAGGAGCATGAAATAGAAAAACAGGGCAGAAAGGTGAATATGGAAAAACCGAAACTTCTTCTTTACACGCGATCGACGTGTCCTTACTGCAAAAAAGTCAACGCTTACCTAGCCTCGGTAAATAAAACGGTTCCTTCTGTGGACATTGGGAAAAACCCGGATGCTGCCAAGACACTGGTTAAGATCGGTGGAAAGAAGCAGGTCCCCTGTCTAGTGATCAACGGGGAAACCCTCTATGAGTCCAATGAAATCATTAATTGGTTCAAAAACAACCCGAGCAAGTTCTAAACAACCAAACTAGCTGATATAAAAGAGAATAGGGAATAGGTGGAGCAGCAAAATACCTATTCCCGATCCTCAGTCGGTTCAAATAGCCATTGGAGGAGAACAGAATCCATCCAGTGGAATCCCCCTTTTTGACCTGGAATGCCTAAAAAACCTAAATGCCCTCCATTTTCAGTGATAAGAATGTTCACATTCTTCGGAACCTCTTTAAAATTAACGACACTGCTATCGACAATTGGATCATCAAGAGAAAAAAGGATATGGCAATTAACAGCAATATTGTGAATGAGTCTTCCTGAGCTACAAGCATGGTAATAATCCCGTGCATTATCATGCCCTGACTGAGGAGCGATATACAAATCATTAAACTCTAGCAGTGTCATTTCGGTTGATATTCTAATAGGTGGTAAATGCTCAAAAGTATCATGGAGATAAGCAACTTCCTCTCTTAGGATAGCCATAAAATAGCGCTCATAAAAGGTGTTTTGTGAGAGAAGCTCTATGCTAGATTGCATATCTACTGGTGGATTAACTGAGATCACTTTGTCAATAAGGATCTTAGCTTCACTGCCACGCTCTCCAACCGTCTTAAGTACGACATTTCCTCCAAGTGAGAATCCCATTAAGTTGATAGGAGAATGAGGTGTATCTCTTTTGATCTCCTTTAATGTGTCCCAGATGTCATCACTTGCTCCAGAATGATAGAGCTTACTTCCATGCCCACGTCCGCCTCCACACCCTCGAAGATTGACTCTAATGGCCCGAATTTTTTCTCTGTAGAGTTTCTTTGCTATTCTCAGCATATATGTAGATTCAGTGGATCCGCAAAGGCCGTGAACCATAACAACCGTAGGATCAGTCTCTTTCCACTTTTTAGGTGTAGAAATTTCCATGACGATCTTTTCCCCATCGGGAAGATAGACAAAACGTTTTAGGGAAGGCAAACTCCCAGAAGCAAATAGAAAAGATGCTGCAATTGTTTGAGCATGGCAGCCTGTACAAAGCGGAAATGGCTTGAATACAGACTGTTTTGACATGCGTTTTCCCCCCAGAAATACATTAAGCATAGTGGTAGCGTATGGAGATTTATATCTCCTTGGAAATCAGCTACTATCTTTTGGTAATCAGACCATAAATGACATATTGGTCGGTCCCCTATATGTATTTTACAAATGACCAAATTTATTAATAAAGGGTTTTTGCAACTATTTTTCGGATTCTTAGCATAAGAATGTTACGGAAGCGGGATCGAGTAAAAAAACACAAGACATTCAGTCCCAGGGTTTCTGAAGCCTATGCTAGCATTTGACATGTGATAGAACATTGCTCCAAAGCGAGATTCGTTCTTGAAGCGATAGGAAAGCTCTGCTGAGGAACGAAACTCTAGAGGAAACCCGAGCTCCATTCCTCCCCCCTTCATATAGATACCAGGGGCAAAGCTTGGGGTAAATACAAGTTGAGGAAACAAGAAAACATCAAAAGCAATTCCTGCATAAAAATATGCAGATCCCCTTGTTGTTGCCATAACTCCTACTAAGGGGCGAAAAAAAAGCATAGAATTGCGATAAAAAGCGTAGTCGGATCGATACTCTAATTGAAAGTTAACGCTCTTTTGGTTTCGAACGATATTAAACACACCAGTACCTATGTTAAGGAGCTTGGAGTCTTCAATTGGAGGTTTGTCAGCGGCAATTAGAATAAGAGGAAGAAGTAGGAGGAGGAGTTTTTTCACGACAATGCCTCAACAATTGCTTTTCCAAAGATAGGAAGATCCTTAGGTGTCCTGGAACTTATGAGATGTCCGTCAATTACCAAAGGACTATCCTGAATCCTTCTGAATTTATCAGGGGCAAACCCGCCAGGGATCAGGACCCCATCAAACTCTGAGGGATTAATATCACGGAATGCCGCAGTGCTTTTGCAAGGGTAGCCATGCTTTCCATGGTAAACGGTTTCTTCCTCTTCTCCTGCAATCACGACTTTAATTCCTCCTTCTTTGATTCTGATAACAGGGTACATAAGCTCTAAATCCTCAAAAATTTCATGAACGAGAGCAACAATTTTTTTCATCTTAGTCCCCTCTTATTTCTCCGTTTGGAAGTGATTTTCATAATTCCTTCTTCCAGAATCATTTCAGGGTCTATTGATAGATTTGCTGCTGGGGGGAGGGGCACTCGATAAGAAAAGGAACTACAGGCTTTCCTGTAGTATTTTCTTTTTTGATTTTCTTCTTTTTTTTCAGCTTCAATTAAAAGATATCCGGGAGCATGAGTGACTTCAACATTTTCTATTAAAAGCCCTGGGAGAGCCGCCTCTATAGTAATAGAGTCCCCTTCCTCAAACACACTTAGCCCAAAAGCGTGAGGGGTCAGGGTAAACTCATCATCATCCATAAAAAATGAGCTAATAGGAAACTTTTTGGTTACCATAAGTATTCTCCATTTAAACCGATCCTGAAACCTGAATCATAATATACGCCAAGTTCTTTTGTAAAACCTTATTTTGATCTTATTTTTCTCTCAAAAATTTCGCTTGAAAAGAGATATTTTGGTATCATCCGACCTATGACAGCACTGCTTGATAGAATTTCATTAGAATTCCCAGACAGCTCAAGGTCCACTCTTCGGAAATGGCTAAAGGGCGGACGTATCCTTGTCGATGGCAAGAAGGTAAAGGAACCTCATGCCATTATTGAGGAAGGGGCACAGATCTCTTTAAAAGAAAAACAAAAATTCTTGGAGTTAGATGTCGAAGTCCTCTATGAAGATCGAGATCTTGTTGTTGTAAATAAGCCAGAAGGAGTGCTCAGCGTTGCCACAGCATTCCAAACCGAAGATACTGTTCATGGTGTTCTTAAAAGAGCGTATCCACGTGCTTTTCCAGTCCACCGCCTCGATAGAGAAACTTCAGGCGTGATGGTAATGGCCCTAACGGAAGAAGCTCGAGAAGGGCTAAAGGAACAATTCCATTCTCATTCTATCGAAAGGAAATATGTTGCAATCGTTCGAGGAAAGCTCGAAGGGTCTGGAACATGGCAATGTCGCCTTCTTGAGGATCAAAATTACTTTGTTCGTCCTCACCCCAAAGGTGCGATTGCCATCACTCACTACAGGGTTCTCAATACTCGAGGAAAAACATCTGCTGTAGAATATACTTTGGAAACAGGTAAGAAGAATCAAATTAGAGCACAGTCCCTAGCGGCTGGCTATCCAATTCTTGGTGACCAAAAGTATGGCGATACGGCGAGTGGGCGCCTCCACCTCCATGCGACGCACTTGGCATTCACTCACCCTGTTACAGGGAAGAAAATGTCCTTTCAAGCGCCTCCAATGTTTGAAGTTTAAAAATCCATCAGTAATAATGAGTTTATGAAGCGTTTATACCGAGACAGGTGGGATAAGAAGATTGCAGGAGTCTGCGGAGGCTTGGGGCAGCTTTTAAGCCTCGATCCAACAATTGTTCGACTATTGTTGATCATCATTTGTATCTTTACGGGGGTGCTCCCTCTCCTTGTCCTGTATATTATTGCCTGGATGCTTATCCCTCTTGGACCTCCCATATATATTCAATTTGAATGTAAACGCCTCTATCGCTCCGTTCGTGACCGAAAAATCGGTGGGATCTGTGGCGGAATCGCAGAAAGTTTAAAAATTGATGCGACAATTGTTCGAATTGTCATGCTTTTTGCAATGCTCCTAACAGGGTTCTTTCCCCTTCTTATTGCTTATATTATTGGAACAGTGATCATTCCTGAAAAGCCTGAAGAACAAACCTAAAATACTCATAGACATCCCAAGAATATGGATTATAATTTTTAATATCGATACATATTCATTGAGTTGGAATTTTTGGGAGGTTAGTGTATTATATTCGCAAAAACAATTTAGGTTAAATGATGAAGAAAATATTTTTTATTATTTTTGTGGCTCTTATCGGTTTCGGAGGGTATTACGTTTATAGCAATTTAAGAGAACATAGCCACAAGTTGAATTTTCATCATGCAGTGAAAAAGGGCCTAGGTTTTGAAAAGTGGACTGCTTTTGCTTCCAAGGAAGAGAGTTTTGCAGCGGCTTTTCCTAAAAAACCTGAAAAAACTGTTCGAGATCTTCCAATTCCTGGAGGCGAGGAATCCCTTTCCTACAAAGAATATATTTGTGATATCGATGGAGATAAGCGCTTCTCAGTCAGCTATACAACACTGCCTGATGGGTGGCTAAAATATGGAAGTAGTCTGGTTCTCGGTGGAGCACTTAAAGTGGTAATGAAAGAACTTGGAAAAGTCCAGCTTGTGGGAAAAGAAAGCACAATTTTCAAAACCTTTCCTGCTTTAGACTATGAGCACTATAGTAAAAAGACTGAGACGGCAGGAACCTTGATACTCGTTGGGAATATTCTCTACAAAGTGGAGATGACCTACCCACTAGAAAACCATGATAAGGTTCAGGATGAGCTTGCAAACTTCATCGAAAATTTCACCCCTACTATTTCGACTCAGAGCGAGAATTCAGAAGCTGATACACTCCAATCCCAACAATAAAGATTGTTGCGGTAATTAGCACGCAGACAGGATAGAGAATCTGCGTGATGTCTTGCTTAGCGACTTCAATTGTTAGGACAAGCCCTTCTAAGGAAAGAGCCGAGGCGATAATAATCCCAAACTTTGTCAGAGTTTTCCGTGTCTGTGTGGGGTGATATTCATTCTTTCCTTTTCGAATCACCTCTTCTAGCATTAGGTATTTACCTACATCGATCACAGCCATTGAGAATACAATCAAACCAACTTCATCAAGCAACTTATAGACAGTATAGGCTCCTGAGCGCATATCTGCTATAATACCCCAAACAGCAGAAATAAGAATGCAAAGAGCGATTAAATAGAGAACGATACAGGCTGCAATATAGCCAAAGTTGGAAAGATTAATAATGGTACTAATCGTTTGTTTTTTCATGTCGAGCCCGTGAATATTTCTTTTTTACTTTTAATAAAAAAAACTCCTTGAAAATGCAAGTATTATTCTTCAGGAAGAGTGTGTTGATCGTGAATTATCTCAAGACGATGAAGATCTTTTTGAGCGTATGGATCGAGTGAGTAGGCTTGAATGTTTCCTTTTCTTCCAGGAATCTCAACCTCTTTTAGATCTTCAAAAATGAAGTGGTCTTTAACCTTCCCATAAACGGTGTTAGATACAATAATGCGTTTATCGATTTTTTTTGTGGCTCGCTCCAGGTGCGAAGCCACATTGACTGTGTCCCCGATGGCCGTATACTCCATCCTCCGCTCGGAACCGATATTCCCCAAGACTGCAAGTCCTGTATGAATCCCTACCCCCATAACAAATCGCTTCTTTCCACCTCTTTCCCATTTATCTGAGAGTCTATCTAAGTGAAGCTGCATATGAACTGCCGCAAGAACAGCATGGAGTTCTTGAAGCTTATCCTCAAGAGGCGCTCCAAATTCAACCATCATTCCATCTCCAATAAATTTGTCCAGGGTTCCCCCATAGTTGAAAATAACTTCAATCATCTCCTGGTAATATTCGTTAAGAAGTTTCAAGACATCTTCTGGAGGAAGCTCTTCAGCCATTTTTGTGAAATCTCTGAGATCGGTAAAGAGAATCGTGACTTTCTTTCTCTCTCCCTCAATAGTAATAGGCTTGTCAAGCTTCAGAAGCTCCTCTAAAGCATATTGCGAAACATAACGAGTAAATCCAATCTTCAGCCGTTCTCTTTCTTCAAGACCTTTTGCCATTTGGTTGATTGCAATAGAGAGCTCATTAAATTCATCACGAGTAAGCAGTGGTGATCGAGAGGAATAATCCCCTTTTCCAATGTTTTTGACTGTGTCGCAAAGAACAGAGAGGGATGAAGAGACAAGCTTGGAGAGAAAATAGGCGAATATAACCGCCACAAAAACAGAAACCACAAAAGCAATTAGTCCGTATAGGAGCAATCTTTCTAGTTCAACAAAGATCTCCTTTGTGCGAACGTCGATCCCCAAAATGCATAGTTCATGCCCATTAGAGTTGTAAATGGGTGTATAACCTGAAAGCCAGCTTCCCCATTCATTTGAATAGATATGGGCTGTGACATAGGGTTCTGAAAGGCCCTGAGGAACTTCTCCTCTAGATGGATAGAGAGTTTCATACTTACTTTTTTTCTTAACGTCTTCTGATTCAATGTCCATCAGAAAGTAATACTGATCAGAGTCTGGGTACTTTTTAATAAGATAGACAAACTCAACAAAAATATCGGAGCGACGATTAATATCTCGAATCTCAAGAAGGTCATTGTTGAGAGCTCGATAGGAGGAGCTATTCGAAGCTCCTTTACTTTGGATGAATTCTTCCACCATCTTAGGATCGACAAGTTGTTCTGAATTAACAGTGAGAGATAAAATTTTCGCACGAATTTCTTCGAAAATTAGGCGGGAGGCTTCTCCATAGATGATGAAGAGGGCAAGCAGAGTACTCATAAGCCCTAAAAAAATAAATGAATAGAATAATTTAGTGCGAAATTTCATTAGGACACTCACCCCCTAACCCTACTTCGAACCATAAATGGTGAGAGTATTTTGATCAAACCTAATGCTCTGAGTAAAGAACCTTAGCCCCTTAGTTGAATAAAATCTTTGAGAGAGCTACCCTCGGGATCATGATGATACTAAGAATACTGCTCCTATTATCTGCAACATTTCTCTCAGCCCATGAAACCACCTATTCCCATGAATATGACTATATTAGAGAGCTCGTTTTCCACGGAGAAGGGAAAATGGAAATTAAGCAGGGATCTGAAAACCACTTAGAAATATCTGCAGATCCCGCCCTTCTAAGAAACATCGAGATTTCAGACCAACAAGGGGTTTTAATGATTCGCCCTGGTGATGCTGATTTTTCTACTAGATTTCCTGGGATTATTAATGCCAAATTGACTGTTAAGCATTTAGAAAAAATAACCCTTGCTGGAAGTGCAGCAGTCGATGTCGATGAACTTAAAGGAGAGCATTTTGTCATTGTTGTGGATCTAGAAGGAGCAGCCTTCCTAGAGGGAAATCTACATTTTGACCACTTGATTACAAATCTTTATGGAAGTGGTCAGGTATCGCTGCAAGGAAAAGTGAAAACTCAAACCATTTTCTTAAAAGGAGCGGGGAAATACGCTGCTCAAAATCTTAAATCTGAAATTGTCAATGTCATCATCCAAGGACCCGGAACCGCCTTTGTATGGGTAACTGATGAGTTAAATGCTTCTATTCGTGGGTCTGGGCATGTCCATTATGTTAATCACCCTAAACCTCCTAAAGTCCTCAATGAAAAAATTGAAGGAGACGGAAAGGTCTCACCCTATACCGAAGGGATGAAGAAATGAGCAATTCGCAGATGCAAGAAAAACGAGAAAGAGAGGTCCATATTAAACGGACAGAAATTCATGAAGGCGTGATTTTCAAAGTCATTAGAAATGAAATTACCTTTGACCATCAAAACCCCAAAACATTTGACATTGTCCTTCACCCAGGGGCAGTTGCCCTTATCCCGATTAATGCCAATGGGGAGATCCTCTTTTTTGTGCGGATCAAGAGCTAAGAGAAGAAATAGGGATGCGAGCAAAAACCATTACTCTTCTCACTGGATTCTTTTCTGCTCCTGGTGTTTTGTCAGAATATCTCTACCTCTACTTAGCAGAGGAATTGACCCCAGACCCTCTAACAGGGGCTGACACCGATGATATTGATTAATTGACTGTGTCCATTGACAAAGCGACTCAAATGATTCAGTCTGGAGAGATCATCGATGCGAAAACAATTTTGGAAATTCTTTGGTACAAACAGTGGCTCAAACCAACAACTAGTGGTTAGATTTTAAAATGAAAAAACGGGTGTGGACAGCTGTAGCTATTTTAGGAGGAGGCATTATTCTTCTTGTAGCATTGCTCCCTACAATTTTATCCTCTGAAGCTGGAACAAACTTCCTGATCAGAACAGTTGAGAGAAATACAGGAGGCCAGCTCAAGATTCAAGACCTTTCACTTAGTTGGACAAGCGAGCAGCAAATCGATAAACTTCAGTTTAATGAGGGAAAAGGATTCGAAGTTACGTTTGATTCCCTTACCAGTGGCTGCTCCTTTTGGAGTCTTCTTTTTCGAAATGGAAGTATCGGTAACACGCACATTGAAAACTTAAATATTTCAGCCTGCCCCAAAGTGTCTCAGAAAAAAGTCGGTGCCCTCAAGGAGGCTGGAAAAGCCATTGAAAAGCCCAAAGGGAAATTCTGGTCTGACTTTAGTGGTCACCTCACTCTCTCAAACGGAAGAGTCTCAATTGAAAACGGAGGAAACACCTCCATATCTATTTATGGAATAAAAGTGGATCTTGACGTTGGAGAAACAGATTCATTCTTATTCGAGGGGAAAACAAGAAAAAGTGAACTCATAGGAACCTTTTATGCTCAAGGGAGCTGGAAAGCTCTAATAGAAGGAACAGCGACCCTTGATAACGTTCCTATCAAGGGTCTAGACCAAGTCATCTCTATTTTTGCTCCTAAGTATCAAGGTCTTCTTCTTGCAATGCTTGGCGATACTGTAAATGCAAACCTAAAATCAACTCCAATTGAAGAAGAATTAAAGGTTGAGGTAAGCGTGCGTTCCCCTCGCCTTCTTGTTGATCTGAACCCGACCTATAAAAGTGGGACACTTGTTCTAAATTCTCCAGCCAGAGTTGCTCTGACTTTAAAACCCCTTCTATTTAACTATTTCAATAAGGATGTCTCCCTCCAAAACGATGCACAAACCGAGATTCGACTTGAAAAAGGTTCCCTCCCATTGACTCGAAACAATTTTGATTTCAAAGGAGCGGCTGTTGTTGGAAATCTCTATTTTTCTGGCGGAGAGCTTCTTCTAAGCAAAATCGAAAGACTCCTTAATATTGATGAACTCAAAGCAAACTTTTCAACAACAGCACTAAATGAGCTCATTCAAATAAGTTTAGAAAGCGCTATGCGATATCAAAAAGAGGTTCAATCTTCTTTAAGTGGAACTCTTTCAGCCCAAAACATCCTAAAAAACCCCTCTTATCCAGCTCTTGATTTAAACATCGATAACCTTCCCCTTTCCCTTATTGATAGCTTTTCAAACAGCTCCCTTTCCGTCTATCTTGGAGATACCTATTCCGGAAAAATTGCTAAAAACCAAAATAATATTACCCTAAATGGAAAGACTCCTCTTTTAAATCTGCAGAATGCTTCTCTTATTCTCAGCGATGTTGCACGGCTTACGCAACCTTCAACCTTTACCTACGTGGTCACTCCAAATCTCTATGAAAACCTTACCCGCCCTTTTAAAATCCAAGGGGAGTTAAATGCTCTTTCGATTCCTATCAATGAAGAAGGGCTTATTTTTAAGGATTCTGATTTCGAGCTTAAGCTCAGTTCTGGACAAGTAGAAGTAAGTGATCTTTTTGCGCTTGGAAATGCTAGCCTCCCCTCCATTATGTTAAATCTTAAAGGAACCTCTCTATCCTCCTTTCAATTTGATGGAGTCACTACTCTCGACTATCAAGACCAGACATGGGGATATTCGGTCTTAGGAGAAAATGTAGGTGTTAAAGTTAGCGGAAGAGCAAAAGTTGGTGATGAATTTGAAATGTCTCCTCTTAATGTTTCTCTAGATGGGCGAAAATTTAAAGGAGACATTGCAGCTGCGGTAGAGAAAAGCACCCTCATTTTGACAAAAGGACTGCAAATAGACTTTTTTTTGGAGCCCTCACAAATTAACCCTATCCTTTCTAAAGAGAGTGAATATCCTTTATTAGCCAAAACGACCCCTCTTCAACTAGAAATTAAACCAAGTCAAATCCCCCTAAAGGAAGAGAGTTTTTCCTCTCTATCTGTAAAAGGCGTTGGGAAGATTGCCAACCTCGACATGGTAAACCCACTCAATCGCTATCCATTCAACTTTGAAAATGTTCAAGTAGACTTCGACCTTGATGGAAAGAAAAATGCACATAGTGTCAATTTTGAAGGAAGTGCTCTTGAAAATGGCAGAGGCGCTGGAAAGCTGGAGCTTACATTAGTCGGAGATGGCAAAGCATCCGAGCTTATATCTTCTCCTAGTACTGTAAGAGCATCTTTAAGCAATTTCCCCTCCCAAATTGCTGATGTTTTTTTCAAAACAAGAGGACAGCTTCCCGATTTAATCGGTCCCTCCCTTGAGTTGAAATATGCAATGGAAAAAGCTTTGGGAAGGCAAAACCTCGATATTCAAATAGAAAGCCTTGGCCTGACTCTTGATGGTGCATTTTATGCGGGGGAAACTTTGGAGCTTCGTAACCCCCGAAAACCTCTGAAAATCCGCTGGGATTTAAGCAAAAAGTCATATGACGCCTTCCGCAGATGGCGGAATCCTAATCAACAAATTAGCTCCAATAACCCGCTCTTTACTGTTGATGGCTCAGGAGTACTTAAAATACAGATTTCCCCCTTCTCTGTTCCTTTAAAAGATCAGGAAGAAGGTTTCCCAAAACCTGATTTCAACCTCTTTGGCAGCTACTTTGATGCGAATATCCGTATTGACGATCTTAACCTAAAACAAAGCAGAACTGGTGCTACTACTGTGCTTGGAAAGTTTGATTTCGATATTGCGAAAAAACGGGTAGAAAACAATCCTCTTACCTTTAAGTTTAATGGAAATGTGTCTCCAGTTGGGGAAAGAAAAAGTGGTGTGATCCAAGGCTCTGGAACAATAACAGACTTTCTCTCTAGCGCTGGAGCTCTGGATTTCAAAGATGTCTCTACATCGATCCATGCAAGTGTCAGAAACCTTCCCAGTGTTTTTGTTGATGCCCTTTCGAAATTTGACACAGCCTCCGGATTCCCCCCTTCAGCATTTCTTGGTGATCTGTTTAATGCTACTTTTGATGCAGAAGTGGAAAAGAGTCAGGGGAAAGTCACGATGGACATTAACGCATCAGCATGCAGAGCGAATTTTGCTGGAATCATTTCTAATGAAGTTCTTTATCTTCAAGATCCGCTCAAAGCAATTTTCACAGTCACTCCCCAGCTCAATGATGTTCTCGAAAAGAGCGCTAAGCTAGTCGTTGTGGCGATGGAAAAACCTATTACTCTATATATTCACGATGAGGGATTTAACGTCCCCCTAAAAGATCTCCATATAAAGAATATGAGCTTTAAATATGGACAACTCGATCTTGGGCAGATCCTTTGCAAAAATGTTGGCAGCACCTCAGAAGTGGGAGGACTTTTTAAGTCCGAAAGCAGAGGAAACGTTTCTCTTTGGTTCACCCCTGCAAGATTCAATATGAATCGAGGGAAGATGTATGTTGACAGAACTGAAATTCTCTATAACAAGGCATATCAACTCTGTTTATGGGGAAATATTCGTTTCCCTAAACGTTATGTTGATATGACCCTCGGCCTAACCGCCCAAGCACTCCGTTCTACCTTAGGAATCCAAGGAATCGACGATAACTATGTTTTGAAGGTTCCCGTTGAAGGTCCCTTTGGCAATGTCGAAATCGACACAGGTGCTGCGACGGGAAAGATTGCATTTCTTGTTGCTCGCAAGCAAATCGCTCCGAAAGCAGGGATTTGGGGGCAAGTCCTTGGTGCAGCTGGCGACCTTGCCGATGACCAATCAGACGTCCCCCCTCCAAAGACTCCATTCCCTTGGCAATCTCAACCTTGAATCACCTTAAATTGATGAAACTATACCCACAACTTTTACATTTATAGCGTTGTTGACCTCTGATATGACCATTTTTAACCAGCTCTTGTCCACGGCACTTTTTACAACAATTCATCCCGATCCTCTCAATCTTCAATTATGAAAAAAGTCAGAATTTCATAAATCATTTTTTAAGTAACCACTCTCTTTAAAATTATAACAGCAGTCAGCATACAGCGCCCATATTTACAATCGCTTTTTGCCACCACCCCACAACAAAAACATATTTGTTCTAAACCCATCACAAGTTTTAGGCTACGGTGATTTTATCACAAAGGTAAACATCTTGAATCGCATGAAGAAGCTTAACACCGTCTTTCATGGGCTTTTGAAAGGCTTTACGTCCTGAGATAAGTCCCATCCCGCCAGCGCGCTTATTCACTACAGCTGTCTCAACGGCTACTGCAAGGTCATTCTCCCCTGAAGCTCCACCTGAATTGATAAGCCCCATGCGCCCCATGTAATTATTGATTACTTGATAACGGGTGAGGTCTATAGGATGATCAGAAGAGAGTTCGGTATACATTTTGTCAGTCTGCTTTCCGAACTTAAGCGTTTTAAACCCTCCATTGCAGGTAGGAGCCTTCTGCTTGATAATATCCGCTTCAATTGTGACTCCAAGATGATTTGCTTGCCCTGTGAGATCAGCAGCATTGTGATAATCCTCTTTATCAGTTTTAAAAGCCGGATTGCGGAGGTAGCACCAAAGAATAGTGACCATTCCCAATTCGTGGGCATGCTCGAAGGCCTGTGCCACTTCAACAATTTGGCGATCACTTTCAGGAGACCCAAAGTAAATTGTTGCTCCAACAGCGCGACATCCCATATCGTAAGCCTTGTCAATCGAAGCAAATGGAATTTGATCATAGGTATTGGGATAGGTCATGAGCTCGTTATGGTTAAATTTCAAGACGAATGGAATCTTGTGAGCGTATTTTCGAGCCACAGAGCCTAAAACACCCAGAGTCGTTGCCACAGCATTGCATCCCCCCTCTATTGCAAGCTTGATGATATTTTCAGGGTCAAAGTAAGCAGGGTTCGGAGCAAAAGAGGCTCCTGCAGTATGCTCGATTCCTTGGTCCACAGGAAGGATTGAGACATAGCCTGTACCAGCAAGGCGTCCATGAGAGATAATTTCTTGCATGTTTTGGAGTACACGGATGGAGCGATCACTTCCAGCAAAAATTCGATCAACCCAATCAGAGCCTGGTAGGTGTAATTCTTTCTTAGAAAGGGTGTTACAGGAATGCTCTAGAAGAGATTTTCCTTTAACACCAAGAAGAGATTCAATTTCTGCATAATCCATAGGGGTCTCCTTTCAACAATTTACGTTATTATGTTCTATAATCGAAAATTTTGCAATCTTTGACAAAATTCCAGGTACACCTTAAATTTATTGGGACTCACATAAGTTTAAAGGCCAAACACTACATTTGATGAAACACAAATATTTTATTCGAAAATTTTTCCTTTTAATTCTCTCCTTATTCATTGTAGCAACTGCGACCTTTTTTTTGATGCAAGCGGCTCCTGGTGATCCGTTTATGCAAGAGCAAGCAATTCCAGAAGAGATCATGAAAAGCATGTACGCTCACTATGGTTTGGACCAGCCTTGGTACATCCAATATGTTAAATATCTTAAGGGCCTTATCACGTTGGATCTCGGTCCCTCATTTAAATATGAAGGAAGAACAGTAAATGACATCATTCGAGAGGGTTTTCCAGTTTCTTTTATTTTAGGCCTTGAAGCGATCACAATAGCCCTTTTTTCGGGAGTAATTCTCGGAACATTTGCCGCTATAAAACGCTCAAAATGGCAGGATAATTTAGCAATGATCCTTGCCGTTGTGGGAATTTCCGTTCCTAACTTTATCATGGCAACTTTTTTGCAATATCTCTTTTCCATGAGAATGGATCTTCTTCCTGTCGCTCGTTGGGGCTCACTTGCTCACTCTGTCCTTCCAGCCTTATCCCTTGCTGCATTGCCTACTGCTTTTATAGCCCGATTAACAAGGGCAAATATGGTTGAGGTTTTGGAGCAGGATTATGTTCAAACTGCTCGATCAAAAGGACTCTCAACCCAACAGGTTGTTTTTAAACATGTTTTGAAAAATAGTCTCCTTCCTGTGCTCACCTATTTAGGCCCTCTGACCAGTGCAATTCTTACAGGGAGTTTCATCGTGGAAAAGATTTTTGGAATCCCTGGCCTAGGAGGATGGTTTGTAAACAGCATTACGAATCGAGATTATACAGTGATCATGGGTGTCACTGTTTTCTATAGCGCGCTGCTAATGCTATGTGTCTTAGTCGTAGACCTAATGTACACAGTGATAGATCCCCGAATATGTTTTAAGAATAAAAAAGCGATGGAAGCATGAGGGAATCAGAAGTACTTATTTCAACCCCACCGCTATTTTCTGAAGCTCCCCCAGAAAAAGGAATCTCCTACTGGAAAGATGCCTGGATCCGTCTTCGAGCAAATCGCCCTGCAATTTTTGGTCTGGCCATCTTAGTCATTATGATTGGCTGTGCGATCATTGTCCCTTTTTTTAGTCCTCATACATATTATGAGACCCACCTCGCCCTTAAAAACAATGCCCCCTGCGCTTCTTTTTGGTTTGGAACCGATGAGCTTGGACGTGATCTCTTTACCAGAATCTGGTGGGGAGCTCGAATCTCTCTTTTTGTCGGAATTACCGCTGCAGTAATCGATATGGCTATTGGAGTTTTTTACGGCGCCTTTGCTGGAATGGTTGGAGGAAAGCTAGAAGAAATTATGATGCGCCTGACCGATATTCTGCACTCTCTTCCACACCTCCTTATCGTAATTCTATTAATGGTCATCATGAAACCTGGAGTCACAACGATATTAATAGCCCTTACAATCACTGGATGGATCAATATGGCTCGTATCGTGCGCGCACAAATCCTCCAAATAAAGCAAAACGACTTTGTGATGGCCGCCTATATGCTAGGAGCGAGCCGATGGAGGGTTCTCTTCCGCCACCTTATTCCCAACTCGATCGGCTCGATCATTACAACGATGACTCTCACCATCCCTGCTGCAATCTTTACCGAAGCTTTTTTAAGCTTTTTAGGGCTTGGAGTGCAAGCCCCAATAGCTAGCTGGGGAACAATGGCAAGCGATGGTCTTTCTGCACTTCGATACTATCCCTGGAGACTCTTTTTCCCTGCAGGGTTTATCAGTATTACAATGCTTGCCCTTAACTTCCTGGGCGACGGTATTCGAGATGCATTCGACCCGAGGCTTCGAACATGAAAAAGCTCTTAGACGTAAAAAACCTTCATACCTCTTTTTCAACCCTCTCCAAAAAAGTACGCGCTGTTCGAGGAGTTAGTTTTGACCTAAAAGAAGGGGAAACTCTTGGGATCGTTGGTGAATCAGGATGTGGGAAATCAGTAATGGCAAAGAGCCTTACCCGACTTCTCCCCTCCATTTCTTCACATATCGATCAGGGAGAGATTTACTATAAAGGAGAAAACCTTCTCTTAAAACGAGAAAGAGAACTTAGAAAAATTCGGGGAAAGGAAATCGGAATGATTTTCCAGGACCCCATGACCTCTCTCAATCCCACCATGCGAATCGATGATCAGATTATAGAAGGGTACGCCCTCCATCATCCATTAGCGTCAAAAGAAGAGATAAAAATGCGTGCGATTAAACTCTTAAAAAGAGTTGGGGTTTCAGACTCAGAAACGCGCCTCACTCAATTTCCCCACGAGTTAAGCGGGGGAATGCGACAACGGGTGATGATAGCAATTGCCATGATTTCATCACCTAAAATCCTCATTGCTGATGAACCTACAACTGCACTTGACGTAACCATACAAGCACAAATTCTCGACCTTTTGAAAGAGATTCAAAAAAGAGAACAGATGAGTATCATTCTGATTACTCATGATTTTAGCATCGTTGCTGGATTTTGCGACCGTGTAGTTGTGATGTACGCAGGAAAGATTGTTGAAAGCGCCCCTGTTAATGAACTCTTTAGGTCTCCAAAACACCCTTACACTCGCCGCCTTTTAAACTCCATCCCGCGTCTCGATTTTCCCCCTTCGCGCCAGCTTTATTCCATTCATGGATCTCCTCCTGATCTCTCTTCTACAATCAAAGGGTGTGCTTTTGCAGAGAGATGTCCTCATGCAATGAAACTATGTCATGACGGCTGTCCTTCATCCATAGAAGTCTCGAAAGAGCATCTTACTGCCTGTTGGCTATTTGATCCTAGAATCCAGAGAAAGAAGGTTTAAAGTGGCAAAACCCCTTCTTCAAGTAAAGAACCTAAAGAAACACTTTGAACATAAGGGAAAAGTTATACGGGCTGTTGATGGGGTCTCCTTTGATGTTTTTCCTCAAGAGACCGTTGGTCTAGTGGGAGAAAGTGGATGCGGAAAAACCGCTTTGGCAAGAGCTCTCATGCGCCTATATGAGCCCAGTAGCGGCGACATTTTTTTTAAGGGTGAAAGCATCCTTAAATATAAAGGAAAAGCGATTAAAGCACTCCGCCATGATATGCAGTATATTTTCCAAGATCCCTTTGCTTCTTTAAACCCTAGAATGACCGCTGGGGAGATTATTTCAGAGCCCCTTGCTATTCATGATACGTTAAACTCCCATGGGAGACAAAAGCGTGTCCAAGAGCTCCTTGAGCTTGTCGGACTTCATCCTGAGTATATGAGCCGTTTCCCTCATGAGTTCAGTGGAGGACAGCGGCAACGGATTGGAATCGCTCGTTCGCTCGCTCTCAATCCCCGTTTCATTGTCTGCGACGAACCTATCGCAGCCCTCGATGTTTCCATCCAAGCTCAGATCATTAATCTCCTAAGATACCTGCAAGAAGAAATAGGTCTCACATATCTTTTTATTTCACATGATCTAGCTATGGTTAAATACCTTTCAACTCGTGTTGCTGTGATGTACTTGGGACACTTTATGGAGCTTGCACCTAGTGCCAATCTCTACGAAAACCCTCAACATCCTTATACTCAAGGCCTCTTATCAGCAATCCCAATTCCCGATCCTCTCATCGAGAAAAAACATACGCGAGTTCTTGTTACTGGAGAAGTTCCCTCTCCTATTAACCCTCCAAAAGGATGTGTCTTTTGCACCCGATGTCCAAAAGTCAAACCCATCTGCCTACAAAAACGGCCACCTCTTCGAGAGGTCGCCCCTGGACACAGCGCTGCATGCCATCTATTATAAAAAAAGCTTAGTGAGCGCTACAACAGATCCAAACAGGGCATGTAGAGCTTTTAAGGACCCTTTCGACAACTGCGCCATACCCTTTAGAGGCACCGGCAATTGAGAGTACAGTTCCCATGACAAGCAGATCGTACTCTTCTTTTTCAATGAGTTCAAGAATAGCTGTATCGACAGTGCGGGCATGGACAACGCGGAGTTTCACTCCAACATTGAACTCTCTGCCGATTGCTTCAGCACGATTCAGAATAGAAGAAGCAACGACAGTCCGGTGGTAGAGAGGTGTTTCAAGTGGGAGGGAAAAAGGCACTTCGACTACATGAACAGCGGTGACATCGGCACCATGAACCTTTGCAATTTCGCAAGCCATTTGAACCGTCTGAGTTTCTCGTCCCCCACGAGTAGGAACAAGGATGTGGTTGTATTTTTTTGCCTGAAATTCAGGCATCTTAATCTTCTGGATCTCGACTTTCCCTGCAGGAGGAATCGATTGTTTTTTGCGGAAATAGTAGTAGATAGCAAGACCAAAGAATATCCATAGAAATCCGAGGTTTCTTCCATCAGCCTTAGTAATGACAACAAGACACCAAGTAGCGGCTGTGGCCAGACCTCCAATAACTCCTGTAATAGGAATAGAGTATTTTCCGATTAGGATATTAAAAGGGACCTTAAAAGGGCGCTTGGCATCCGGTTTTCTTATTCGCAAGAAGATAAGAGAAAGGTGTGTCATAAAAAAAGCAAGCATTGCCCCAAAATTATAGAGGCTTGCCAAAAAATCTAGCTTTCCTCTTGCTGATAGGACAATAACGATAGCAAAAATCGCAAATATCCCCAAGGAGACAAAGGGAGTTTTATGTTTCTTATGAAGCTTGTAAACAAAACGCGGCAGCTGATAATTCTCCCCCATGTTGAAACACAAGCGTGATGCCCCGATTAACCCTGCATTCGAGGCAACAAAGAGAGTTACCACAGCTAAAAGCCCAATCCACCCTCCAAGAACGCGTCCCCCGTAGGGAAACTTCGACACGATTCCAGCAATTGGATCTTCTAAAAAAGTTGTGCTGAGTTCTTGCGGCGTAACAGCAGAAAGAGCAACAACCGCAATTCCGATATAAACAAAAAGGAGCATCCCCATTGCAAGCATCATTGCTTTTGGTACAGTGCGTGCAGGGTTTTTTGCCTCTCCCCCAAGCTGAGCCATTGATTCAATCCCTGTATAGGCAACCATAGCCATCGCAGTCCCTTTCCAAAAATCTGGCCATGAAGGAGAGCAAGAAGAGCCCTTAATTCCAATCTTTAAATGCTCCCAAAGATCAGGAAAATGAATAAACCAAATGGCGCCTACAATTACAATCAGAATCTGAGTAGATAGGGTGAGAGTCGTCAAAAACCAGCTCATTCGAGCAGAGTTTTTTGTTCCAAAATAGTTAATAATAAAGAGGATCACAATCACGCAAACGGTGAAGCCAATCTTCACAGAGGTGATTTTGAGTCCCCCAACAAAAAATGCAAGATAGGGAGCTATCGAAAAAGAAGAAATTGCAATCGTTACAATAAAATCAAGAAGAAGACCCCAACCGGCAATAAATGAAATCAAGTCATTAAAAGCATGGCGCGTAAAGGTTGCCGATCCCCCAGAATCTCTTAGCATTGCAGAAAGCTCTGCATAAGAAAGCGCGGTGCAAGCAAAAACAAGCCCTGCAATTGCTAAGCTAATAGGGGCCGCACCCAGAGAAAAAAGCGTTGTAATCCCAAGGGCATAATATATCGAGGACCCTAAATCACCATATCCAACGGCGAAAAGATCCCCAACACTAAGGACCCTTCTTAATGAACCTTTGTCGATCTGAGAGATTTTTGACTGTTTCTCTGCCATTATTGCATCCTGTAAAAAACATTCTTTTTATTCCACCCTTTTGATACCATCTTTTAGCATTATGGATATTACCCCTGTTGTACTACAGTTTCCAACTATCGAATCCATTTATGGAGCGGTCTCAAAGTTCTCGGTGATATCTACACTAAGAACTGCGTCGAGAATATCGTCTTGTCTTCTCTTGGCTTATTATGTTAATGATTATCTATTGACCGCATTGCCTCCCCCTCAACAAGAAGAAGACGCTCCCTATCCGCCAGTTGATGTCGAAATATCATTCTTTAGTTTTTTAAGACTTCTTGAGATCTCAGCAAAAAGAGAAGTTCACAAGACCCTCATACTTAGACAGTTATCTCAGGTTACTCATTCCCTTTCCCAAAACCTCGACTTGAAAAGAAAGGGGTTTAGAGCAACTCAAGACTTAAATGATTTTAAGATTCTTTTTAGGCATCTCACAACAAGATATGAAAAAAGCTACAAGAGACACCTAATTGAAGCTCTCAGATTGAACCTTTTGGCCGATGAAGAAACCATTAGAAAAACACTTGTTGGTTGTTCTAACTCATCGAAGTGGATCAAAGAGTACAAAAAAACCTCCAAGGTTGAAGGTTACCTTTTTGAGCATACTCATCAGTATTTAGAAATATACTATCAGTGCCCAGGATTCTTTCAGCGTTTAAAAAGGCGTATAAACCAAGATTCAGAAGCATTAAGAACAGAAAAAGCTGATGCTTGTAGATGGATTCTTTACAATTTGGAGTATCCTGATTGTTATATTGAAGAGCACTGCAGATTTATCTATAATTGCTATCAAAAATTAGTCGAATGATAGGGACTTCGTCCTAAGCTGGAGTAAGCACTTGCTTCGGAAGCTCAAAAAAGACATTTTCCTCAGTGTATTCGACCTCTTCGGTTTCAGTCACTCCGAGAGTTTTAAGGTGCTCGATACACTTTTGCACCACTGATTCAGGCGTTGATGCACCAGCGGTAAGTCCAATAGCTTCTACACCATCTAGCCACTCAGGATCGATGTCATCTGGAGAATTAATGAGGTAACCAGGGATATTTCTTTTTCGAGCGACTTCGCACAGGCGATTTGAGTTTGAGCTTGTGGGATCTCCTACGACAAGAACAAGCCCAACAGAAGGAGTGATTTCTCTCAGTGCCAACTGTCGATTTGTCGTTGCATAGCAGATTGAAGAATTAGGAAGAGTCTCGATAAGTGGGTATTTTGCTTTAAGAGCATCAGTAATATCTTTAACATCGTCAAGGCTAAGCGTTGTCTGCGTCGTATAAAATAAGCGTTGCTCTTGGGGAAAGGAAAGCTTTTCGACATCTGCAATAGACTCAATGATTGTCGTTGCATCAGGAGCCTCTCCAGCTGTGCCTATGACTTCTACATGCTTTTTATGGCCGATTAAAAGGACATGATACCCTTTGTTTGCAAACCGTTTGGCAGCAGAGTGAACACGAATAACCAAACCGCAAGAAGCATCAATTTCAATCAAACCTCTCTGCTTCGCATGCTCTCGCACAGAAGGAGGGATACCATGAGCAGAATAGATGATTCTGGAGCCTTCAGGCACTTCATCAAGATCCTCGACAAAAATTGCGCCTTTCTTCTCTAAATCTTCTACAACATGGCGATTGTGAACAATCTGATGTTTAACATAGATGGGGCGCCCCCAAAGTTCAAGGGCTCGCTCTACCGTCTCGATTGCACGCACCACACCGGCGCAGAATCCCCTAGGTTTTGACAATAATAATTTCATAAGCATATGGTCTAACTTACCCTATTTCTTATCAAGATAAAACTTATCAAGAATTCCCTTGCAGGCATCCTCGACAATCGACCAAACAGTTTCAAATCCATCGGAAGCGTTGAAATAAGGATCAGGAATCGGATCGTCAGGATGTAACTTAGAGTAGTGGGTTGCCATCAAGACTTTTCTGTGATGCTCTGAAGAGTGCGCCATACTACGGATCGAGGAAAGCACCTCTGCCGTAACGCAAAAGATCGCATCAAACTGATCAAAATAGGCGCTTTCAAAAATTTTTGCTTGATTTTGCAAAATGACCCCATGTTTATGAGCCACTTCTTGCATCCGTCTATCTGGAGGATTTCCAAGAAACGTTGCATGAAGACCACAGCTTTTTACATAAGCCGTTATCCCCCTCTCTTTGAGAAGGTGTTCAAGCATTCCTTTTAGAGCTGGAGAACGGCAGATATTCCCTACACAGACAAACAGAAAACTATTCATCAACATCAGCAGCGCATCGGAAACCATAGGTGCGATTCACAATGCCCGGATTATTTCTGTGGCGATGAGAGCACCGAAGATCATCCTTGAGACTCTTCCAACAACCACCACGAAGCACACGATAAACACCTTGCATAGGTCCCTTTGGATTATCAGGGCGCTGCATTGCTACCTCGTAATAATTGTAGTCGTACCAGTCCTGGCACCATTCATAAACGTTCCCTACCATGTCATAAAAACCATACTTGTTAGGGGGGTAGCTTTTAACAGATGTTGTATCTGAACTAAAGAAGTTCGCTTGAGTCCGCTCAATGCTTGCTCCAGTTGGATACATGAGCTCCTCTCCTCCTGATGCAGCAATTTCCCATTCCGCCTCGGTTGGAAGACGTTTTCCTACCCACTTGGCATAGGCAATGGCACCATACCAAGTCACACCAATGACAGGGTGCTTAGAATAACCTGATTCAATGGTCAAGGTTCCCCCATGACGACGAATACGCGACTCTCTAGGTCTTATGATATCGTTGTTATTTGCATCTTTTTCGCCACCCATAGCATCTAAAAAGCGCGTGAACTGTTCGTTTGTCACAGGATGCACATCAAGGGCAAAACTTGAAAGTTTCACAGCGTGCCGAGGGCGCTCATCCCTTCCTCCCTCGTCACTTCCTCGGTAATACTCTCCTCCTTTAACAACTTCCATATCGGATTGAATTGGCTCAATATTTTTTGCCTTTTCTTCCTTTGGAACATATCTCGCAACAGTACTGTCGATATGAAAGGCTGCTGCAGGGTCAGGATCGTATTCAGGCCGCTTGATCTCCTGAGGGTTGAGAACGGGTTTGGCATTCCCTCTCACTATTTCAGACACCTCATGTAGCATATCAGCTTGCGCTGGAGTGATTTCTTCTTCTTTTTCCTCAGTAGCAAGCGCAAGCCCGGAGTTTTCAGCTTCTACAGGAGCTTCCGCTCCTTCATCCCAATCTAGAATCTCCTCCTCTTCAACCTCACTAATCGCAGCAACTTTCTTCACATTAGTGGAAGAAAGGCCATCTAGCATTCTGAGAAGTGAGTCGGGACGCTTATTTGGATCAGGTCTTAAACATTCTTGAATGAGGCTGTCCCAATTTAATCGAAAATCAGGATAGACCTCACAGGGAAGGTAAAAATTGCCCTCAGGAAACGAATGCATCAAAAGGAAATAGGCAAGAATACCAAAAGCATACATATCAGCCTTGGGTCCCACTGGTTTTTCACGATAGATCTTTTGTTCTGGGGCTAGAAAATGGTAGGTCTGCAAGAATGATGCATGAAGTTTCGAAAGTTTGCCAGAGTCGAAAATGCCTGTCATATATTTTTCTTCGCCAGGCTTCGTGAAGGTTGACTGATTCAGATCTAGAGAAAGAACATCAGCGAGATTTTTGTACATTCGGGTTAGAATCGCCCCCTCTCCAACAATATGAGAAAGGCCAAAGTCAGAAAGATACACATGTAGTCCTCTCTCTCCTTTTCCAATCAAAATGTTATTGAGCTTGAGTCCTCGGTGCGCTAGAGCCGAACCCCCAAGTTGAATTTGGTGAGCATAAGTCAATGCTGATGCGACCTGGGTCAAGAGCTCCAAGATTTCATTTTCATTGAGACTTTGCTTATTCACCCCTAAGTACTGGGTTAAATTTGTCGTTTCTCCTAAACAATCAACAATACAATCTGTAACCAGAAAGTAATACCCCTCAGCAAATGAAATGTTATGTACTTTGACAATATGTGGGTGGTCAAGTTTTGCGAGAGTTGTTACTTCCTTTTCGAATCGCTGGATGAAGTTTCGGTCGGTTGATAATTCCTCAGGAAGAACCTTTAAAATATATTGCTGCTTAACAAACCGGTGTTCGGCAAGATACACACTGCCAAGCGTTCCTTGACCGATTTGTTTGATAATTGAGTAATCTCCAAGGGTACTTTTATCCATTCACTAATCCTTAATTCAATTCCAGCATCTTAATTTCGCATGTTTCTGCCATACGAAAATTCAGCAAAAAAATACACAACTTCGAGACTGATATATAGCATGAAGCCTATACCAATCGCAAGAAATAAAACTGCAAATGGGCTTGATGGTTTTTTGGAAAAAGATCAAGCCCATTTGCAGTTTTATTTCTTGCGATTAGTATTAGAGTCTGTCTATGAAATTCTTGATTACTGAGAAATCTGTAACTGGAGATTGGCACTTTCCTTGTATACACAGATAGAAGGTTGTTTTTCCACCAACCAATGGATACTCTTTTGATTCTTGCTTAAAGCACACTGTGAGATGGGGAATAAGGTTTGAGTAAACAAGCTTTTGAATCTCTTTCTGATGAGTCATCTTTGGGTCAAGGGCCACGGTTAAGGTTGGTAGTTCCTTGTCCAAATACCTCAGCAAATTGATAAGATGATAAGATGAGCCTTGTGGATAGGACTCAATAAAGCTTTTGGCGACTTTTAAAATATCTTCAGCTTGAATCCAATAATCTCGACTATGCGTAATCTGATACAAACGGAGAAGATTCTCGGCGTGGAGAGCATTTCCAGAAGGCTGAGAGCTGTCATAGAGCTCACACCTTCTTAAAAGAATCGAGTGGTCAGGCCCTGTGAGATAAAAGGCCCCATCATCAGCTTTATAATCACATTCTAGATGGGTCGTCATTTCGAGAGCCCATTCAAGATACTCTTCTCCTTGCCCAGATTCATATAAAGTGATCAGTGCTCGAATTAGCGAAGCATAATCATCAAGGCCTCCCTCATAATCAGCTTCCTCCTCACGAAATCGTCTTAGGAGTTTACCTTTCTTCCAGAGGTGCCTTTTAATAAACGTCACTGCCTCTATTCCTGCAGTCACATATGCTTCATTTTCAAAGGCCATCCCTGCTTTCACAAGAGTGTCTATCATTAAAGCATTCCACGAGACCAAAATTTTATCGTCCTTAAAAGGATGTTTTCGTTTGTTGCGCTCTTTCTTGAGGACTTTAAGGGAACTTTCTATCGACTGTTGAACATCTGTTTGATTAAACCCCCGATAATCACAAAATCCCTCAATAGAACGGGAGCGATGGAGAATATTCTTCCCTTCGAAATTTCCTATTTCAGTGACATCGAAATACTCACAGAAAAGAGAGGCATCATCAACGGAAAGTAACGCTTCAATTTCTTTTTTTGTCCATAGATAAAAGTCTCCCTCAACACCATCAGTATCGGCGTCTTCAGCAGAGTAAAATCCTCCATCAGGATGCTTCATGTCTCGAAGAACATACTCAAGAACCTGATTGCAAACCTTCTTATGCTGCTCATCCTTCGTATAACGCCATGCATCCAAATAAGCCGCTGCAAGAAGAGCATTATCATAAAGCATTTTCTCAAAGTGAGGAATCAGCCATTTTTCATCGACACTATATCTAGAAAAACCACCACCAACATGATCATAAATGCCCCCCTGATAAATCTTTGATAAAGTCTTTTCTACAAAAAAGAGAGGGCGAGCATCCTCGTAAAGCTTTGCGTAATTCAGAAAAAACTGACACTGATAGCCGACGGGAAACTTTGGAGCTCCTTTCTGCCCTCCATAGACTGGGTCAGCCGACTCAAAAAGCATTTGAACCGCCTCATCAACAACAAGATCAGTAGGCAGCTCATCTCCGCGCGTCATCACCGATTTTTCGAATAGATCCACCAATTTATTGGCCTGATCAAAAAGAAGTTCTTTTTCTTCACTATCCCAGAGCTTTCGGATGTGTTCAATGAGCTGTTTTAGCCCCATTATCCCTTGTCTTTCCTCAGGAGGGAGATACGTCGCAGCGTAAAAAGGTTTGAGGTCGGGAGTTAATATGACATTAAGAGGCCATCCTGTTCCCGATGCCATCAAGGCTTGGGCAAATTCCATATAAAGGCTATCAATTTCAGGAAGTTCTTCTCGATCGACTTTGATATTGATAAAAACTTCATTCATCTCTGAGGCAACCTCAGGATTATCAAAAGACTCTCGACTCATGACATGGCACCAATGGCAGGTTGCATAACCAATAGAGAGAAGAATCGGCTTATCCTCCACCCTTGCTTTTTCAAAAGCCTCAGGACCCCATGGATACCAATCAACAGGGTTATGCGCATGCTGTAGAAGGTATGGAGATTTCTCTTTGATCAAGCGATTTTTATAGGGCTCAGTTGACATAAACCTTGCTTAAGTTAAATCACACCTAAGTATTTAGCTAAATAGTAAGCACCAACAATGACCACAACAGTCACCGATGCCCAAATTAAATTGGGAAGCCATTTCACCCCTCCCCCCATACTTCCTCGGACTTCTAGGGTCCCGATTCCATATGCAAAGTCTTGTTTGTCCTGGGTAAGCTTTACAGCTTTGGGATGCTCCTCAAAGAGCTTATCTCCATCGAGCCCTAAAAATGTCGCATATTGGCGCATAAATCCCAGCATATATACGGGAGAGAGAAAATCATCATCCCTTCCCTCTTCAATCGATTCCAAATGATTGATTCGAATCGAGGTAGCATTTTCCACTTCCTTCAGCGAAAGACTGAGCTCTTTCCGCTTAGATTTAAAGAGCTCACCAAATTTCTTCATTTCATCTTTCATAGACACACTTATAGTTTTTTACCAATCTAACCGATAGATGATTTTAATTAAAGGATTTGGTAAAATTGCCATTATGGCAAAGTCAGCAAGTTTTGTAACAGAGATCGACACCTCCCTTGCTCCCAAACTGAAGCAAGATCTAATTGATCAAGGATTCGAGCTCTCTCAACCCACATACACGGTGTTTCAGGCGAAGAAACAAGGGGTTTCCTGCACTTTATATCAGTCAGGGAAGCTTATGGTTCAGGGGAAAGGAAAGGATGACTTTATCTCCTTTTATCTTGAACCCGAAATCCTTGGTAATCTTTCCTATTCCTACCCTGAAACAACAATGAACACCCTTCCCCATATCGGCGTGGACGAAGCTGGAAAAGGAGATGTCTTTGGCCCCTTGTGCGTTGCAGCTCTTTATGCCGATAGCGATCAAATTACATCTCTCATCCAAATGGGAATTCGTGACAGCAAACGCCTTTCCGACCCAACGATCATTAAAATTGCTGAGAAAATTAAGAAAGAATGTGACTACTCCCTAATCAAAATCTTCCCCAAACGTTATAACGAACTCTATGACCAGTTTAGGAATCTAAATCATCTCCTCGCCTGGGGACATGCCACAGCTATAGAAGAGTTGGTAGGAAAATCCCAGTGCAGCAAGGTGATTATTGACCAGTTTGCTAGCGAGCATGTCGTCGAAAATGCCCTAAAGAAAAAAGCTCTAAAAGTGGATCTCACCCAGCGCCACCGGGGGGAAGAAGACATTGTTGTTGCCGGAGCCTCGATTCTAGCACGTGCAGCCTTTGTTCAAGGGATTGATCGCCTATCAAAAGAGTTCGAACTCGAGCTTCCTAAAGGAGCTTCAGCCCTTGTTGTTAGGGCAGGCCAAAAGTTTGTTAGAATCCATGGAGAGCAAGCTCTTCATCAGGTTGCTAAACTTCACTTCAAGACAATCCAAGACTTTTTAACTGCATAAGGTCCCAAGAGCCTTTTTCCCTCTTGATCAAGGAGTTGTTTTAAGTTAGTTAGTATTAAAATTTTTAATTATTTTTATTGATATAAATTGAATTTTAATTATTTTATAATTGATAATTAATTTAATTAATTGTTATTATCGTTAGTGTTGATAACAAGGGGGCAATATGTCGTATTATTTAAATAGCGCAACAGAGACTTTTAAGCCATATGGTGAGTCTGCAATGCATTTTTTGAGTGGTTCAAAAAATTCCGTTACTTCTGCTTTTGAAAGCGGTGTTGAGACCATTTCTGACGTCTCATCATCTGTAATGAACACAATTTCAGATGCCGGATCTAATCTCCTGAGCCAGGCTCAATACCTAAAGAATAAAGCAGTCAACATGGTTACAACCATCCGTATGACCGCTCATGGCTCCGTAGATGGAATGCTCATTGGAATGGGCGTAGGTCTCGTCCTCAGTGGACCTATGGGTGTCGGTTATGGCGCTTGGATTGGAAGTATTGCAGGCGGAATTTATGGTTTCAGTGAAGCCACAAACAACGATTTTGACCGTGCATCACATGCTGCACAACAAAAGCAGTGGCAACAGCTTTAAAAAAAAAGCGCTAATACACTATAGTGAGAGAGTATGTTAAATACTCTCTCACTTTCTTTTTTCGTTCTCATCGATTCAGCAACGATCACCTTCGATCGAGGTTTTCATGTTCTAACCGGCGAAACCGGCGCAGGAAAAACCCTTTTAATCCAAGCCATTCACCTCCTTTCAGGACGCAAAGTAAGCACCGATATCATTCGGAAAGGAGCAGAAAAAGCAGTCATTGAAGCGACCTTTGATATTCAAAAGCTTCCTAAGGTACATAAAATCCTTCAAGAAAGCGGCATAGACTTTGACCCCCACGAGTTTCTTATTCTCAAGCGAGAAATCTCAAGAACTGCAAAAAATCGTATCTTTATCAACTCTCAGATGGCTCCCCTATCCCTTCTTTCCCGTTTAGCCCCCTATCTATTAGAGCTCGTTAGTCAAAATAGCTCCGAGTCTATCCGCCAGACCGAAACCCAACGCGCCCTGCTTGACCTGTATGGAGAGATCGACTTTTCCCCATTCACTGCCTCATACCAGTCTCTTCAAAGCCTTGAAAAGAGACTTATAGCTCTTAAATCGGAGAGCCAAGGAGATCAACTAGAACGATTAAAATGGGAGCTTGAAGAATGGGAATCCTTCAATTACCAGGAAGGCGAAGAAGAAAGCCTCTTTGAAGAGTACAAACCCCTAGCAAACTCCCAGGAAATCACAGAAAAGCTCACATCTGTTCGCGGAGGACTCGACCACCCTAATCTTATCCCTGCCCTCTCCCAATTCCAAAAACTGATAGATGACCCCTCTCTTTCTGAGCACCTCCAGGCCGCCGTTGTCCATTTACAAGAAGCCTTATTCCTAGTTTCAAAACAGCTACAGTCCCTTGAATATTCGCCTGAAAAGCTCCAAAGCCTAGAAAGCCGCCTCTCTACTCTAAACCAGCTAAAGCGAAAATATCATGTTGAGTCCCATGAGATCGCCGCCCACATTGAAGCCCTCAGAGCCCAAGTTGACACCCTTGAGAACCTCGATGAAAACATCGAGGCGATAAAACAAGAACTTCAGACTCTAGCTTTAAACACTAAGGAACTTGCTAAATCGCTTACGAATCAACGCATAAAAACTGCTAGGCAGCTAGAAAGTAAGCTTACAGCAGAGCTTCTCTCTCTTAACTTCCCCCATGCTAAGGTTTTAATCGCTGTAGACTCCAAAGAAATAGGGCCCACGGGGAAAGACCAAATTTCCTTTTTTCTTGCTGCAAACCCTGGAGAGGAGCCTGCCTCAATTTCAACCCGCAGTAGCGGTGGGGAAATAGCTCGTTTCCTCTTTGCCCTTAAAATCCTTCTTGCAGAAAAAGGTTCTCTTCCTACTCTCATTTTTGATGAGATCGATGCAAATATCGGAGGGGAAACTGCCTCAATCGTCGGGAAAAAACTGAACACTCTTGGAAAACGCTCCCAAATCCTGGCGATCACCCACTTTCCTCAAGTAGCGCGCCACGCAGACCATCACCTTCAAATCTCTAAAAAAGAGAGTGATGGTCGAACCATTACCGAAATCTCTCCCCTAAAAGCCTCTGAAAAGGAAAAGGAACTTCTCCGCATGTTAGGTGGAGAATCGTTGAATTTATTCCCCAACTGATGGCAGAAGAAAGTTAGGGCTCGTTTAAGAATAAGTTGGCTATTTGACTTAAGCGAGCCGCAGCAAAATTGAGCTGAATAAGGAGTACCATTCCCAATAGGGAAGGGCGACGAAGAAGCTCGATTTAGCAAAGGCGCAGCCAGTCTAAATGGTCAACTTATCCTTAAACGGGACCTAAGGAGGGAAGATGAAAAAAGGCCTACTTTTTCTAACACTATTGATACTCCCCGCTTTAGCGTATTCCCTAGACTATTCGCTTGCGACCGATTATTGCTTTATCCATAAGAAGGATCGAATCTATATCGATAGATATTTTGCACCTGTTGCTGGGGCCGATATTGACAAACGGGGCTTTAAAGGATCTGATCTTCGCTATACCGAAGGGGCTGGAGCCATCTTCATTAACGCCTATCCTGCTGAAGATCACGCCCTGTCTTTTGAGTTTGGCTATGGCTATATGCGCCTCAACTGGGATGAAAACCCTTCCTTTAACCAGAAAAACTTCAACGACGCTGTTTTCTCCATCGGATACATTACAACAGCAATTAAAGATTGGCGCTGGGTCATAAACCTTGGTGTCCATGCGAATCTCGACCATTTTAATATGGGAAGTAACGCCTTCTACACGGGAATGATTTGGGGGCGACTTGCCCACAGTAAGCCTCTCGGGATTCATATCGGAGTCGTTGGACAAACAGGAGTCAAAAGCACTTATCTATTCCCTATTCTGGGGTTTGATTGGTACTTCCATAAACAATGGAAAGTTAATGCTGTGTTCCCTCTTGACTTCTCCCTTCACTACTTCTTTGCAGAGCACTGGTCTTCAGCTCTTAGCTACCGCAGCTTCGGGGGATGGTACCGTTCTTTCCACCGTGTTGGAAAAAGAGAAAGCAACCCAGAATCTATGGTCTCCGTCCATGCAAACGGCATAGACCTCGGCATCTACCTCAATACACACCACTTCTCAGCAGGTCTCTTTGGAGGAGTCAACTTTGGGGGGTGGATCCAAATCCGTAATCAACACGGGGCCAAACCTATCTACTTTCATTTCGACGCAGCAGCCTATGGAGGCATCAAAGGATGCTTCGAGTTCTAGAACGTACTATCTCTCGCTCTTAGCCTCTTGATAAGTCCCTTTCCATTGCTCGCGTATTCCATTTCCTGTTTTTGTCATCCAAGCATCGACCTGAGCCTTTCCACACAGAGTAGATGAGACCTACATCAAGATCAAAAGGAAATGGAATTACCTTTATAGAGCAGTTGATTCTGAAGGGAACACCCTTGATTGGATGCTTAGTCAAACTCGAGACAAATCTGCAGCTGAGAAATTTTTTAGACAAACGCTTTCCAATAGTCACTGTAGTATTCCTAGAGTCATCGACGTTGATAAAAACGCTGCATACCCTCCTGCATTCGAGGCTATTCAAAATCAAAGATGAATCCCAATGGAGACTGAGATTAGGCAGGTTAAGTATCTGAATAATATTGTTGGGCAAGACCATCGTTTTTCTAAGAGGAGAATAGTGTGGAGTCAATGGTTCCAAAGATTTGCAACAGCTGAAGCAACGATTGCAGGGTATGAGTCCATGCATATGATTCGTAAGGGGCAAATACAAGGCATAGGAAAGAAAGATGCTTTATCTCAAAAAAATATTTATAGAGGGTCTTTTTGGGATAGCAGCCTGATCTCACTGAAACGGAAACAGCCTTGAGTAAACCTTTTCCCATAGATAAAATTTTTGCACCAGAACCAGATTTCTCTTGAAATTATTCGAAAAATTCTTAAGAATATCGTTTCCTTTTTAGGATGACTCTTCTTGGCCGTTACTCCATCTATTAGGGATATCCCCCCTAAAACAATGGTCCGTGACCTATAATGGAGGGCGGTCAAGAGATTTACCTCATATTTGCTGAATAGAAAGCATCATAGGTTCTTTAAAAAACTAGAACTGACTCTGAGACCCCGTCCTGCCTGAATAAAGATTAGAAGATCGATTACTTTGCCCTTTGCAATGGAGCAGCGTAAGGATTCCAGAATTTCTTAAGCAGATTTTCAATTTCTTTCGGTCCTCCTTTTAACTCTACCGAATAAACCCCTTCTAATTTTTTAAAATCATAAGAGTTGGGTAAAGATACCAGATAACCTGGAAAATCGCTTCTGATTGGGAGATGATGACAAGTTTCTGATAAGCTAGCAATCGCCTATATCAAAAAAACAGCTATGCATGCTAGAGGATAGCGGCACACGGACTCGAACCATGGACCCACGGATTATGATTCCGTTGCTCTACCAACTGAGCTATGCCGCCGAGAAATTAGCGGGGGCAGGACTCGAACCTGCGACCTTCGGGTTATGAGCCCGACGAGCTAACCACTGCTCCACCCCGCGGTAGATTAAATGGCAATTATAGTCTCACTATGATTTCTTCTCAAGGGAAATGTTTGAATTGATTAAATTCCATGTACGAAACGAAACACCAAGTGTTTTTTGAGCTGCGTACTTTCCCTTCTCACTCATTTCTAAATGAAGTTTTGAATCGCAAAGAAGTTTTTCTATTGTTTCTGTAAGGTCATTCGGTTTAACTTTCATTCCTCCACCTGCTTCAGTAAGCTGGCGTTTGAGGTCTACTTGCTTATGCATGTAAGGGCCAAAGAGAGTGGGAATTCCCATCTTAGCCGGTTCAAAAATATCATGCCCTCCAATTCCTTTTACAAAACTCCCCCCAACAATGGCAAGGTATGACAGACGATAACAGGCAGGAAGAACCCCCATTTTGTCGACAATGATTACTTGAGGGTGATGAAATGCTTCTTTAACTTTCTTGAAACGTTCAGGATGGCGTGGAACAACCAGAACCTTCAGATGAGTATCCTCCGTAAGAAGTGGAAGGAGGGCCGTCAATAAAAGTGCCTCTTCTCCATCATGGGTCGAGCCCAGAGTGATCACCCGGTCACTTGTTTTGAGCTTCAAACTTTTTCGAAATGTTTCGAGACTATCAGGCTCTGCTGAAGGAATATCGAACTTCAGGTTTCCTGTAATCGTAAGCTTTTCAGGAGGAATCCCTAGTTTGAGAAACCTTTCGAGATAGCTTTCTCCTTGAAGACAGAAGTGATCAACAGAAGAAAATAGGGTTCGAGCCAAGGGACGAAAGGCAAGGTATCGCTTAAGGGACTTTTCGGAGAGCTTTCCGTTTACGACAACAATATGTCCCCCGCATTTTTTCACCTCAGTCATAAGATTCAACCAGTAGTCCCCTTCCACCAATATCAGAAGGTTCGGACGAAGGGTTTGTACAAATGCCTTGGTGATCCATGAAAAGTCAAGGGGAAGGAAATGGATTGCATCGGCATCGGGAATCGAGCGTTTCGCTTGCTCCTGTCCGGTCTCTGTCACCGTGGTCACAAAAATAAAAGCATCGGGATGACTTTTTCGAATATGAGGAACGAGGGTGGATAATGCCTTTGTCTCTCCCATTGAAACAGCATGGAGCCAGATCACCTCTTTATCTCCCCCTCCAGGAGCCTTGGGTTTTAAGCGAAGCTTTAAGCTCTTCCGATATTTCTTCTTAAATAGAAAGTCGGCAAGAAGCTTCGGAAAGAAAAAAAGCACAAGAGCAAATAACGCTGCGTCGTATAGAAATCGGGTCATGATTTTACAACGATATTAAGAAGTTTCTCTGGAACAAAGATCACTTTTACGATATCTCCACTGATGTGTTTTGCCATTCTTTCATCTTTTTGAACCGCTTCAAGCAAATCCTCTTTAGTTTGTCCCTTTGGAAGCTCCCATTTACCGCGGAATTTTCCATTGACTTGAATCACATATGTGACATTTTCTTCGCTCAAGTACTTCGGGTCAGCCTTTGGAAAGGGTATAAAAGTGATAGACTCCTGATTTCCCAGGTGGTTCCAACATTCTTCTGCAATATGTGGAGCAAAAGGAGCCAGGGCTTGGGTCGCCATTTTGAGCCCTTCTTTTGAGTACGCATCGAGTTTGGAAAAGGCGTTAATAAATTCCATCATTTTAGCAATGGCTGTATTGAAAAGCATTTCCTCAATATCCTTCTGAACCCCGTCAACGAGCTTATGAGCAAGTTTTAGCCCCTCATCAGTCTCTTTAACTTTATCTGAAAATACAAGTGCATGAAAACGATCTAAAAAGCGACGACATCCACTGATGGCTGCGCCATTCCAGAGTTTTTCCTTATCAAAAGGCCCCATAAACATTTCGTAGAGACGGAGAGAATCCGCCCCATACTCTTTGATGATTTCATCGGGAGTCACTCCATTAAGTTTAGACTTAGACATCTTCTCAACAAGCTGCGTTAGCCCCTCCTGCCCTGCAGCATCTTCTGGAGAAACGTATCTTCCACCTGGTTTCTTGTATGCTTTTGCAGTAACAAGCCCTTGATTTCGGAGTGTTTGAAAGGGTTCAATTGTTGAAACATATCCACAATCATAAAGGACCTTATGCCAAAAACGAGAGTAAAGAAGATGGAGAACGGCATGTTCGACTCCCCCAACATACATGTCAACAGGCATCCAATAGTTTTCTTCTTTGGTGCCCCAAGCACTCTTTTCATTGTGGGGATCGCAGAAACGCAAATAATACCAACAAGATCCTGCCCACTGAGGCATCGTATTGGTTTCTCGACGTGCCTTTTTACCGGTTTTGGGATCCGTAATATGAACCCACTCAGTAACATTATCAAGCGGAGTTTTAGACTCCCCCTGCGGCTTATATTCAGTCATTTCAGGAAGTGTTAATGGAAGCTCATCTAGATCTAAAGTGCGCTTAGTTCCATCTTCAAAATGGAGAACAGGAACAGGCTCTCCCCAATAGCGTTGGCGAGAAAAGAGCCAGTCGCGAAGCTTGTAGGTTGTGCAGCGCTCACCTATACCTTCCTTTTCCAACCAATCTGCAACAGCAGCTTTGGCAACTTCGATTTCCAAACCATTAATATCGAGTTTTTCGCTTTTCCCATTAATAGCTTTTCCACCGGTATTTGAGCAGCGCTTTCCCGCTAGGATTTCTATGCGCAGGTCTTCTTTTGTCATTCCAGCAGGAACTTCTTCGATATAGGGATCGTAAGGAGGGATTACAGGAAGGCCATACTTTTTAACGAATTCGAAGTCTCGCTCATCTCCACCAGGGACTCCCATGACAGCGCCAGTTCCATATCCCATCAGGACATAGTCAGCAACCCAAATGGGGATCAACTCATCATTAACGGGATTAATCGCGTAGGATCCAGTCCAAACACCTGTTTTGTCTTTTGCAAGCTCCGTCCTCTCAAAATCACTCTTCCTCGACGTTTCCTTCAGATAAGCTTCCACTTTACCTTCTTGCTCCTTTGTTGTAATCTCTTTCACAACGGGGTGTTCTGGAGAAACAACTAAAAATGTTGTGGCAAATAAGGTGTCGTGCCTAGTTGTGTAAACAGTAATGGGTTGCTTGGTTTCATTTTCCAAAAAGGTGACCTTTGCACCATGGCTCTTGCCAATCCAGTTGCGCTGAAGGGTCTTGAGGTAATCGGGCCAGTCCAGTGCATCAAGATCATTTAGAAGACGTTCAGCATACTCGGTAATTTTTAGAACCCACTGTCTTAAGGGACGCCGTTCAACAGGAAATCCCCCTTCCTTAGATTTCCTATCTTCGACTTCTTCATTCGCAAGAACAGTGCCGAGTTCTGGGCAGTAATTCACAAGGATCTCTGCCTCATAAGCAAGCTCTTTCTCGCAAAGCTTCGTAAAAATCCACTGCGTCCATTTGTAGTAATCAGGATCGCTGGTTGCAAACTCTCGTTCCCAGTCATAGCTGAAGCCTAGAGACTGCAACTGCCGTCGATAAGTATTGATGTTGCTTTCAGTCGTTATTTTTGGATGGGTACCTGTTCGAATAGCATACTGCTCAGCCTGAAGTCCAAAGCTATCCCACCCCATTGGATGGAGAACGTTGAACCCTTGCTGCCGCTTATAACGCGCCAAAATATCTGTGGCTGTATACCCTGTAACGTGCCCTACGTGAAGTCCTACACCCGAAGGATAAGGAAACATATCCAGAATGTAATACTTAGGTTTGTCAGGATTGACGTCTGCTTTAAAAAGCTTTTTCTCTTTCCAAAATTCCTGCCACTTCTTTTCAATTGCAATGTGATTGTATTTCATAGATGTACTGTTTGAGTTTCTAAGAAACTAGCCTACCAAAACCATTAAAAAAAAGATAGGGCGAAGATAAAGCAACTGTCTTCAAAAGACAAAAGAAAAAGCCTTCTACAAAAATTTTAAAATGGAAATCAGGAAGGGTTTTTATTCTTTATTCATGAGCCTATCCCGATAATCTATCCACCCAGTATTTAATAAGGCTAAAATTCAAGAATCCTTTCCAGTAATCTAATTTTCTTTCCCAACGCACAACAAGTCCTCTGAACTTTCTTTGAAGCCATGATATTGCCCTCTCCACTTGCCATCGCTTTCTTCGAATCCAACACGAAATCTTCTTATCTTCTAGATGTTTTCCCATCTTTCTTTTGGCTATAATCAGATAAGTATTCAGCCTTAATAACTTTATCCTTAGTGCATTTGCATCATAACCTTTATCTGCTCGCTTACGCTTTCAAGCAGAGGCTCTACTTGTAATCTCTCATCTCCTTTAGCACTCGTTACTTCAAGTGCAATTGGGCTCCCTTCTCCATCGACTAAAAACTGGAGTGGTAGCTCCCACATTTTCTTTATTGCCTTAATGATGATGGAAATCACAAACGTTGTATTGATTTCCACTCTTGACGTTCCTCTTAGCCTTATCTTTGCGTTTCTTAATGTTTCGAGAGAGACCTGAAGGTTTTGGACCCCTTGATGACATTGCAGGCTTTTACCCTTGTCAATCATGAGGCAAAGATCGATCAGATTAAGGGTTTTGGTGATTGGTCTGAATGTACGCGCCAGGCAAGGGCTGCGTGTTACATTGCGTTTACGGAATTTTTATACCGGAGGACAGAGGGAATCATCCCGAAAGCCCTTGCTAACCAACAGAAGGGCATGGGAAAACCTCCCAAGAGACCAATGTGACTGAGAGATTACAGCTTGTGAGTTAGGTAGATCTTGAAAATTCGAGTTGATAGTAAAACATATAATTCATAAAATGTTTTTATGAATTTAGCTGTTTCCTCGAATTACACGTCAAACTCCTCCTTTTTACAACTCAGAACAACCTCTATTACGACTTCTGGTATTTATGGGTATTATGCTTGCTTATTTATTCCTCATCACTCACAGCCCTTATGGCAAGAATGGAGGTCATTTTCTGGAGTTGAAAAAGAGCAATTTAACATTTCTTGGCCTGAGCAGCACTTCCAGGCTACTGCTCACTTTAAGATCATTGGATATGGAAGAGACCTAGAAACACGACAAGCCATTGAAAAATGTAGCGCCTATGGAAATTCTCTTTCAATTACAAACGGCAGTGTGATTCAGTTAGATGATTTATCTACGTAAACCAACTTTAGGTCTGATTTCAAAATATTCTGAAACAATTCGTCATAGGAAAGACAATAAGCTTTACCTTTATATGGGTCCCTAATAAACACTCGACCTTCTTGAATTTCATCTAAAATAATCCAGTGACCGGATAATTTATCATGTGTAATATCAATAATAATAGACGATTTTGACTCCTCTATTAATCCTTTTAAGATAGATATCAAAGAGGAAAACTTAGAGGAATCAGCTGCCTCCGAATTAAAATCAAAGCTTACTTTATCAGTGAAGCGATATTCTTTTAATGTTTTTGTTTTGAATTCTAATCCCATTGAATACACATTCGTCATATCATTAGCTGATTTAACAAGTTCATCATTGTTAAGTAGTTGGGAATGCAAAGACCATTTTGCAAATCCCTCTTGTTTCGATTCAAGAATTTGAATTTTATGATCATTCATTAGCATGAAAAGAACGCCAACACCACATGATTTATTTTGTTCCGGCTGTTTAATACAAACTTTTTCTCCTGTAGAAACAGAATAATATCCTCCGATTTTAATAAACTTTAAAACTTTTCCAATAAGATTAAGAGAGAAACTGCCTTCTTCTGACAGTGGAATAGGGGTTTTGAATGGCTCATAATTTTCTGGAAGCGGAGAATGCTTCGCTGGTGTTGGCGGGACAGGAGAAAAATCGCCCATTTTAGATGACCTTGGAGTTGTAGGAGGGGTGTAAAAAGTGTCATCTAATTGAAACATTTGAGTCATGATTTCATGAGCTTTTTTATCTCCTGAACAATCTGTACTATTTTTATCTTCAGAGATGATTGTTGTTTGTGTAAATAAATTTGTGTGTATTGGATTTGTCATCTTCCACCTTTTTAGTTTTAAGATGGGGTTATCTTACAACAACATGGAATTAAAAATAAGTAAATTATATTTTATAATTATTAAATTTTTTATTTCTGTTTAAATTAGATTTATAAATACATAAAAATGCAGTACTCTAAACAAATGGGGTAAAACGGAAATATGATTTTCAAAGAAAAACCGATTCAACTGAATAGAGTATCGGTCTTATTGAAAGCAGATAGAAAGGCGGGAGTCCATTTTAAAGTGACTCCTCATGTGCTCAGAACATCGACCGTGACTTACTTGAAGCAGCGCAGGGGTTCCAGGATAGCGACATCATGAAGGTCACAGGGCATGCCAGTGCTTCGATGGTGGCTTCTTATGACAAAACCTCCAAGGAGATCAATGCCACAGAAAAGGTGCAGCTAGTGAGCTAGGCTCTGTCCTCAAAGTTTACACCACATGATGATCGAAGCAAACAAGAGCGCTCCTTTAAACATACAACCTGTTTTATCATAACGTGTTGCAATTCTTCGAAACTCCTTAATGCGTCCAAAGAACCTTTCGACAGCATTTCGTTCTTTATACGTGTGCTCATCATGCTGAATGGTTACTTTCCTACTTTTTCTTCCAGGGATTACCGGAGTAATTCCTCTCTCTACTAAGATTTTCCTATTAGAAAAACACTCACCGTCGCTTTTGTCGTTGGCAGGATGCTGGAATTTGGGAAGCGTTGCTTGAATGTTTAGTGGAAGATCCTGACTATGAATGGCTCATGATAGATGCGAGCCATATTAAGGTGCACCCTCATGCATCGGGAGCTAAAGGCGGTAATCAAGACATGAGTCGGACAAAAGGGGGCTTAACACAAAAATACACTTGACCGTGGATGCGCATGGTATGCCAGTCCGAATTGTTGTTACGCAAGGTACCACTCATGACAGTACTCAAGCAAGTTTCTTGATCCAAGGTATTTCAGCAGAGCATTTGCTCGCCGATAAAGCTTATGATAGTGACGCAATTATATTGCAAGCCGAGAGTCAGGGCATAAATCCAGTCATTCCTCTGAGGTCAAATCGCAAAAAATGGAGAGAATTTGATAAAGAACTATATAAGCTTCGACACCTTGTAGAAAATGCTTTTCTCCACCTAAAACGATGGCGTGGAATAGCCACTCGATATGCCAAAAATACAGCTTCATTCATAGCTGCAGTGCAAATTCGTTGTATCGCTCTTTGGGCTTCTATCTCATGACGACAATATCTAATCAATTTTTATCTTTAGGGACAGAGCCTAGTAGCTCATAGTTATTTTTTTCTAGTCTTCAAAAATTTAGATCGTTCTTCTTGAAGCCTAGCTCGATCTGTATCGTTTTCAGCTTCCCATGGAGCCAGATGTCCATATTCTGCTAGCTCTTTTATAGTGCCATCTTTTCTTTGTTTGTAACGAATTTTTTCGTATAGCTCTTTTATAGTGCCATCTTTTCTTTGTTTGTAACTAATTTTTTCGCAACGAGGTTTTGTATGCGCTGTATATTTATTTGAGAGTTCGCCTCTACGTTGAGCATTTTTACTCATCTCTGACTCTCTATCAAGAAGCACTTCCGTGTGGCCTTTTTGAACACTTACAGAGCGTTTTTCACCCAGATCCCTTTTCTGATTGAAAGCAGATTTTCCATATGCATATGCATTTGAGAAAGGAGAATTCGATTCTTTTTTTGGGTTGATTAATTCGAAACCAAACAATTTGGCAATAACATTGTAAATTCTCTGAAAAAAATTAAGATTTTTATAATTATATGTTAAATGCTCTCCTCTATCAGGAGTTGTAATAGATTGCATCCAATTAGATACCCGATCTTGAAGGGATTCTGTGTTTAACTGCATAATGTCTTTTTGATCAGGTGAATCATAGCTTGAAAGGGTAGATCCTTTGGAGGAATTTGCTCTTAAAGAAGAGTTTTCAGTTTCACAACTTGGATATGATACTAGATCAACTTTACTATATTCATTATTAAGGTCTTCTGATCTTTGATAAGAAAGAGAACTGGAATCTTTAATTTCACACATTTTAAAACCTCATTTTATTGTAAAATTTATTATAACACATTTTAAAATAAATTAAAAAAGTTTTAATATTTATATTATTGTAATTTATTGATTATAAAATAGATATGTATTCTTATTTATAGGTTCTGTTGCAAAAAATGATCGTTAAGATGTGAGCTGCCTATTTCCTCCACTCTTTAGGCTTATGCAGCTAATTTTTGAGCTTTAAACAATCCTTCAATAAATATCTTTACATCATAAGCGTTTCCATCCGAGATTCTATTAATTTGACCTTTGAAAATCATATGCATTGCTTCAATCCCTTCAATAGTATTCCTTGCTGATACAAATTGCTTGTAACCAATGGAATGATGATATTGTCTTTTGACTGCCCTATGGTCCTGCTCAATAATATTGCTCAGGTATTTCACTCTTCGAAGCTCTGTATTTACAAAGATTCCCTCCTCTTGCATTGCTGCAAAAGCACATGGATAAGCCTTGTCCTTATCAACATTGATTACTCTTGGATTTCCGATAGAAGAAAGCTTTTGAAAAAAGATAAAAGCTGCTTTTGCATCCCGTTTTTTGCTCAAATAGAAATCGAGTGTTTCTCCATTGGAATCAATCGATCTATAAAGGTAGTGACAAACTCCTTTAATCTTGATGTAGGTTTCATCAACCCTCCAAGACGTATTTGAAGGGACTGTTGAGAACTGGCATAATTTTCTAGAATAATTTAAGCTCTTTCTCTTTTTAGATGGAGGATTCCCATGCAACAAGTTGAGATGATTTGCTTAGAAGACTTGGTTCCAGAAAGCCACAATTACCGTAAATTTGCCAAGATTTGGTCATTTAGTTTTGTGGAGAAAAGACTCAGAAAACTGGAGAAGGACAATCCCCATAAAGGGCATGGCTTGCTTCGGATATTCAAGTGTTTATTGCTGCAGTTTATGGAGAACTGCAGCGATAGAGAATTAGAACGCTTTATCCAAGAAAACACTGCAGCTCGATGGTTTTGTGGGTTTAACCTGAGAGACAATACCCCAGATCACACAGTCTTTTGTCAGCTTAGAAAAAAAATAGGGACCAATATCTTGTCCAAGATCTTTGCTGATCTAAGAGACCAGCTAAAAGATCTTGGACTTATGAGTGAAGTTTTTTCCTTTGTAGATGCAACACATTTAATTGCTAAAGCGAATTTATGGGAGGAAAGAGATAAGGCGATTGCAGAAAAATACGAGAAACTGAACAACGAAAACATCTCACAATTTTCTGCAGACGTTCAAGCAAAGATTGGTTGTAAAGGGAAGAATAAATACTGGTATGGTTAAGGGATAGGTTTATTAATTCAATCCATACCTATAATCTTGTTCCAGAAGGTCTTATCAGGCTCATGTCTTTTCTCCTTAAGGAAAAAGAGAAGGAAAAAGGCAAGGAGAATGGTGACCGGAAAACTAAGCATCGCATAGTGATAATCTTCCAAAGAATAGATTGGAATTCCATCCTTCATTGCCCCAGACCACCTAAGGTCAAGAAGCACTCCTAACAGAGGCTGTATGAGAGACGTTCCAGCTGCAACAGAAAAGTTGGTAATTGCAATGCTAGTTCCTTTTGCCTCAATGGGATTAAGTTCGATTCCCAGAGAGAAATTAAGCAGTTGAGCCGCTTGAAAGAATCCCACAAGAAATAGAAGAGTAAAAATGAGTGAAAAGGGAAGGTGTTCCATATAAATAACAGGAAGAATACAAGCTAAACAAAGGAGAGTACTTGCATAAAGAAAGGGCTTTCGTCTGCTGAAGCGATCTGAAATAAAGCCAATGATCGGCCCCCCTATAATCCAACCTACAAAAATCATCGAAACAGCAAATCCTGCAATATTTTTTGAAATCCCATAACTTTCGATGAGAAAGGGAATTCCCCAAAGGGAGGCAAATGCCGCTGTTGTCATATAAAAAAGAAGAGCGATGGCAGCATTGAGCCATGTTCGAGGATTGGAAGCGACGATTTTTAAATTGCGCAGAAGATCGCTTGAGACTTTTTTCGTTTCAACTTTCTTTTGCTCTGGCTCTTTTCGAATAAACACATAAAGAATTACAGCAAGGAAAAGTCCAATAAATCCAAAAGCATTGACTGTCACACGCCAACCAAAATTTTCGACAGCAAAACTTAAGGGGCCCTCAGCACCAACAGCACCAAGCATCCCTATGGAATTCCCCACTCCTACAAGAAGAGCCAGTTTTTTTGCAGGAAACCAATGCGAACAAATATAAATCATCCCTACAAAAGCAAATGAGGAGCCAATTCCCATGAGGAAACGGCCAAATTCTGCAGGAGCTAATGTCTGAGCCATTCCAAAGAAAAAACTACCGACCCCACAAAAAAGAGCTGCAAAAGTAAGAAGCTTCCTAGCTCCATAGCGGTCCATCATAATCCCAACAGGAATTTGCATTGGGGCATAAGCATAGAAGAAAAAGGCACTCAAGGTTCCAAGCTGCCCTGCTGTTGCCTTGAAGGAGCCCATTAGCTCTTTCACCATGATAGAGGGATAGACTCGAACAAAAAACTCATAAAATAAAAAGAGAACAGCAAGGCTCCATGTCCACCAAGCAACAACCGATTTTTTATGCACTAAAGTCCCTTAAGATGATCAATGTATACAGCTCCAAGGGGAAAGTCTTTTTCATACTCCTCTTCCTTATTTTTCTTAGAAAATTGGTCGATAATTTTGTTCGCCAAAACTTTTCCAAGCTGCACCCCTTCTTGGTCAAAGGAGTTGATATCCCAGATAAAGCCCTGAAATGCCACCTTGTTCTCAAAATAGGAAAGAATGGCTCCCATGGTATAGGGATCACACTTTTTGGCCATCAAGACTCGATTAGGACGGTTTCCTGGGAATTCTTTGTTAGGGTTGTCACTCTTCTGCCCAGTTGCAAGACCAATCGACTGAGCAAAAAGGTTTGAGAGCAGTTTTTCCTGGGAGGTGGTTCCTTTGAAAGAAGAATCTTCCCCAAACTGGCTTTCCATAAAACCAATAAATTCTACAGGAACGATAATGGTTCCCTGATGAATAAGTTGGTAAAAAGAATGTTGTCCATTGGTACCAGGTTCTCCCCAGATAATCGGCCCTGTCCAAAAATCAACTGGGCTCCCCTGTTTATCAATGCGCTTTCCATTGGATTCCATATCACACTGCTGCAAGTGAGCAGGGAAACGAGACATCGCCTGAGAGTAGGGAATAATTGCAGTGGTGGGATGACCCAAAAAGTTATGATTCCAAATCCCCAAGAGTGCTGAAAGAAGGGGGAGGTTCTTTTTCGGATCCTGCTCCAATGCTACTTTATCCATCGAATTCGCCCCACGAAGAAAATCTAAGAGTTTTTCCATTCCTAGAGCAAAGGCCAACATCACACACCCTACCATCGAGGTTGCAGAGTATCGCCCCCCAACATAATCCCAAATATAAAACGATTTGCGATACATTTCTGGATTGTCCATAGGACTTCCCTTTCCCGTAACAGCAAGAAAGTGGTTCTTCGGGGAAAGCCCTTCCTCCTGAAATTTCTTTCGAATGAGCTCCTCATTTGTCAGAGTTTCAAGTGTTGTTCCTGATTTCGAAACGATCACCACAAGAGTTTTGCTTAAATTGACTCTACGAATCACATTCGCCGCATCATCAGGATCAACATTCGAGATGAAATGAACTCTCTTTCCGGGTTTGTTAAAGGCTTCTAAAGCAAGATAAATAGCTTTGGGCCCAAGCTCCGATCCTCCAATCCCCACTTGAATCATGTCGGTATAGTCTTCTTTTTTGATTCCATCGAGAAAGCTCTTTAACTTCTCCATTTCGGCATAGGCAAGAGCTGCAGCTTGTCGCGCCTGCTCCCCTTCGGCTTGACGATCAAAAAAATCGCGCATTGCGGTATGAAGAACCATGCGATTTTCGCTCTCAAACCCCTCGATCTTATTGATCATTTCCCCATTTTGCATCGCAAGCATCTTCTCATGCACACCCGCTTCATTCGCAAGCTCAAAAAGAGTCTCCATTGTTTTTTCATTAACCCTTTCCGTTCCATAAAAAAGCTTGAGATTGGGACATTCCATCATCATCTCCTCCATCCGTTTGGGACAGAGGCAGCCTCCCTTTGAAAGATCTACAGGTTTTTGGGCAATTTTGCGCAAGGTTTCGACAGAATGATATTCATTGAATGCTGACATCTTTGTTCCTATTGATATATGTAAATGATTTATACATATACCAAATGGGACTATCTATGCAAGATTAGAGCATGGTCTGATAGTGCCTCTGCAACATTTTCCGATCCATGCATGGAGATCACGTCTGTTTTTCCCTCCATTTTGCTAAAATAGAGAAGTGGCACTGAAGTACTCTCTCCTTCTTCAACACTATGATAATGCATATAAGGAGCTGAGGTCGTTGTTTGAGCATCTTTAGGAATTCCAGAGACAAAACCCTTTTGAAGCAAGATTTCTCCGTCTTCAGGCTCCATTTCTCCCATCAATACGACCTGCTTTTTATCTCCAAATTCGCGAGAGAAAATTTCGTTCCAATCTCCAGGGGTCGGTTTGTAGGTGCAAACATAAATTCTTTCCTCAGTTTCCATAACAAAATAGCCCCGCTCCATCAACCAATCCTGTTTTCTGAAAGGAATATATTCTGGAGGTTTCACTAGAGATCCACGAAAAGCAATAAAGAAAGAGGCATCTTCCCCTATCATTTTCTCACCCATTCCTGTAAAGAAAAAATGGTACCTCTCTTTTAGACTTACTGCAAGACTAGGAGCATTGAAGCGATTGACCTCTGGCAGAAAAACTACGTCAGGGTTATTATCTTTAATCGTTGAAGCCAAACGATTAAAGCGGTCACTCGCAACAGAAACCCCTGCATTTCTCTGAGGATTAATCCCTGTTAACATTCGAGGATTTAAGACACACAGTTTGGGGCTTTTGTTGATCTCTCCAGCAAAAGTTCCGTGCGTAGTCCTATACAAGGAGCTATGGGAGAGGTTGCCAACAGCGGTTACAGCCGAAGCAAATGCTGCAAAAGGCAATGTTCCCATCCACGAGGGGAAACCTACAACAAAACGGACAATGCGACGAACAACCTCTTGAACCCAAGAGTTAGTCTGCGCGTATTCTCCAGAATGCAATGGAGCAAAATTAAGCTCTAGAGACTGTCTTAGATATGAATTTAAATGAATAACCTGCCTAGCAAAGCCCATGATTTTTTTATTGACCTTGTCCTTAACTCCAATTTCCCCATCAAACAGAGGGATGCTATCAACTCCCTCCCCACTTGCAGCTTCTACAGACATTCTTTCTCCACATTAGTCATATTACAGGGAGAAGATATTGCCTTATTTAGTAAATAAACAGCAAGTGGCTTTATCCTGTTAGTGCAGAGATTCCTTTATGATCTGTAAGAGCCTTTCTAGGATCTTCATATGCATCATGAATTTCCGTTTGCATCTGCAAATCTCCCCCAATGACTAAAAACCCATCAATAGACTCCGGATTTCTTTTTTCTCCTTCTTCAAGTCCATTGATGCAGGTTTCAACATTCCCATGCTGCTCCTGAATCACATCGCGAAAACCTATTTCAAGTATTGCTTGATATCCCGCAGACCCTCTTTCAATATTGATATCTCCGAGAGCGACCCAAGCCTTTTCATTTGCAAAATTCTCGCTAATCTTCTTGATCTCAGCAAGTTGTTCCTGACGGATTTCCTTTGCTCGATCTGTTTCTTTCGGGTGCAGATAAACGTAGACGTAGTTAACTTTTTCAGTTTCAACGTGGAAAAAACCGCGATAGGAAGACTTTTGTTCTCCTTCAGCTTCAATCTTTGAAGGAAAAAACTTTGGTTCATTGACGATAGGTTCCCGACTAACAATCACCATTGAAACATCCATTCCTTTTGCATTAGATCCTACATTTACAAGAAAGTGCCTATAGCTCTCTTGAAAAGACTCGAATAGTTTTCCAGAAAGTGTTTGACTAAACTCACAAAGAAAAAAGGAAATGGAATTTGATGAGATGTGGCATTTCATTGGTTCAAAAAAACAAGCTATGGATCATCAAAGCCTTGGATCGTGCTTCAAAAAAAACTGTCGCATGGGTACTCGGTCATCGTAGCACTGCAACGTTCCGAAAGCTCTATAGCAAAGTCTGTCACCTAACAGAGTGTATATTTTTCACAGATGACTGGCCTGACTTCGCTAAAGTCCTCCCAAAAGATCGCCGCATAATAGGAAAATCTGGAACGATTGCCATCAAGCAAGATAATAGCAACACTCGTCATCACATTGGGAGAATGGTTTCTAAAACTAAGGAAATGGTTGATACAACTATCAAATTATGGTGTGCTCTTTCAGATCCTGAAATATTCGCTTCGTTTCAAAAGTTAAGAGTATCAATCTTTAGGTAAACACTCTCGAAAAAAGATATCAGGGTTAATATAGCTAAAATATTTCGTTTTAGTTATAATTTTTTGAATGACATATTCGCTAGATTTTAGAAAAAAAGTTCTATCGATCCGAAGCAAAGAAAAATTAAGCTTTGCCCAAGTAGCAAAACGCTTTGGAGTAAGTGTAAATAGTGTGTTTCTCTGGTCTAAGAGGTTAGAGCCGAGGCGCACTAAAATCAGACCTGCAATAAAGATTGATAGAGAGATCTTGATGGAGGATATCAAGAAATACCCTGATGCCTTCAACTATGAACGAGCACATCGTCTCAACGTAAGCACTTCAGGCATTCGGTGTGCCATGAAGAGGTTAAGAATTAGCTATAAAAAAAACGCTCAACCATCCCAAGGCCTGCGAAACAAAAAGACAAATCTTTCAAGGAAAAATCGCAGAATATAAACGTTTGGGAAAGCCAATTGTATATATTGATGAAAGCGGGTTTGCCCATGATATGCCCCGCACCCACGGTTACTCCAAAATAGGACAGCGATGTTTTGGTACTCATGATTGGGGAGCAAAAGGAAGAACAAATGCAATAGGGGCATTACTTGGAACAAGCCTCCTTACACTTGCGTTATTCGAGTGCAATATTAATACAGACGCCTTTTCCATTTGGGCAGAGGAGGACTTGCTACCGAAACTTCCCTCTGAAAGTATTCTGGTTATGGATAATGCTTCATTCCATAAAAGCAAATCTATGCAAGAGAAGATCCAGGCTGCAGGCCATACCTTGGAATATCTTCCTCCCTATTCCCCTGATCTAAACCCTATTGAACACAAGTGGGCACAGGCAAAGTCTAAGCGAAGAAAATATCAATATGGAATAGACGAACTTTTCAAGGAGCACTGCCTATAACTAATTTAAGTCACTTTAGCTATACCATCAACAAATGCTTTAAGTTCCTCCATCCTTTCACCCACAGTGCGCACCCCCAAAAAGAGCATAAGGCAAACCTCCAGAAAACATGCAGGCATCCAAATGAAGTGCTTTCGGGCGCTCAGGACGCACCTCTTGTCCCCCTCCTTCCCAGTATGTAAACTCTCGAGAGTGAAAGGATTCAAAAGGCCCTTTAAAGCAAAACCTGCTAATGCTAAGAAAGCGCCAAGAGAGGCTCCTATAGCATGAGCTCCACCTTAAAGATTTCATCAAAAAATGTTGCTGATTATCCCCCTAATTGTTATCATGAGTGACTTTCCCAGTCGGGGTATAGCGCAGCTTGGCTAGCGCGTCTGCTTTGGGAGCAGAAGGCCGGGGGTTCGAATCCCTCTACCCCGAATCTTTATAATGAATCACTCTACCGCCGGCGGCTTTGAATCCTTGAACCATACGCATCCCCCATGTCGAAATATGGTCAGGAAAGATCAGGAGCTCGTCGAGCTCATCCCACTCTTCTGTGATATACGGTTCTGCAATCAAGCGGCAGGGCCTATCGAGGTTTGCTAAACATTCATCCAGCACGTCAAATTGAAGCCCTCTTTCCCTTAAGGGAAGAACCACTCCCAATGACCCATCGTAGCGAAGGGGTAGAAGAGTCTCGTCCCATTTAATTGCCCCAATGAGGCCTGAACGAAAACCTAAGTGAATATGTGGAAAAATTTCCTTTGAAAACTTGAGAGGATCCCCCATACAATCAAAAAGCGCAAAAGGAGGCACTTCATCTGGGAGGTAAGCAGCTAAATGATGAAGATACTCTGCAAAATCCTCAAGTGGGGGGGCAGGAACCTTGCCCTTATAAAGAACAACGCCAAGCGTCGATTCTTGGTGCTTTTCCCAAATTGATTCAGCAAAACATTTCACCGCTAACTGATGAGAGGATAGATGGGCCAGGTTTATCTGCTCAAGTTGAAAGTCGAGTTCCCACAGGATATGAGGCGCATCTGAGGCTACTTCCCATTTCAAATCTGAAGAAAGCGAAGCATCAAGCTCAATCGAAGTCATGGAAGGGGGAAGGGACGAAAACCCTCGATGATCAACGGTTCGCATAACACATATGGTGGATTTCTAGGCCCTTGGAGAGCCAGAGGCGCTCAAAAAAGGAAGAGCCATAATTTTCATGGGAGGCAGGAACCTTGGGCCACTCCTGCATTTCGCATTCCATCTGATCTCTGTAAGGAACATCGTCCGTCACAAGCGTTACAGTCCCCATGTGGGTCACAGTTCTCCTCAGTTCTTCTACGAAGGGACGCTGAATAATCCGATTTTTAGCATGACGATCCTTTGGCCAAGGATCAGGGAAATTGACAAAGACTGCATCTAAGCAATGATTAGGCAGATACTCTCGAGAAAACGTCAACCCCTTTCCCGAAATAATCAAGAGATTGTCGATTCCACAATTCACAGTTTTTGAGTAAATTTTTCTTACCCTCTCAAACCACATCTCGACAGCTACCCAGTTCTTATCCGGATTTTCCTGCGCACGCTGGATAATCCATTCTCCATTTCCACTGCAATACTCCAAGTTAACTGGATTGTCATTCCCAAAATGCTCCGCGAAACTAGGAAATAATTCCTTTTGGTGCTCCTGATAATATTCAGGGACATAAAAGATCTTATCTTTGAGTAGTGGACGGCGGTCTTTCCATCCGTAAGGATAGGGTAAATCTTTCGGTTTCATAGAAGCTGATTCTACCATTCTCTTCAATAAATTGCTTCCAAAAAGTATGGAGTGTGATAGCATTCGATAAAAAATTAAGTTGCTATGGAATCTATAAATATTGATCTAACTCAAGTTTTCTCGGCAGCCCCATGGATCTATACAATACTTGCTCTCCTTTCCATGTGCGCCGTAATGATCGCCCTCTATACTCTTTTGACTACGCGCTCTTCAAAAATATTGCCGAAAAACACTCAAGGTGCAATCGGACGGATGCTCCGATCACAAGATTATGAAAAAGTTCTTATCCTCTGCGATGAAAACCCTTCCCTCTTTTCTAAAATGATCGCAGCAGGAATCACCTCTCGCCCTCTAGGAAATCAAGGAATTCTTGATGCCATGAAAGCCGCGGGAAAACGGGGATCGGCACCCTTCTGGCAAAAAATAGCTCTTCTCAACGACATTGCCGTCCTCGCGCCGATGCTTGGTCTTTTGGGAACAGTCACTGGAATGTTCTACGCCTTCTACGACCTCAACCGCTCTATGGAGTCTCTTTCCACATTGTTTGATGGTCTTGGTATCTCTGTGGGAACCACCGTTGCAGGACTCATCGTAGCCATCTTTGCAATGCTCTTCTATACCTTCCTAAAATTTCGGCTCATCCGCTCTATGACAGCCGTCGAAAACGAAGCAATGCAACTTGCAGGAACCCTTTTTCATGATCCCCGATGATGAACTCGCTCCCAAATCCACGATAAGTTTTGCACCGATGGTTGATTTTCTCTTTATCGTCATTGCGATCTTCGCTGTAATCGCCATCTCAAGAAAAGCCCTTTTCGACTCCCACCTCTCCCTTGTTGAAGCAACCAGGAATGCAAAAACCTCTGCGCATCACGCCGACCACACCATCAATCTCAGCATTTCCCCCAAAGGCGAATATAAGCTAATCGATGCAAAAGAAAGCATGATCCTCGACAATATCGAAACAATCAAACAGGAGCTCAATAAACACCAGAAAACGCATATCCTCCTTCATATCGATAAGCACGCCGAGTGGCAACCTATCGCAACGCTCATTTACTCCATGAATGAAGAGGGATTCCACGTCTATCCTGTCTATGAAAAAAAATGAGCTGATTACCATCCTTCGTGACCGCACCATTTCCACGGTCATCTTTAAGCGGACTTCGAACGCACTCGCTTCTATCATCGCTGCAGAGATCAAACAAGAACTCGCTGACTGGGAAGATGTGATGTTGCTCCCAATTCTCCGCGCCGGAATGGCACTTCTCCCTTCCTTTATGGAAGCCTTTGAAGAAGCCTCCGTCGGATTCGTCGGCATCCATCCCGACAAACAAGCCCAGCCCAACCTCACTACGAGAAACTCCCCCAAATCACTCCCCACACTCACATCATCATCCTAGACCCCATGGTCGCCACCGGCGGCAGCACCCTTCTCACCCTTAATAAACTCACCAATGCTGGGGCAACCCCCTCCCACATCACTATCGTCAGCATGTAAGTTTGCAATTATTCAGGATAATTGAGATGCTTTTGCCGATTTGGAACAAGGAGAGATATAAAATGGCAATATAGCTAAAGTGACTTAAATTAGTTATAGGCAGTGCTCCTTGAAAAGTTCGTCTATTCCACATTGATATTTTCTTCGCTTAGACTTTGCCTGTGCCCACTTGTGTTCAATAGGGTTTAGATCAGGGGAATAGGGAGGAAGATATTCCAAGGTATGGCCTGCAGCCTGGATCTTCTCTTGCATAGATTTGCTTTTATGGAATGAAGCATTATCCATAACCAGAATACTTTCAGAGGGAAGTTTCGGTAGCAAGTCCTCCTCTGCCCAAATGGAAAAGGCATCTGTATTAATATTGCACTCGAATAACGCAAGTGTAAGGAGGCTTGTTCCAAGTAATGCCCCTATTGCATTTGTTCTTCCTTTTGCTCCCCAATCATGGGTGCCAAAACATCGCTGTCCTATTTTGGAGTAACCGTGGGTGCGGGGCATATCATGGGCAAACCCGCTTTCATCAATATATACAATTGGCTTTCCCAAGCGTTTATATTCTGCGATTTTTCCTTGAAAGATTTGTCTTTTTTTTTCGCAGGCCTTGGGATGGTTGAGCGTTTTTTTTATAGCTAATTCTTAACCTCTTCATGGCACACCGAATGCCTGAAGTGCTTACTTTGAGACGGTGTGCTCGTTCATAGTTGAAGGCATCAGGGTATTTCTTGATATCCTCCATCAAGATCTCTCTATCAATCTTTATTGCAGGTCTGATTTTAGTGCGCCTCGGCTCTAACCTCTTAGACCAGAGAAACACACTATTTACACTTACTCCAAAGCGTCTTGCTACTTGGGCAAAGCTTAATTTTTCTTTGCTTCGGATCGATAGAACTTTTTTTCTAAAATCTAGCGAATATGTCATTCAAAAAAAAATTATAACTAAAACGAAATATTTTAGCTATAGAATTTGCAAAATCATTATTTTATCAAGTTAACTTTTTACCGCCTGTTAGGCTCAGCCAGGATCAGCTTGAAGCATGGCACACTAACAATTCAAAAGTACCAGACTTCATACATGCCCAGTTTCAGGACGGAGAGCCTCTAAGAGCGTTCTCGGCTCCTCTAACGTTAAACCCACAAAGATATGAACCCATTGGACGCGCTTTTACCGATAAGGGGTGGAGAGTTTTAAGTGAAAAACCTACAGCTGAAGATTTTAAACCCTATTACAGTGTATTAGAACATGATGAACTTCCTGGGAAAATTGTAAAGCACGCTGGGAAACGGAAGCCAGACGACCAGGTTGCCGGAGGCGCACCCATCCCTTTTTCTGGAGACTTTTTCGAGCTCGATCCCTACTGCTCTCTTTTGCGGATCGCAATGGTAGATCGTATTCGCCAGATCTGCGCCGAAAATCCAGAGGAGTTTGATGGAGTCACTCTTCCACAAAAAGAACTGTGTGAAATCCAGCCAGGACGACTACAAGATGAGTCCTTGCCCATTGATCAAAGGTTCGTAATCGTTGCTGAAAAAGTGAACTGCTTGACTTGGGAAGAAACCATTGATGCAATTGATGGAATGTCAAAACAAGAACAAGAAGCTCTTGCTGATAAGCTCGTCTCTCTTGTTACAAAAGCAGGCCTTGCAGACGCTACTTTTTCAAATGTTCGTTTAGGAAGAGCAGATGATTTAACAGAGGCAGGAAATCGGAAGATCTTTATTGTCGACACAGAGCCAAGTAATGTGATGATTTTGGATCGAGGTTGGTTTAATAATCTTTTCGCATTCCAAAGCAGTTTGGAACAAGCCGGCCGGATCGGAACCTGTGCTTTACGTATACTAAAAGCCAAAAATTGGCCAAGCGATCATAGAGCCCCTCATTTTATTGCACGAGTCAAAGAGCATATTGAAACACAAAAAAGTAATAATTATTCCAAGCCTAAGATTGGGATTTACCTTATTTCTGTGATTGCTCTTACAGCTCTTTATAAGAAAACCTCTTTTGGTAAATACCGCAAAACTTACATTTTTGCCGTACTGACTCCTTTAGATATCGGTTTGGCTAAAAGTTTTGGCTATGGACTCTCTATTGAAATCTATGAGGGAAAAGCTCAGATGATTGAACAGGACTTTAGCCTCTCAGCACAAGAAAAAATGGATAGACACTTGCAAAACCCCTGGATGCAGAGAGCTGCACGAATCCAAGGTCAAGGCCGCATGATTATGAGCGAATAACAAATCATTGCTCAAATGCGTGCTCAGGGAATCGCATAATTCTTATATTATTGGGGGCCTCTTCAGGCCCTCTTTTTTTATCTCCACTTCTTTTTGCTTATTGATCAAAACAAACAACCATTAACAGCAAAACTCATTTGATTGTTTTTAAGTGGATTTTTTTTAAAGAGTTGCCCAGGAGAGGACTCGAACCTCCACACCTCTGTCTCTCATTTCACTCCCCTTTTACTCCTCCTGCACCATCTTTCTTTCAGCCTCATCCTTGCTCGTGCTCACCATGTCTAAAGACATGCATTCCCACTTGCGCAAGGCGATCCTGATTAGAAATCTTGTGCATTAGTCGCAAAAGTTCAGCAAAATGCGATCCGGGCACCACAACCTATTTAATAATCTTTGTTGAATTTGTCTTGAAAAGTTGCCCAGGAGAGGACTCGAACCTCCACACCTTGCGGCACCAGAACCTAAATCTGGCGTGTCTACCAATTCCACCACCTGGGCAGGTGATATAGTGCTTTAATTTAATCTTTTTGAGAGGTTTTCGTCAAGAAAGAAAAGGGACTTGCTTGGAGGATAGAGGCTCGCATTTTTTTCTTGAATGCTTTAAGAAGGAAATATGGCTAGAGATGAAGTGTTAGTGGTCGGAGCAGGGCCTGTCGGACTTACAATGGGAATTCAACTCGCCCGGCTTGGGGTGAAGTTTCGCATCGTTGATAAAAGCGCCATTCAAGCAAAAGACTCCCGCGCAGCAGGGATTCAGCCTCGCACGCTTGAGGTTTTTGAAGATATGGGAATCCTCCCTGAGTTCTTAAAACAAGGGGTAAAAGTCACTGGAATTAACCTTTACTCTGGAAATAGCCGACTCATCCATGCCGTCTATGAGGGATTCGATACTCCTTATTGCTTTATCATCGACCTGCCTCAAAGTCAGACGGAAACAATTTTGCTCCGCGAACTTGAGCGTCTTGGAGGCAAGGTTCAAAGAGAAACGGAGCTCAACAACATAGAAATGCATGATTCTCACGTCGATGTGATGCTTAAGCGAGGAGAAAGTGGCTTGGTCCCCGATGAATTTGCTTATGTTGTTGGGTGTGATGGTGCGCGTAGTGCTTGCAGAAAACTTACTAACACTCCCTTTCCTGGTTCTGAATATCCGATAAACTGGCTCATTCTGGATGCCAAACTCGATTGGAATTATGATTCGCAAGAAATGAATCTTTTTCCTCATGAAAATGGACTCATTGCTATTTTTCCTCTTCCTCATAAGCGCTCGCGTATCACGATTGAAAGACAAGAGGGAGATGAGTCTCCTCCTACCTTTGATCTGGCTCTTCAAAGACTGCAAGAAAGGGTCTCTCCCGAAATTAAATTCGTGGAACCTGCAGATATTGGCACTTTTGTGATCCATTATAGGCAGGTAACCTCTTATAAAACGGGAAGAGTCTTATTAGCTGGAGATGCAGCCCACCTCCATAGTCCTGCTGGTGGACAAGGAATGAACACAGGAATTCAAGATGCATATAATCTTGCTTGGAAACTCGCCCTCGTCATGAAGGGGGAAAGCCATGAAGAAATCCTTAAAACCTACCATGAAGAGCGTCATCCTATTGCTAAAGAGGTCCTAGCAATTACCGATAAGATCACAAAGATGATGACGGTGAAAAACTCTGCTCTTTCTTTTATGCGTGATACATTCATAAGTGTTGCTGGAAATTTTGAAGGGTTAACAAAACAACTCCCTAAACGCTTCTCTCAAATTTACTTGAGCTATAAGCAAAATCCGATCATTGTTAACGAGACAAAGGACCATCCTCCCACTGAAGTTAAGGTTGGTGGAAGAGCCCCAGATCACCTTGTAAAACAAGGGGAAAAAGAAATCCGTCTCTTTGAATTGCTTCAAGGAACGCATCATACTCTCCTTCTCTTTAGTGGAAAAAAGCCTACAGAAAAGGAGCTAAAAGGTCTTGGCGAGTTCTATTCGATTAAACACCCGCAAATCCGCCCCTATTTTATTTACCGCAATGAAAGCAATTTAACCCATTGCATAGAAAAAGAACAATGTCTTCTTGATCTAGAGCCTTCCGCTCACACTCACTATGGCATTTCAAAAGCTACAGCCCTTCTTGTCCGCCCTGATGGATATGTCGGAATGATCCAGGAACCTCTTGATCAAAAGGGGTTTGAAACTTATATGAAAAAGGTGTTTATCTCATGATGATCCCAAACGATTCAAATCATCCTCCACAATTTTCTCCCTCCGTCAGTGAAAATATCGACTCCCTTTCCCAGATGCTTCTTAGTACATCCCTCTCCTATGAACAGGAAACGTGCCAATTTCTTTTGGAAAAAATTAAGGAAAAAATCCCACTCACTCCACAGCTTCAAGGCTCCCTAGAACAGCTTGAAGAAATCACCCAAAGCCCTTCAACATTAGAACCTTATGCTGTGCAGCAAGTGCTCTCCACGCTTCGCGGTATTGATTAAAGTTTTTGACGTTTAAGCATCTCGACGAAAAGCCCAGACTCATTACTTAAGCTCTCAAAAGAACCCGTTTGCGTCACTTCTCCTTTTTCAAGCACATAAATCCGATCGGCATTCTTGATGGTACTAAGGCGGTGGGCAATGACGATGCGCGAGATATCGAGCTGATCAATATTTTGGGTGATTTCTTCTTGAGAGTTGTTATCAAGAGCGCTCGTTGCTTCATCAAGCAGGAGAATCTTGGGATTTGGAAGGAGTGCCCGGGTAATAAGGAGACGCTGTTTTTGCCCTCCAGAGAGGGTTTCCCCATTCATAGGCACAACGGTATGGAGTCCCATCGGGAAGTTTTCGAGATCTTTTTTAAAACTAGCTAGCGTAATGGCTCTGTCGATTTCTTCTTCTGTATATTGCCCTCCAGCAACGATGTTTTGATAGAGAGTCCCAGCAATGATACCGCCCCCTTGAAGAACCACACCCATTTGCTTTCTTACTTCACTTAGGTTGAGATGGGAAAGATCTTTTCCATTAAAATAGACGGCACCAGATCGAGGTGTTTCAAAACCAAGAATCATCCGAATTAGCGTGGATTTTCCGCTTCCAGAAGGGCCTACAATTCCAATCATTTCTCTTGGTGCAAGTCGAATAGAAACATCATTTAGAATCGAAGTGCCTTCTTCTTCGTAGCTAAACGATACATGGTCAAGGCGAATATCTCCTGTGAGCTTTCCTGGATTTGGTTTTTTCATAAGGAGTTCTTGTGGTTCTTCAATAATCACATGGGACCGCTTCCAAAGAGGAACAATGGCAGCCGCTTGCATAACAATGCTACTCATTGAGAATACAGCCATCGAAAGGGTCATATAGGCTGTATTGAAGGCTAGAAAGTCCCCAATTGAAAGAGACCCCATCTCTTCCATTCGCATCACAGCTCCAAAAATCAGAATAATCGATAAATGGGGGAAAGCTGCCATACAAGTCGTAATAATGTTCTGAATATTTTGGGCTGACATCTCAAGAGATTTTGATTTTGAAAATTGCTTTGCCCAATAGGAAAAAGCATTGTTTTCTGCTCCTGCAACACGGAGCTTTGCAATGCCTGATAAGATTTGTACTAAAGCACCATTGATTTTCCCTTGCATCTCATAAACTTTCCTCTGCACCCTAATCTTCCAGCGAGCTAGAAGAACGGTAAGAGAAATCGCAACCATAAGAAAAATAACGCCTATTACGGTTAGTCTTGGAGAATAGATAACCATGGTAACCAAGTAGAGAACAGCAAAGACTCCTGTCAAGATGGCTTGGGAAATGTTACTACTTAGAAGAGGTCTCATCTGCTCCATGGTCATAGCTCTTTGCAAGAGATCCCCTGCTGTAAAGCGCCTAAAAAAATTTGCGGGGAGCTTCAGAAGTCGGTCCCAAATGGCCGGTTGCAAGCTGGAGCTTAACTTTCCATCGATGCGTCCTAAGATAAGAGAGCGAAAATAGATAAAAAGTGCCGCACTTGCTGCCGCTGCAATCAGCCCTAGAGTGATTTGCATGAGCAAGCCGGCATTGGCATTGGGAATAGCGCTGTTAAAAATAAAGGAGATCCCAATAGGGGGGGAAAGAGAGAAAATGGCTGCAATTAAGCCATACCCCAGGAGCTTGATGAACTCCATTTTATTTTCCTTAAAGTAATAGAAAAGGGCCTCTTTTCCATTATGAATCTCATCTGGAATCGCCTTGTAAAAACTATAGGCATCCAAAGCAATACTCCGAGCAATGCTTCCGGTAATCTTTCGTTTTTTCCCCCTTATTGGGTCAATCATCTCATATTTTCCCCATCGATTTAAATACAGGGCAACGGGGTGACGCTCTTTTCCATAGAAGGCAAGAAGGGGGCCGGAATCGCATTTCCACCAAAGAGCACCTAATTGAACACCTCGCATCCGCGCTTCGGAACCTTCTGCAATTTTTGCCACCTTATTTTTGAGTTCTCCGCCCAAGTTCCTTTCGGGAGCGGTAAATTTAATCCCCTGTTTCCTAAAGACGATTTCAGCAGCTTGAATGAGTGGATTCGTACCGGTTACAATTTCTTCATCTTCATGGCTCTTAAGAACCCCTACCATCTCGGTTAGCGTTTCATGAAGGGTCTCCTTCTGAAGTCTCTCCTTCTCCTCAAAACGTTTGAATTCTTCTTGATCCAAGAAAGCTCTTTTGTAGACAAGATAGTTTCCTATAAAGTGATGAAAATGACTGAGTCCTTCTAGCCAGCATTCGGAGCTAATAACTTCAGAAGTACTTTTTGCCTGCAGCGTTGTCTTTTCTAAAGATAGAAAATAGAGGTGGGGAAGAAGAGGAAAGTTCTTCTGAGAAAACTTTACCTCGTGAGGTCCAAGAAGCTTGTATTCCCCTTCTTTTGGAGTAAGCCAAACTACCCGCTCCTTTTCGGTTGGAATCTCACTGATTTTAATTGTAAATGTCTCCCCTTTTTCAACACCAATTCCTCCTTCAAGAATCCAGTGTTTGGGACGGAGTTCAATTGGAGAAAACACAAAATGACCAAATTGGTTCAGATAATGTTCTAATAGAGGGGAAAAGGCCTCTTGATTGTACGAAGAGTTTTTAAGCTTCCCTTCAAAAGTATCCACTTTTATTTCCCAAATAACAACAGGTTCTTCACTGAAAGCAAAGATCTCAAAAGGAACATTTTCTTGCTCTTCCATATCAAAGAGAAGACGCCCCGATTGAACGGTTGAAAGAAGCGTTCTTCGACCCTCGTGCCCTTCTTTTTTTTGCACGGCAAAAAAGATCATGGCTCCTTTTTCCAGAAACCAAACGGTCCCTTTTTTTTGGAGAGAAAGGCGAAAATTTGCTGGAGCCTCAATCTTCTCCCCATGCTCTTTAAACAAGGCTTCCATTATCCCCCGTCTCACTCTCAATCAGTTGGTTGTAGACTCCACCCAATTTTTTTAATTCTTCATGCGTCCCTCTTTCAACGACTTTCCCATTCTCAAGGACAATAATCTCATCACAATCTTGGATAGTACTTAAGCGGTGAGCAACCATGATCGCCGAACACCCTCTTTTCCGAATGTGATTCATGACGAGCTTTTCGGTACTAGAGTCGAGAGCACTTGTGGCTTCATCCATAATCACAATAGAAGGGCTGACAAGGAGAGCACGCGCGATTTCTACCCTTTGTCGCTGCCCACCACTAAGGTTTCTTCCTCCTTCGATAAGCTTAGTATCATACCCTTCGGGACGCTCTAAAATATCGTTATGAATACAAGCATCTTGCGCTGCTTTAATCAACACTTCATCAGGAACAGTGGTATCCCACAGCGTAATATTGTCTCGAACCGTTCCACTAAAGAGGAAAATCTCTTGATCAACACTTGTGAGTGAGCGTTGCATGATCTCTTGAGATTGCTCCATAATGGGTTTCCCATCATAGAGAATCTCACCTTCCCAAGGCTTGATCAATCCTGTCGAGAGTTTTGAAACTGTGGACTTTCCACACCCTGAGGGACCAACAAGAGCCACTCGTTGGCCTGGGCGAATTTTGATATTGAGTTTTTCAATTAAAGGAGGCGCCAAAGGGCTATATCCGAAGGTGACATTCTTAAACTCTAAATAACCATCAAGCTTAGGTTTATCTGACTTCCCAGCCGTTTTTTTAGAATAAATACGATCAATAGGGTTCTTTAAAACATCATTGAGACGAATAAGCTCTACCTTAAGAAATTGGATTGTCTGTCCAAAGTTTACAAAATTGACAATGGGGGTAATGAAGCTAATCAAAAGCATTTGAAGAGCCATCAAAGTCCCAATTGTCAAACTCCCTTGCATGGTCCGCCATCCACCAATTCCCAAAAGAGCCGCTTGAGCAAGCCCCTGAAATAGGATGGGTGAGGTCGTTAAAATGGCGTCCTTTCGGCTGATTTCTTGGAGCGAGTTAATTTTTCTCGTATCAAAGCCTGCAAAAGCAGCAAAAGCATCACTTTCGGTTCCTGTAGCCTTAATGGTCTCTATTTGTTGGATCACCCCGACTGAATTTGCGGTGACAATTGACTGCTCTTTTTGGAGGCGAGCGTAAGTATCTGTCCGCGCTCTTTGAACTAGACGCATCACAACAAGACTCCCTAGCCCTGCCAGAACTCCAATAAACGCTACAGAAAAGTCATACATAAACATCACAATTCCATAGAAAATGACCAGGATCATCTGGATAGTAGGCGTTGCTAAAGCCTCAGTCATCATCTGGACAACAAGATTGTTTTGCCCTACACGGTTTGCAATTTCCGCAGGAAACCTCTGATAATAAAATGAAACGGGGAGGCGCAAGATGTGCCATAAAAAATCACTCGAAAAATGAATCGCCATTTTTGCATTCAGACGATTTAAGAAGTATTGCTGAAGCCAGGTTAAAACTCCTGCAAGGGTCATCGCACAAAAAATTGCAAATAAAAACTGCCCTTTCCATGGAAGAACATTCGTCACCAAGATATTATCAATAAAGATTCGTGTAAAAACGGGAACTCCTAGACCGGGAATGAGCAGACAAAGTCCTGCGATTAAAACGTAGAGGAGAGACCTTTTGACCCCACGAAGACGATGTTTCATATCCCCAAAAACACTGGGTTGCTTCCCCCCTTTTTCAAAAAAAGAACTCCGATGAAAATGCAGGACAACTCCTGTATAAGCTTCATCAAACTCTTCATACGTCACTTTCCGAGGACCAAAGGCAGGATCGTTAAGGTAAACGCATTTTTTCCCAAATCCCTCAAGAACAACAAAATGATTATAATCCCAAAAGAGAATCGCAGGTTTGTCGGTTTCATAAAGCTCTTGAAGCCCTTCTCGATGCCCTTTTCCCTCTAGGCCAAAATTTTTTGCTGCATTTAGTAGATTAAATGCATTACTTCCATCCCTTGAAACACCGCACTCGATTCGTAGATCTTCCAGCGGAACATGTTTTCCATAATAGGAAAGTAGCATTGAAAGGCACGCCGCTCCACATTCGACATTCTCCATTTGAATCACTGTCGGGGTGTGAACTCTCCATAATGTGGTTGGGCGAGGAATCGTCTGCTCCACTACTCATACCTCATGCTACAATAGGGATTAGGTAGGAAATTGGCCGCTTGTTCTCAATCGTCACACGAACCGTGCCTGTTGAGCCAGGACTTAACCGGTCAGGAGGCCCTTTTCCAAAACTCCATCTGATCCCTGATTTGTTATTTGGATCAAGACTAGGTTGAATAATAACTAGCTCTACAGTTGCTCCTTTAGTTAAATCTTCTCGCGCCTTTTCAGAAGGGATGACTTTAAGTTGATCGGAAGTCGCCGAAACGGCGTAGGGAGCAACCTGTTTAACCTTTCCCATAAGCTGCCCATACTTCTGTCTGTCAACCGCATTAAGATCAACAGCCACCTGCATTCCGACTTGAATTCTTTCTCCCACCTGGGTGGGGATGAATCCGTACACCTCCAATTGGTTGGGAAATACTTCTGTTTGAAACCATAGAAGAACCTCCCCGACTTTTACGGCTTCCCCCTGACCCGAATCAATCTGAAAAACTTTTCCACTATGAGGCGCTAAAATTTTGATGCCACTGTTAAGTTCCATTAGAGGAGTTCCTGCTGTCACCTCTTGCTCCACCTTAACAAATACCTGATTCACGACGCCGTCAGAAGGACTCTTTATCGCAAATTGTGCTTCAGGAGCAAGAAGGATTCCTTGGCCTGCCGTGATAATCGGAATCTGTCCTAATACAGACCATGCAACGATTGCAACGAGTATTGCACATAAGGAAAAAAGAACAACCCATCCTCGAAGACGAACCACAACAAGCAGCTTGCTTAGTTGTGTTGGCGAGGAAAGTTTTTCTATCGTATCATGTCGAAAAATATCTCGGCTCATGAATTTTGTTAATAGCAATTGCAAATAATCAAATCAAGAATTACAACAAAAAGGATGAAAGATAGCAGCTCAAACATCAAAAAGTGGACCGCTCTGGTTCGAAGAATCTGGGATGACCCTAGTCTGAAAGAAGCCGTTTTAGCTGATCCACACAAGTTCCTCATTGACAATGGGTTCGAAATAAACGAGTCACAAACCGTTGAAGTTCACGAGAATACACCAAACACCTTTCACCTGATTCTCCCCGAAAAACCCTCTAGAGATATCCCCGATAAGACATTAATTCATATTGTTGCTGGATATTAATTAAAATAAATGATATAATACACCTATTAATTCAAAATAGTAGGTCTTAAAATGAAAGAATTCTCAGTAGAACAACTCATGACTCTAGAGCTTGTTAAACTCCTCGTTCTTGGAAGAAAAAGACAAGGCGTTGGCTCATTTAGGCTCTCACCTCTACTTGAGCAATTTCATTTTTTTCTCTAGGCTCTGTCCTCAAAGTTTACACCATATGATGATCGAAGCGAACAAGAGAGTCCCTTTAAACATGCAAGTTTTTTTATCATAACGTGTTGTAGCCCTTCGAAACTCCTTAATGCGTCCAAAGTACCTTTCGACAGCATTTCGTTCTTTATACGTGTGCTCATCATACTGAATGGTTACTTTTCTACTTTTTCTCCCAGGGATTACTGGAGTTATCCCTTTCTCTACTAAGGCCTTCCTAAATGGATCACTATCATATCCTCTGCCAGCAAGCAAAAAATCACAGTAATCATTTCCTAAAAGAGCTTCTCCCTGACCAATATCAGATTGCTGACCGGCAGTAATAATAAATCCCAATGGCATTCCCAACGCATCTACTTTTCGATAGAAGCAAAAAAAATGTGGATACTCCCAAAAAAGGTCTTGAATCATACAACAAGGGGTAGATTAAGGATACGTGTAAAATTATGCCGCTTAAAATAATTAATTTACGAAAGATTGTGAAAACAATTAACCCTCAATCCATTAAGGAATTTTTTTAAAGAGAAACTTGATGGACAAATGGCGCGAAACTAGAGGTGGATGCCTTAGATAAGTTTGAGAGGTTGTATTTTCAAGCTTTTGATATTCAAGGTCTTTTGCAATCTATCTTAAAGGGAATACAGGAAAACTGTTTGAGCGCCCTCTTCCCCTTGCAACCCTCTTCCCTCAAGTCATAGGAACTCTTGTTTCGGTCTATGGACTCGACACAAGCGACTTCATTGGAATCGGATGGAAATATGTTGGATGGTCTTGTCTATATATTGGAGCATGGTTCATCATTTGTATGGTCGTGAAAATAGCACTTTATAAACTCATTGGTTGTTAAACAGCCCGCCATGCTCGGTTCCTAGATGAAACATCTGAGAAACTTAGTTCTCACTGTTGTAAAAAATAAACTTACTACTTTATAGTTCCTTAACTTTAACAAAGGAGCACAAATCATGGAAATAACAAGCAACGCAGAAGCAATACCTTACACTGAAATCCCTGTTGAAAATGAGCCTGAAAAAAAAACCATCCCAACAAATACTGCGGTACCCAGTGGAGAAACCCTTGAAAAAGTGCGTGCAGAAGAAAAACATCGTGTTGCAGAAGTTACAAGAGCCGAAAAAAATCAGGAAATCTACAAAAACCTCAATAAACTCCTAGAAGCAATAAAAGAGGGAAACGGAAAAAATTATCCCACTTGGATTCAAAACTTTAACCTGATCGTTGTAGAAGCCGACCGCCAAAGTTATCGGGAAAACTACGAATCATTTTCTAAAGTTATTGATCACTTGATCCACCCACCAGAAGACACCCCAGCAACACTTTATATCCCTTATCTTTGGGATCTTGGCCTCAATATTATGTGGCTCGATTTTTCTAAAGCTCGAGCAGTTGAAAAAGAGTATTTTTATGCCTCATCACAAGTTCCAAACATATTGCTAAAAGCAAACAAGGAATTTGAAGCTGGAAATACTGACCGAGCTTTGGCTCTTATCGAGCGCGCTAAAGGTTTCATCGAAATGCACTACTCAAATATTCCAGTTGCATCCGATAGGCGTTCTGAAGAGAAAGCAGCATTCACCCTTTCTGTTTCGGAGATTGAGAAAAAAATAAACCCTGAGCAAGCTCTTAAAACACTTGCGGAATACATGAAAACACAATCTGAATCAATGAGCATGAAGAAGTTTTTCGAAAAATGGGCAGTTTTAATTGTTATTTTTTACGCTTCTCGTCAAGCCATTTTCGGCTAATATCGATCAGCCTCAGGTTGAGCTCTGTGTTTGAAGGGTGCATGTGCTCGGTTTTCAGGTTGATGACCGTTTTAGGTTCTGGGACCAAATTTTGGAGACGCTGTGCACATTCCATCGGGATTTGTGAATCATAGATTCCATTAAGAATCAAAAAGTCACCTTTCATTCTTGGAGCATAAAGAATAGGATCAATGGGTTTAAAGGCTGCTGCTGCCATAGAAGAAACCGGGTCTTTTAAAAACTTTGTTACAGGAACATTTGCTTTAAACAAGCAATAAATTCCCGCCCCTCCATAGCATAATACTCCTGGGCCTAGATGCATTCCTTCTTCCTGAGCTTTCACGTAAGTCACAGGCATAAAGGTTGCACCAAAACTATATCCCATTAAGCTAATCGGCTGATCATTAATCCAGGACTGATCATAAAGATACTTTAGGATACCAATCAGCTCAGGAGGAACTTCTAACATTGCCTTTCGAACCGTATAAAGATGCCATAGAACATTCACTTCGTGAAGTTTTTTTAGCATGTCAGAATATTCATAAGCGATAAGAGCATACTTCCCATGATCAGGGATGAATTGAAGGCTTTCTCGGCCCGTCTTTAGTCCCCCAACAATTAGAAAACAGGGAAGTCCCTCAGGTGGAATGTTCTCTGGGAGGCTGACCGTGAAAAGTGCTTTCCCATTTTTTCCACAATCCAGAATCACGTCTTCATAGTTTCTTACCTCTAAGCTATCGGGAACTTTGTATCTTTTGATATCAAGAACCGAGCACTCATTCTCTCCAAACAAAGGCATAAAGACTGCAAAAATGAAAAGAAACGAGAACATCACAAAGGAGCTTTTAGACTGTCGAATTCGCATTAAGTATCTTTACTGAATCATCCAAGCATCTTGTAATAAATTCCTAAAATATTGACAAGGGGTTAAGACAACTCTTTTTTCAGATAGTCAATATCGCGCAAAACTCGGTCGAGCAGAACTTCTGTACACATTGACCGCGTCATATAATCCCAAAGCTTTTTAAAATCATGGGCAATTTCTTTTCCAATCTTCTTCGAAAGGTCATGCCCCTTGATCAAGCTTTCATTAAGCTCCTCCATCAAAAGATCACTTTTTGCTTCATATTCACGGTTTAGAGCAGCAACAATCTTTTCAAGCTCAGCATAATCCTCTGGATTGGCTAACCCAACTTTTTTACTTTCAATTTCCTTTTCAAGAGCCTCGTAATAATCATGGCATCGACTCACCTCTTTTTGCTTGTCGGACAGATCATCAAGAAGCCGGAGAAGTTTTTGCTTATCGGTCATGATTGTCCTTTGTAACACTTGAGAACAAAATCCCAATTGATAACATCACGGAACTGCTCGATGAATCGAGGTCTTTCATTGCGATAATCAATATAGTACGCATGTTCCCACACATCCAACGTAAGAATAGGAGTTTTGCCGTGCTTTAAAGGCGTATCCGCATTACTTAGAGGCATGATTTCAAGCTTTCCTTGGGCGTCTGATGCAAGCCAAGCCCATCCCGATCCAAAGAGCGTTGCCGCGCTATCGGAAAATTTTTTCATGAATGTCTCCAGACTCCCGAAGTCTCTTTCAATGGCACTAAGCATCTCTCCACTCGGCTTTCCACCACCATTAGGAGACATGCAGCTCCAGAAAAAAGTATGATTCCATGCTTGAGCAGCATTATTAAAAACGCCTCCAGTTGATTCTTTGACGACGATATCTAGATCTTTATCACCCTCTGGCTTTCCTTCTACAAGACCATTCAACTTCTTGAAATATGCAGCATGATGCTTGTTATAATGGTAGTCCATTTGTTCTTCAGAAACAAAGGGAGCCAGTGCTTTTAAGTCATAGGGGAGATCAGGTTGTTTGAATGTCATAATTCCTTTCGCCTTTTTGTAGGTTTCGAACAGAGCATATTAGTTGAATCATTTTTTTTACTCAATGACTCTTATCTCGTTAGAAAGAGAGACTAGGGCACGCCCTAGAGTATCCTCCGAAACTTTCTCGCATTATTGAATAACTTTGAGACGAGGATCCCCACCTTCGAGATTATCGGGAGTTTCAGGAGGGTAAGGAGGATTTGATCGATAACCACATCCCTTAAGAATCCTGGGATATCCAAAATGTTCGATCATCGGCCACTGGCGACAAACAAGGGGACGCAGACGGTATTGACCACAAGAGCCATCTTTTTTGAGGTAGCGGCACCCCATCACGTGCATCAGTTTTCCTTCATATTTTTGGGGTTCTTTAAGACGAGGGTAGAATCCCAGAAACTGAGTATACCAGAAGAAAAAGAAGCGACCAATAAGGGAAGGAGAATAACGGATCAGAACATAGTGGCAGCAGTTTCCCCTTTTCTTGCATCCTCCTTCTTGCTTGAAAGGGGGGCGAATAAGCTTTCTAGCAAAGCGTTGTATGTGACAGTCCATTGCAACAAAGGGGGCTAGAAAGCATTTTACTGGGTACCTAATCCAACCTGGGACCCATTGCCTTAGAATCCCTCCCTCAGGGGCTGGTGGCTGCTGTGTGGCATCTGATGCCTGGATGAGTAGTTCGTCGAGAATGTCTGACATGGGACCTAATGTATACTCTGACAGAGAAATCGATCAAGTGCTAATTCAATTTAGAGAGTGCTAAGTTTTGGCCTTAAAAGCTTCTGAATCGTTTTGAGAGCTGGCACTCGCCATTGAATTATGCAAAAAACAATTACTATTTTCCTGTTGGGGGTAAATTATATTTTATTATATAACATTACATGTTAACTATTTAAAAATAACATAAAACATTGGGGGAATATCATGGGGTTTGAGGAAAAAATACTTAAATCTAAGGACCTTGGAGCAATGGTTGAATTTCTAACCATTCAGTCTAGCGAACAAACAGAAGAAGAAGTGCGCTACAAGGACATCAACCGCAAATAGATTCGTTTTGACTTAGGTGACCTAGTCACAATGCTGAAGATTGGCAAACTAATTAAGCCTTACGGCCTTAAGTAATACCTAGTAAATGTTCTTTCGGGATCTAGATTCTCTTTTCTTCGTGTTCTAGCAGAGAAAAAACTCGCAAAAAGAGGCGTTAGCTTCCTTAGGTCTCTCTACCTAAAACACCCCGAAAAATTCGCTTCTGTTGATCTTTCTAGTAACAGGAAGACTAGGATGCTCATTATCCAAGGAATTATGATTATTAGCGAGCAAGTTAATCAGAAAACGATTTCTCTTAAGGACGACAAGGAAGATTTTCTATCTGAGCTTGAGTCATTTAGAAGTAAATTTAAAGAAGAGGAAGCAAGGCTTAGACGACAGGAAGCAGCTGTTAAAGAGCTTATAGCTTAATCCATTCTTTATTAAACACTTATAGCGACTGAGTCCTTCAGTCGCTTTTTTTATACTGCTAAACATACAACCTATTTACTATTAAAGATAAACAATTTACTAGGTTTAATAGTTAGCACTCCAAACTCTAATTTATTAGGGTTACAGAACTCACCTCACTTAAAATAAGACATTTGCTATTGTTAATATTTTATTAGACAACAATAAAGATAATTGTAATAATATAGTTAATATTAAACAATATATTAAAAAGAGGTAAAAATGTTATTAGATGAAAAAATCTTCACTTCTGAGAAATTATCAAAAAGAATCGAGTTTCAGACAGTTCAGTCTTCTGAGCGTCGAGATGAAGAAATCCGCTATACAAACATTAATCGCAAGATGATTATATTTGATCTCAGCGACACTCAAATGATGCTCGAGCTTGGAATCATGCTTAAGCCTTATGGACTTACTGAAAACTTTGAAAATAAGATGCTAAAGTCTAGTGTGGCTGTATTTCGAATTTGGGCCGAAAAAAAGATTGCGGCTAGAGCGGAAAATTTCCTCCGTATTCTATACCTTAAGCATCCAGAAAAATTTGGAAAAGTCGAATACGAGAATTCTAAAAAGAAAAAAATGCGCCTTGCAAAAGCAAATTATATCTTGAGTGAACTGACTTCTCAAAAGAGTATTTCTCTTAAAGACGATAGAGACGAAGTTACTCAACTTAACGAATTCAAAGACCGATTTACTGGAGAGGCTCAGCGCTTAGCTCTTCAAGAAAATGTGATTAAAGATTTAACTCAGGACGATCGCCAAGAAAATCAAACTTTTCTTGGAATGGACCAAAAAGAAGAAGTGTAAATCACTTCTTTGAAGTAGATCTGAAACCTCGAGGTTTTCCTCGAGGTTTTTTTTTGCTTGCATTTTGATCATGATTTGATACAATATGCCGCTAAAATGGCAGATATGGAATCATCTGAAGTAGACTCAAATAGTTCTTGGATAAAAAAAATCTGGCCGGTTCAACGTTTTGAACTTAAAAAGGTCCTTCCTCTCCTCCTTCTCAAGTTTTTAGCTTCTATTGTTTATGCAACACTTACCTGTATGAAGGATAGCCTTGTTGTCACAGCAAGTCAATCCGGAGCAGAGGTCATCCCTGTCCTTAAGGGCTGGCTCGTTTTTCCACTATCACTTCTTTGCGCTGTGGCCTACTCTAAACTAAGTAATCAATATAAGCGCTCGACTCTATTCTACTCGATCATTACCTTCTTTCTCATTATCATCTTTTTGTATGGGTTTGTCCTATTTCCAAATGCTGAAGCCCTCAGCCCCCATGCCAGCTCAGATTGGCTCACGATGAAACTTGGAGAAAAATACACCCATTGGATTGCTGTCTACAGAAATTGGATTCACTCTCTTTTCTTTATTACTGCAGAGCTTTGGGCTCAAGTCGTAATTTTCATCCTCTACTGGGGATTTGCGAACCATATCTGTCGGGTTAAAGAAGCTAAAAGAACCTATACACTCTTTATCGCAGCAGGAGACTTGGCAACGGTTGTGGCAGGCCCTCTAGTTCTCCATTATGTCATGAAGTTCTCATCGGGAGACTTTACATCAACTCTCCAATCACTCCTTTCCTATGTTCTAATCGCAGGCATTGGTATCATCACCCTTTACTGGTGGATGAACAAATATGTCCTCTCCGATAAACGCTATTTTGACCCTTCAGTGACTAAGCATACCCTTAATGAAAAAACAAAGCTGACCTTAGGAAAGAGCATTAAGCATATCTTTTCTTCTAAATACCTCTTATGTATCGCCGTCCTAGTTATTGGGTGTGCACTCACCATAAACATGGTAGAAGTGACCTGGAAAGCCCATGTCCATTCCCTGTTCCCTGAGACAGGAGATTATATGGCTTTTATCTCTAAGGTAACAACGATTGTTGGCGTTGTTGCACTGATTACCGTTCTCTTCCTTGGAGGGAGTTTCCTCCGACGGTTTGGTTGGCACTTTAGTGCACAAATTACCCCTATTATCGTTGGCACAACTGGTGCCATTTTTTTTGCCCTCTCTTATTTCAAAGACTCTCTTGGCCCTATTGCAGCCATTTTTGGGACAACGCCATTAGCCCTTCTTGTTCTTGTGGGAGCTTTCCAAAATGTGGCAAGTAAGGTCGTCAAGTATTCCTTCTTCGATTCGACAAAGGAGATGGCTTACATCCCTCTTGATCAAGAATCAAAAGTGAAGGGTAAGGCTGCTATTGATATGGTCGGATCCCGCCTTGGAAAGTCCAGTTCTTCCTGGCTGCAAGTTGGGCTAATGCATGTTATTGGAACCAGCTCTGTCCTATTTATTACCCCTTACTTAATCCCAATCGTTCTTGGCGCCAGCCTCTATTGGAGCTATTCTGTAAGACACCTCAATAAAGAGCTCACAGAAAAAGAAGCAGCCCTTGCTGCAACAGAAAAGAAGCCCGAACCTCCTACTGTAGAGCCTACACCAGCCTAAACCCTCTACGCTTGCCGCGTAAGATATGTGACTTTGATTTTGTTAGGATTTAGGTATTACTGAACAACCTCCCTTGCTAGTTCAATCTTGAATGGCTTGCAAGAAAAAATATCCAGATAAGCATCCCCATTTGCATCGACAAAATGACCAGTAATTGAACTCGTTTCAATGAGTTGCACTAAGGAGTATCCTGCTGCCATAGGATCGTGAGTAGCAAAATGCTCCAAAGTCGGCTCGCCAAAAGCCTTCATATGAATCCGCTTCACTAGTATTTTGACAAATTGTTCGAGATTTTCTCGATTCTTTATGCTGTCAGTATCGCATTCCGAACAATCTAAAATTAAATGATAACCCCAATAGTCTTTCATTTATTCCACCATCCTGTTAAAAATTTTGCGAGTTTTGTCATAAGATTCCCCCCTTGCAGTTCAACAATAATGTAATCATCATCTTCCTTGTTGAAGATCCCTGGCAGAGTTTCCCTAGTCATCCATGTCGGCAGAATTCGGACCACTTGTGTCTCTCCATCTCCCCTTCTAAGACTTCCTGGCAAGGAGGAAATCTCACCCCCTTTCAATTCCTTGTATGGAGCATTTTTGCAAGCTGTTGGATTTTTGCGACAGCTTCTTTGGTATCTACAAAATTCTGATTATACGCCTGATAATAGCCCGGATAAGCACTAATAAAAAGAAGTTAAAAGCATCTTGTACCTCTGCAATAGGGAAGGGCAATACGGCTATCAAGCTTAGATATCAGCTCCATTTTCCATGTGTCCTCTGTCCCAACCTCAAAATGCCTCTTCAGAAAGCCTACAGGAGAGTTTTTCTTAGCATCGTTGATGATAAGCTGGGTGTTTTCTTGCCTTGCATATGCAGTTACATTCCCTTTTGAATCTTGAAAATCAAATAGCGCTTTACTGATATCTAGAACCCGACCATCGATACACCCGATATAAGTACCCTCTTTGTCATAAAGGTCAAAGTCTGTAAGAGTATGAGGACGAAATAACCCTAGCAAAGAGCCATACCAAACGCCTCTTGGAGTAAACCCATAATTTTTAATAGCATGAGCAACTTCTTCACCGGTCTTGCTATCTGTAACAGTAAAATGCATCCTCAAATCAAAAAACCGGAAAAAACTATAAGAAAACCGATTTGTTAAAATGACTGCTACGGGCCAATTTCCTTTGAGAACGGTAAATGTTTTAGAAAAATAATGCTCTTCGGGATGAATCTCGAATTCCTCATGTTCAGGAACTGTGAAACCTTCTCCAACTGCGTCAACACTCATCTTGTACTCTCCTTATCATTTAAAGGTGGAGTGTACATTAAAGATTTGTAAAGATATTACCAATGAAAAAGGAGGACATAGCCGTCTTCGCTGAAGCGATTGATTTGGAGCATTTTAGAGTCAAATGAAAAGCTGTCAACAACCTGATAAGAAACTCTCAACTTTTCCTGTGTTATTTCTCCCTCATTCAGACCCAAAAGAGCCTCAATTTCAATATATGGCTGGCATAGTAAAAAATCAGTAAAGAAATTTTTTTCTTGTGTATGGAGGACAGAAAAGCTTTGAGCATTCTCAGTTAGAATCAGTAGCTTTTGATCCCACCGACGCTTCTCTACTCGAAGACCAATCCCTGATTCTAACTTCCCTTCCATAGAAAAATCGGGAGCAATCATCCGCGCACGCGCGACCATGAGATCACTTAAGCACATGAGATCGGTTTTTTTTACAAAATTTGACCAAGTAGACTTTTGTGTTTGAGTCGGTTCATTAAGATATTCAGGATAGATAAACTGAAAATACAGGGTTGCACCTTCATTAGTATTCAGACCAACCCACATCTGAAAATAGCGTCTTCCTTTGGGGCCCTTTGCAAGTAGTTCTCGATAGGGGAAAATCCCCCACCTTCCTTTGTTAACCTTAATCTCTGTGAATCCAGCAGCAGTCAAAGCTTGGGTATTCCCATCGTTAGAAAAGCGATCATGCCCTATTTGCTTCACGGTTGAAGATACCTGGGCTCGAATCAAACACCCCTTTAAATTTCCTCCGTCTTCAAAATAGTCATCTAAAGTCCTTTGACTTCCCCAATGATACCCCTTTGAAAAATAGGGGTCATCATCTTGATTTCCAAGCAAAAAATCATCAGGAAGGTACGGTTCAACCATGGGAGGTTGTACAAAATATGGCAGGAGATTCAGGATGCGAATTTCCTCAACTTTTTTTTGCGCGAAGGCAAATGACATAAAAAAGAGCGAAAAAAGAAAGACTAACCGATACATCCCAAATCCTCATGGAGGAAAATATTTTTCCTCATACTAAACTCTTGTGTAATTTTCGGCTACAAACAATGCATGAAAATTCATATTTTTGTTAAATAACTAGAACTATGAGTAAATATGCCCTCTTTCTCCTCCTCCCCCTTCTCCTTTTTTCCAAGGCTCCTCATCACGAAGCTTGGACTTCCCATTGGTTCACAGGCCCTCTTCTGGTCCCTAGCGCGAGCTGCAATAAGCTCAGGGAGGTGAGTTGGCAGCCCTACCTCTTCGTCACAAATACTTTTGGAAGCTTCGACAACAACTGGAATCGAAAAAACACCCCAAACATATGGGCAATCCAGCCCCTGATAGATATCACTTATGGCATTGCCTCTTTCATAGACCTAGGGACAACCCCTTCTTTTGTTTATCAGACCAGTGAAGGCTCATCATCTATCCGTATAAATGACACTCCCCTTTTTCTAGGCTTCCAAGCCCTCAGAGAATCGAAGGGAACCTGGACTCCAGATCTCCGTATCAGCTTGCAGCAAATCTTTCCCTTTGGACAATACGACAAACTTAACCCTAAAAAACATGGAACAGATAGCTCTGGAAAAGGTTCCTTCCAGTCCGGAATTTCATTCGATTTTCAGAAGACTTTTGAAATGGCTGCAGAACATTATTTCTCCCTGCATTGGTCTATTTCAAGTATTCTCTTCGCCTCAAATGTCCACGTTACCGGCCTTAATGCCTATGGAGGATCTCCTGCTACCGACGGAAATGTCACCCCTGGGAAAACCTATACCTTCTATCTTTCTGGTGAATACACCATCACTCGCAATTGGGGATTCGCCTTCGATACTGTTTATACCCTAATCACTCCTGATCATTTTTCTGGAACAAAGGGAAACAACCCCGTTGGAAGCCCAACCTCTCATCAAATCAGCTTCGCTCCTGCCGTTGAGTATAACTACAGTGAGTCTTTTGGATTGATTGGAGGAGCATGGTTTACTCCTGCCGGGAAAAATGCATCCCAGTTTTATAGCGGCGTTATCTCAGCAGTGATCACGTACTAGACTATTCAATCTTAAGTTTTGAGAATTTTGACTGGTGCCTTTCAACCGCATAAATCCCCCGATCAGTCAAGTTAGGACACCCCTGAATTTCCAAAGAATAAAGAGGAAGTTCAAGCAAAGCTATGAGCCCCTCATCTGTTAAAAAATGTGCCCCCTGAAGTGTCAAGTGACGAAGAGAAATGTCTTTTATTCCTTGAAAAAGAGCATCCGTTAATTGATGACACCTTTCCAAAAATAAAAACCGAAGATGAGGATGGGGAGTAAAAAGCTTATCTGCCTCTTCATTGCTCATTTGATCACATTCGTTGATCGATAAACGATATAGAGGAAGTGAATCTATTGCTTTCCGAATCACGGACCCATTAAACATTGGTTAAGAAATAGATAAGGTTAAAAGGTGGGGACATAAGAAAGGAAGGTTGGATAAAACAACCACCGAAATGGAAGTCTTTTCTAAGTTTAATATCTCCAAGCCTTTTATGGGACGATTGAAAAACACGTCTGTCCCAGCCAAATTCAATTCATGGAAGGATTCTGGGAGGGATTCTAAACAGTTAGCGGTGATCAAGGTCTACTGATACCAGAGAAGGACATCTTTTGAAAGGTTCCGTTTCTTAAGCTGCTTGATAAATGTTCCAATGCAATGGTCGGTGTAGTGAAGGATTTGCAGGTATTTGGGGGTATACTCCCCTTCCTCCTCTTCAAAAGTAGGTCAAATAGCTTTTGGGAACATTCCAAGGATGGTGAGACGAGATTGTCAATAAAGAGTAGAACTGAGGTATATCCTTATGCTGCTCTAGATGACTTGCAGCAAAGTCTAACAGATATTCATCTGCAATGCCCCACGAACTTTGATCGACTTTCCCATAGTGTTCTAAAAGCTGTTTACGGTCAAGGACACGATCCCTCCATATTTCGAAAGAAAGGGACCAATTCCATTTAAAGACCAGGTTGCTCCAGTAAAAAATTACGCTCATACCCCTCTCTTTTGAGAATATCTAAAAGACCATAGATATCCAACTCCCGATCGAGGCCGCCAGAAATTCCGAGTTCGTAGGGAAGACCATAGAGGGATGTAAAAAAAGTGCGGAAGGTCAAAACGGAATTTGAGTAGAAATTGGGAAAAGTATAACACTCCTTAGAAAGTGCGCTCAAGTTAGGAAGGCGGTAGAGATCTTTTGCTCTCAGTGATTCAAAAAAAAGAAAAATCACATGGGGTTTTCCTCTTCCATCAACATGAGCAATTTTTTCGCCCCTAAATCCTTTGGTATAGCGATATAGAGGATAATCCTCAGAAAGGGACTGATAGATTTCGGTTGGACGGATAATCTCCTTTTGGACAAAGGAAAGGAAATTTCTTTTCTGTTTTTTGATTAGAGCGAAAGAAAAGGTTTTTTTTCCAAAGCAAAACCAGTGAATCTTTAGGGGGAAACCACAGAGGAATCTCTGCAAGAACCCAATAGGACATAGCATTAAAAAAAACCGGAACAACTGCAACAATAAGAAAAAGGGGAAGAACCTTCCAAATACTTATAGCTTTTGCTGAATCTCGAAAATCCTTTGCATCTTTTAAAAAAGAAACGGCTTTCCAATCAAGACGGCACCCTAGTTCCTTGTATAGGAGGGCATCACATAGAATCAGGAGCTGAATTAAAGGTGCAACAGGACCTAAAAAAGCTAGTTGAAACCCAACAAAAAGGTCTTACAAAATTCCAAAAAATGAGAAGTTTCGACGGACTACTAAGCGGGCAAATAAAGGAGGAATAGCTTGAGCAAGTATCATGGATCCTCCACCAGTTAAAAGACTCCAAGAGCATCCAACATTACAATAACAATAACTAAGGGAGCGATGTACTTGATGCTAATCCCAAAGTACGATCTCAGTGAGGGATAATTTTTAAAAAGCCCTTCTGCTCCCTCTTTTAAATGAGGATAGGCACTTCTAAAGCTCCATCTCCATCCCACTAAGATCACTGCAGCAAGCGCCCCAAGAGGGATTAAGATGTTCAGGCATAAAAAGAGAAGAAGGTTGAAAAAATTCTTCCCAAACAGCGTGAGCTCCTTCCAAGGCCCAAAAGATAATACACAAGGGAGAGCAACAATAAATACCGCAATCGTTGTCGTCAAAACAGCCCTGTGCCGCTTCCATTTTTTCGTATCGATAAAGTAGGCAATTAAAGGTTCCATCGCTGAAATCTGCGAGGTTAGAGCTGCCAAAACTAGTAATAAGAAAAAGAAGAGACACATGAAATAGCCTCCAGAGATCTGAGAAAAAATGATCGGCAATGTTTGAAACATTAAACTCTCACCCGATGATGGCGATAGTCCCGCCGAAAAAACAATGGTAAAAATCGCAATTCCCGCAAGTAGACTAATGCAAATTCCAAACAATGTGATGGGAAGACAGGTCCCAGGAACATTCTCTTTTTTTCCTAAATAACTTCCATAAGTCACCATTGTTCCTTGGCCTAAGCTAAGGGAAAAGAAGGCTTGACCCAGTGCAAGTAAAATGGCTTTCGGCGTAATTTCAGCCCAATTTGGCTTAAAAACAAATGCCACTCCCTCCGCGCCTCCTGGGGTCATTAATCCCTTAATCGCCAGGAAAACCAATACAAAGAGAAGAAGAGGCATTATTACCTTGTTTCCCGCTTCAATCCCCTGCTGTACTCCCGTGTACAGAATGAGAAAGGAAAGAATCAAAAAGCCCACTAAAGAACCGATTCCCCAAAGAGGAGAAATGCTAAAGTGTTGGAAATGATGGGTCGCCTCAATTGCAGATGCAAAATGAGTGAGCTGACCTAAGATCGCTTGGATAAAGTATCCCAACGTCCATCCGGCAATCACTGCATAAAAGGAGCTGACCAAAAACCCCGTAAGAATCGTCATCTTTCCGGCCCCTTGCCACCCTTTATGCTTTCCGATCTGCTTAAACGATCCTGAGGGGTTAAGCTGAGCTTTCCTTCCAATCAATATTTCTGAAATAAGGGCGGGAAACCCAACGAGCAATAGACATATCAAATAGAGAAGAACAAACGTCGCTCCCCCATTTTCACCAACAACATAGGGAAAACGCCAAATGCTCCCAAGCCCAATTGCTGATCCAACTGCCGCCCAAATAAATCCCAAGCGGGATTTCCACTGTTCTCGTTTTGGTTTCGCTTTCGCCAAGATTCTGACTCCAGTAACTTAAAACTTCAGTGTAGCGAAGCTTCGGTAAAAGTACAACCCTCTGAAAGATGTAGATTGAAGAAGAACACTTCAGCTCGACTTTATACGTTTTTGGCCAGCAGATCTCCATTGCTTCCATAGAATCACCGGGGAGATTCAGTCAAAAAACGTACAAAGTCGAATTCAAGCAGGCTCGGAAAGATTACATTCGAGAGTGCTTGTAGAAAGCACAGCATTTTCATCAGGAACAATCCGTTTTTCGGCGTATAGACGATGGAATAAACGCTCATAATCTTTGACACTTTGTAAAAACTGACGAGCTAGCTCAGGGTTCTCTGGAGCGATATTCTCTTTTTCACCAGGATCCTTTTCCAAATTATAGAGCTCAAGTTCCTGAGAAATCCTTGTGTAGATAAACTTGTATTTCCCTACGCGGCATCCAAAGTTCTTAAATACATAGGGGTTATGAAAGAAAATCGGACGCTCTCCACATTCTCTCATAAGAGAGTTTCCAATCGATAAATTAAAGCCATGGAGTCCTAAGACATCCATCACAGTGGGCAGCAAGTCAAGCTGACTACATGGGGCTGTAATCCTTTTTGGCTCAAGAATCCTTCCTTTTCCATAAACCATTAAGGGGACTCGAATATTCTCCTCATAAAGGTATCTCTGTTCTACAAAATTGTTATGCTCTCCCATCGGATACCCATGATCTCCCAGGACAAAAAGAAGCGTATTTTCCAAGAGTCCTTTTTCCTCAAGCAATTCAACAAGCAAGCCTAAACACGCATCGCTATAGTGAAATGTATTGAGGTATTTTCGGTAGATCCGAGAAATTTCAGGAGGGAAGGCTGGAGGTTGATAATGGGTTGGAAGGTTCCAGGGGTGATGATTCGTAATCGAAAAGAGTGTTAAAAATTGGGGCGCTCCTTGCCGCTCATCCAAAAAATCTGATGCATAATGCATCAGACATTCATCCGGAAGTCCCCAGCTTGAGTTGTGCGCTTTTGGAAAAGACTTCATCATTGTATCTCTCCCATGAATTGCATCGTATCCATGCAAATCAAAAAAGGCGTCCTGCTTTTCAAATTCTATGGGACCATTATGAAGGTAGCTTGTTTGATATCCCGCTTCTTGCATGAGTTGAGGGATCCCAATAAAGGGGGCTTTTGCTTGTGCTGCCGCTTCAGATCCATCAACATCGGAAGGAATTCCAAATAATGAAGAAACAACCGAGCGAGAGGTTCTCACAGAGTTAGCATAAAAATCCGTGAATAGAACCCCTTTCTTTGAGAGACGGTCAAAATGAGGCGTGACGCCTCTTTCTGCACCGAGTATGCCCACATTATGAGAACGAAACGACTCTAAAAAAAGAAAAATCACATGAGGACGCTCATCTCCATCTACTTTCATGTCGAAGGCTTTCTTTCCACTGAAACCCTGCGTATACTTAAACAGTGGGTATTCAGAAGATGGGACATGCATCTTTTCATTCTCATTATGAAACCGTGCCCTTGCCAAATAACTCAAATCGGTCCTGTCATTTTTTCGCTTTATAAACCTGAACAACTTTCTGACAAACCACACTTCATGCTGAAAAACAATATGGTCGGTTGCATAGGCCATTTTTTTTGGAAGAAAGGAGTGTCCTAAGATCGCAAAAAGTGTCAAAGCACCCCCAAGTCTAAGCCATTCCACTTCAAAAGTAAGGTTTTGCAAATCCCCCCAACAATGCCAATAGGCATAAACAGGCAACAAAAGGAAAACCAAGGCTCCCGGAAGAAAGCGCCACACCTTCTTTTCCTTTGCAGAATCCCAAAAGCACCGTGCATCATTAAAAAGAGAAAAGAAAGATATCTCCATTCGAATTGCCGTCTTTCGATGCAAAAACGCATCAGAAATAAGATGCATTTGAAGCAAAGATGAGCAAACAACAAAAATCCAAAATAAATATGCCGAGTCTATGGGAAGAATTGACTGAAATAAAACCAATAAAAAGAGCTGTTGAAACGCGACAAAGAGGTCTTGACAAACCCCTGTAAAATAAGAAAGGAAAAGCGCTACTCGGGCAGGCTGATTTCTGTGCAAAATTGAAAAACGCACACAGAGGGAAGGAAGAGCTATAAGAAGAAGAAAGGTCCACACGACTGTCATGCGCTAATAATACCTTCTCTATGGGAAAAGTGTCAAATTTTTTTAATAGAAGAACTTATAGGAATATTTACTAAGGTTATTTAATTTTAATTCTGAAAACAATTCAAAATCAACCCTAATTTAACCAAAATAAAATAAAGAGTTTACGATTAACTTTTTTTTAAAGCTCCAAAAGCGAAACCTCCCTAAACTTCTTACCTTAAAGCCTCTAGAATCTTCTCTGCTGCGCGCGCTGAACTAGCGCGGTAGTCAATGGTTGCCGTGCCAACATGAGGAGCGAGGAGACAGTTTGGAGCCTTTGTAAGGGGATGATTTCCGGGCAAAGGCTCGGGGTCAGTCACATCAAGGGCAGAGATAACGGTCAGGCATAGTAGAAAGAATCCCATCTTAGGTTTTTACTACCTCGATCTACTTTTCCTTTGAAAGAACATTATTTTCATCGTGACAAGAAACATTAAAATGCTCCTTGAAAAGCTTCTCCGCTACATCAGGGATTTTTCGTGTGATGAAAACTTTTACAGGTGCGTTCATAAACCACTCATAATTTTAAGGATTTCTTCTCCAAGTTGGGTTGGGTCATGATCTCCTTGATTTGTTAAGACAATCACCCCGATATCATGATCAGGAATAAAACCCATAAACATTCCGAACCCAAAGAGCGTTCCACTTAGATGGTAGAAATTCGCTTGGGCATTTGGGAAAGAGCTGATTTTCCAACCAAGGCCCATGTCAAAACCTTTGAATGAATGGTAGGGGGTTTGCATGAGAGGAAGGATCGCATTGAGACTCGTTTTCTCTTTTCCCAAATTAAAAGAGAGAAAGGTCAGCATATCCTTCGGAGTGGAATAAAGCCCTCCTGAGCCAATAAACACCGAGTAAATTTTTTCACTTTGAAGAGGGGATATTCCCCGACCATTTTCGTAGCCCGTAGCGAGTCGCTTTCTTTGCTCAGTAGAAAGAGTAAAGACCGTATCGTTAATCCCTAATGGATGCATGATGAGCTGAGCGGCCAGTTCAGGATAAGACCTTTTGGCAATCCGAGAGAGAATATTCGCTAAAAAGGCATAGCCAAAATTGGAGTATTCATACTTAGAACCAGGTTCCCTCGGAAGCTCATACTTAGAGAGGAATCGATACATTTGACTGATGCTAAAACTGGAGCGACTGGTGAGGGAGTAGGGCATATCAGGAAAGCCTGAAGTATGAGTCGCAAGATCACCAAGAGTTATTTCTTTTCCTTTGTAGTTAGGAAGCGTCATCGACTTCGGAAGAAATTTAGAAATAGGATCGTTAAGACTCACCTGCCCTTCTTGGACAAAATAAGCAAGGGTCCCAGCCGTTACGATTTGGGTTAAAGGGCCTATGCGAAACTCAGTGAAGGCATTAGTAGGAATAGGAGATTTTAAAGAGACTTTTCCTTTCGTAACGATTTGCTGAAATTTTTGATGGTTGTCCCGACCAATTGACATAACAGCCATTCCTGTAATCGCATGCTCACTGTGGTAGACTTCTACTCGCTCTTCAATGGATTTTTGAATATCCCCAAATAACGCCATAAGGGGAAAAAGTAGCGCAAAAATAACAGTTTTCATTTTCAAGATCATATGAACTGTGTTATAAGGGACCTTTGAATATCTATAAAGAAAAATTGTCATGACGAAAAGCTCTGGAAGAACACTCAACATTTTCTTTCTTGCTATGATCAATATTGCAGCCATTTGTAGCATCAAAAACTGGCCACTCACAGCTGTCTATGGTTTTTCCTCTCTATTTTACTTCATTGTTTCAATCGTCCTCTTTTTTATCCCTGTCTCTCTTGTTTCTGCAGAGCTAGCAACAGGATGGCCCGAGCGTGGAGGAGTCTATGTTTGGGTACGAGAGGCTTTTGGTCACCGCTGGGGGTTCTTAGCTGGTTGGCTCCTGTGGATTGAAAACGTCGTCTGGTATCCCACAATTTTGTCCTTTATTGCAGGAACGATTGCATTTAGTTTTGATCCTTCTTTAGCAGACAATACCCTATATATGTTCTGCGTTATTTTTGGTACCTTCTGGGGAGCAACTCTCCTCAATTTGCTCGGAATGAAAATGTCGGGTTGGATCAGTACGCTAGGTGTGATTTTAGGAACAATTATTCCTGGAGTGGTCATCATTGGACTCGGAATTGCCTGGGTCGGATCAGGTAAACCCTCCCACATCGCCTTTAATTGGGATACCTTTTTCCCTGATCTGTCGAGTCCAAAACAGCTGGCACTTTTAGCGGGAGTCTTGCTTGGCTTTGCAGGGATGGAGATGTCTGCAGTCCATGCTAAGGATGTAAAAAATCCTCAAAAGAACTTTCCAAGAGCAATCCTGCTCTCAGCATCGATCATCATTATCCTCTCTATTTTAGGGACTTTGGCAATAGCCATTGTGATTCCAGAGAAGAAAATAAGCCTGGTTTCTGGGGGAATAGAAGCGATTGCCTTTTTTCTTAGATCTTATAATCTAGGTTGGGCTGTACCCGTTATAGCCTTCATGGTAGCCTTTGGAGCGCTTGGCGCAATGAGCACGTGGACAGCTGGACCAAGTAAAGGACTTCTTGCCGCAGCGCAAGATGGGGATTTCCCTCCGATTCTGCACAAGATCAACAAGCACAATATGCCTGTTGGAATGCTCGTTTTTCAAGGAGTTATTGTTTCAGTCCTAGGGATAGTTTTCTTGCTTATGCCTAACGTAAACAGCTCATTTTGGATCTTGCTAGCGCTAACATCGCAACTGTACCTTTTGATGTATGTCATTATGTTTGCAGCAGGAATACGGCTTCGCTATAAAAGGCCCGATGTCCATCGGGCCTATAAAATCCCGGGGGGGAAATTCGGGATGTGGCTAACTGCCGGAGTCGGTCTTGTCAGTTCAGCCTTAGCGATCTTCATTGGATTCTTTCCTCCAGATCAACTGGAAACAGGAAGTCCCCTATTTTATGTGCTATTCTTGGTTTTTGGGATGATTCTATTTTGCGCAGCTCCGTTCATCATTCTACTGTTTAAAAAGCCCAGCTGGAATGAACCGATCTCCTTTCAAGATGAGGACTAGATCAATATGGATGGTGCGACTATAGAAGCCACCAGGTTCCTAGGGAAAGATAGAGAAGCGTCGTGATGACGTCGGCGAACATGAGAACAACAGGCCCTGCGGCGACGCGGGGGTCCCATTTTCGAGCATGAAGAATTAGTGGAACAGCCGATCCGATCGTCGACGTAATATAAACTGAGCATGTAATCCCAAACATGATGACGAACCCAGGAGCGATTCCATTTCCCCAGAGAAGTGAAACAATCCCAACAATAATTCCCGAAGTAATCGCGATAAGAGCAACGACTTGCCACTCACGCAAAAGGCATCCAATCGTATAACTCCAGCGGCGATTATGTTTCTTAAGAAGCTGCATACTCTGAGTCATTGACTGCATAGAAATCGATTCAGAAAGGGTCAGGACAAGAGGAATAAACATTGCAAGAAGAAGGACTTGCGAAAGGACAACCTCAAAAACTCTTGAGATAATAGCGCAAGCAAAACCTCCAAACATGTTGCAAAAAATCCATGGCATGCGCGATCGATATCCCTGCCAAGGACTAGGCTTTTTTCCCTCTTCGACATACATGCCAATCATTTGAAAAATATCGGAACGACGTCGAGAAGATGCCACATCAATTTTTTCTTCTAAGTAAAGACCTACATCTATGACTCCAAGAAGATGATTTTTATCATCCACTACAGGAAGAGCCAGAAGGTGATGGGTTTCCAAAAACTCCATTGCTTCCTGAAGGGTTTGGTCTCCTCTTAAGCTAATAAGATGCGTCCCCATTAAATCTCTAATGGAAGTTTGAGGCTCGGTTAATAGAAGGCGGCGAGTTGGAACAACGCCAATGAGTTTTCTCTCTTCATCAACCACATAAATATAAATAATCTCGTCAGTGATGTGTTTATCGCGAAGGTAGCGGAGAGCTTCCTCCACCGTATGTTCCACATGAATCGTGGTCCGCACAGGAACAATAAAATCTCGAAGTGGCTTATTCAAATTTTTTTCTGACATGCTCATAGATTACTTCTTTCTTGATAAAAGTCAATAACGTAAACTCCGCAGTTATGAGACTATCCCACTATTACAAACACCCTCTTTTCAAGTCTTTTTCTGCAGATTTTTGGATCTCTTCTCACTCTAATTTAATAAGTAAGAGTTTCATAGAGATCCAAAAATATGATATTTCTAATCATGGAATAGTCTCATGAAGAATGATACATCTTGGAAGCAGGTTGGAAAATGGTATGATGACATTGTCTCGAAAGGGGGACATACCTACCACAAAGAAGTGATCTTCCCTGCGCTAAAAAAATGGCTTTCTTTCGACGATGGAGATTCGGTACTAGATCTTGGTTGTGGTCAAGGCATTTTAGCAAGGCAGCTTCCAGAAAAAGTCTCCTATCTGGGGCTAGATTTGGCAAAACCTCTTGTTCAAAAAGCCAAGGGATATTCATGCCATAAGTTTCAGGTTGGAGATGCCACAAAACCTTTAAAAATAGCTAAAGAAGATTTTAGCCATGCATTTATGATTCTATCGCTTCAAAATATGGAGAAGGGGGAAGAGGCTGTTAAAAATGGAGCGCGCCATCTAAAGGAGGGAGGCAAATTCATCATAATTCTTAATCATCCTTGCTATCGGATTCCAAGACAATCAAGCTGGGGGGTCGATGAGAATAAGAAGCTCCAATACCGACGGGTGGATCGCTATCTCTCTCCACTCGAGATTCCCATTCAAATGCATCCTAGCAAGAAGGAGAAATCAGAAAAAACCTTCTCCTATCATAACCCTTTATCCACCTACGCAGAGTGGATGGTGAAAGCAGGGTTTTCCATTACGCGGCTTGAGGAGTGGTTCTCGACAAAAACATCAAGTGGAGGAAAGGCAAAAATGGAAAATAGAGCGCGCAAAGAATTCCCCCTTTTTCTTGCTCTTGAAGGGACTCTTGCGCTAAAGTAATGCCATGTGTGGAATTTTTGGGTACATCCGGTCTTCAACAAGTGAAAAAAGTACCGTCGATGTTTGCATCGATGGTCTTAAGTTATTGGAATATCGAGGATACGATTCCTCGGGAATTGCAGGTATTATTGACGGAAAAATTCGCTCTTGCAAACGAGCTGGAAAAATCAATGCACTTCAAAAAGCTGTTTCAAGTGAAAAAATCAGGCTGAACACGACAATTGCTCATACCAGATGGGCAACCCACGGCATCCCTAATGAAGAAAATGCTCATCCTCACCTTGACCAATATGAAACCCTCGCTCTTGTCCACAATGGAATCATTGAAAATCACAATGCTATCCGTGATAGACTCATTGCAAAAGGGGTAGTCTTCAGCTCTGACACGGACACTGAGGTAATTGCTGCACTTATTTCCCACCACTATCAAGGAACACTGCGACAGGCTGTTCAAAAAGCGATGAAAGAACTTCACGGTTCTTTCGCAATTGCCGTTATCCACAAAGACCATCCCAATGAAATGATTGGTGCCTCAAGGGAAAGTCCCCTTGTTGTAGGAATCGACCCCTCAAATGGCGAGGCCTACCTCTCCTCAGATGCAAATTCCTTTAATGGGAAAGTGCTCGATGTCCTCTATTTAAAAGATGATGAAATTGCTGTTCTCAAACATAACCATTTTACCCTTTATAGCTCTCAAGGAAAAAAGATCCACAAAGAAATGAAGCGGGTCGAGTTCCAAGGAGAGGCTATTTCAAAAAACGGCTATGATCACTATATGCTCAAAGAAATCTTCGAGCAACCGCAGACCGTACAGCAGTCAATGCTAGATCGATGCAGAGAAGAATTTGGCACGGCTGAGTTTGAGGAACTGACCCTCTCACCCCACCGTCTTCAATCGATTAAAAGAGTCCTGATCTTAGCATGTGGAACATCTTGGCATGCAGGTTCGATCGCAGCCTCCATGTTTGAGCACCTAGCCCGGATTCCCACAGAGACTGCAATCGCCTCGGAATTCCGCTATACCAACCCCATTATCTCTGAAGATACCCTTGTCATTGCGCTTAGCCAGTCAGGTGAAACAGCAGATACTATTGCTGCTGTACGCGAGGCAAAAGCGAAAGGAGCAAAAGTCGTTGCCATCTGCAACGTCGACAACTCTACTCTTGTGAGAGAAGCCGACTCAACCTTGTTCCTAAGAGCTGGGCCTGAAGTAAGCGTCTGCTCGACAAAAGCTTTTACGAGTCAACTCACTGTTTTAGCTCTGTTCACCCTTTACATGGCTCGCCTTCGTCATCTGAGCAAAGAAGAGGGGCAACAGTTTCTTAAAGACCTCAAACATCTTCCTACAAAGATTACTCAGGTTCTTGCACAAGGATCGCAAATTGAAGCCTTTGCCGAAAAGTATGCCAAGTTTGAGCACTTTTTCTTTATGGGGCGACGCTATATGTACCCTACGAGTCTCGAGGCAGCCTTAAAGCTCAAAGAAATCAGTTATCTCAATGCCAACGGCTATCCGGCAGGAGAAATGAAGCATGGACCAATTGCACTTGTCAATCCAAAGCTTGCTGTCGTTGGGCTTTGTGGAAATCTGCAAACTTTCGATAAAATGATGAGCAATCTAATGGAGGTCAAAGCCCGTGGAGGAGAAATCTTGATCTTTGCTCCAAAAGGAAAAGAAGAAGCTCTCACAATCACTAAAGACGTCTTGTGGATCCCCAAGACAATTGATCCCTTAGCCTCGATCCTATACTCCGTTGCCGGACAACTCTTCGCTTACTATATTGCGCTGCTGCGAGGAACTGATATTGATCAGCCCCGTAACCTTGCAAAGTCAGTGACAGTCGAATGAGCCTCGACGCTGGGGTCTTTATTGCTATTCTTACCCTGTTTGCCATGATTGGCATTGCAAAAAACAGAAAGATCCAATTGGAAGAAAGTTACCTTTTTGCCGAAAGAAAGTGCGGCCTTTTTGGGCTAACCTGCACGCTTATTATGACGGAGCTCAACACAGCAACGCTCTTTGCCTTTGCGGGGCTTGGATACATTGTAGGCTTCCGCGCGCTCTTCCTTCCGCTTATCTTCCTCATTGGACTCGTATTTTATGGATTGAGCGTTGCGAAAAAATATAAGGAACTCAATGCCTCCTCGGTAACAGCCCTATTAAGGGAGCGATATGGAAAACCTTTTGCTCAACTCGCATCCATTTTTTTGATCGGATCGATGATGGGATTCACAGCTACGTATGTGAAGTCAGTGACTTTGATCTTCTCCCCTGTTTTTCCCATGTGGAATAGATGGATTCTGAGTGGTTGCCTCGTTCTTGTCATCCTTTTGATGACCCTGCGGGGAGGTTTAATCGCTATCATCCGAACAGACATAACGTCTTTTCTGCTCATCTGCCTCATATTCCCCCTCTTTCTTTTCTATACAAAGCGGGAGGCAGGGGCTTCAGAAATCCAGAGCCTTCCAGACCTTCTCCCCTACCGCTTTATTATCTCTCTAGTGATCCTGAGCATGTTCACCTATATCCTTGCTCCTTGGTATGGGCAGAAAATATTCTCTGCTAAATCGAAAAGCGTTGCTTTTTCAGCTGTGATTCTTGCTGCCATTTTCGTCTTCATCTTTTATGGAGTGGGGGTGCTTTCCACCGCTTATCTCAAGGCTAGTGGCATTGTTATTTCTTCTCCAGACATGGTAATCCCCGCGATTATCAACCTCTATTTTCCTGCGGGGCTCAAAGGGGTTGCCTATGCCACGCTCTTTATGATTTCAGGAACAACCCTTGCAGGTGTATGGAGTGCCATGAGCTCAATGGTCATTACAGACTTTGGCCGCTCCAGCACAAACTACAGACAAGGACTTCTCCTAACCCTGCTCTTTGCCGCAACATCCTACGTGCTAGGAAACACTCTTGTTGATAAAATTCTTGATAAACTTATTCTCGCAAATATTCCCGTTGCAGCCCTCTCCTTTGCCCTGCTCGCAGGATTTTACTGGAAGAAAGCCTCAACAACAGGAGCAGTCCTCAGTAGCATCATCGGTTTTTCCTGGGGTCTTTTCTGTTTCCTCTATTTTGGTGAAAAGGGACTTTACACCTGGTACTGGGCTCTTTGGGGAATTCCTCTAATCTTCGGTTCAGGAATCCTTGGCTCTTTTCTCAGTCTCTCTAAAATTAAATCACAATTAAAAAAAATTAATTTAGTAAAAAATTTAAACTAAATATTAATTATAATAAAATCAAATGATTTATATCACACTTTCTTTGTGATTAAATTTTACCAAAGGAAGGGCATGGCAATTACTCCACAACACATCCGTTTCGGATTTGAAAACAGTAAGCTTTATATAACTGCGCTACGCACAGCAGCTATGGAAGACAACGTAAACAAAATTCAAACACTCCTAGGAAAAGGTGCAAGCCCTTTTATCAAAACGATAGGCAGCAAGCCAAGAACTCCTGAAAGCAGCTGCAGTCCTTAGAAAATATATGGACGAAAACCCTCATTTAGCATTAGAAGTGCTTCATATTGGCCAATAATTAGCTTAGCTCCAATATACTTTAAGCCCACCTCCTGCATAAGAAGGCGAGCTTTTTTTTATGGAGGAGGAACGCAAGGCGATCTAAAGATCACTTCTCCACTTTCAGTGAAGCCCGTTGTTGCGAAATTTGAGGAGGTATACCACTCTTGCGATTGTTTAACCCTAACAGACGAAGCAGTCCCGTTTAGAATAAATGTGGGAGCCCCATTGTTGGTAATTGAAGAGCAGATAATTCCCGGGCTAAACGCTTGGATAAGAATCCCTGCCGCGGGATCTGAACTCACAGCATTCCCCCGGATCTCTGTAAAAATATCAAAATCACCATCTAAATTCTTTACTTGGATACCAGGAGCAGTATTGCTCATTGTCACCTGGTTACTCAAAATATATACCTCCTTAGGCGCCCCAGCTGTCACAGCTAGATACGAAATGCCTTCTGATGAACCAGTAGAGCTATTGATAATTGTGTTATTAGAAATAACATGATGTCCATCAAGAGCATGAATAGAAAACTGGGGGTTTGAATTCATTGTATTATGAGAGATTGTAACTTTTCCACTTATAACCTCTGTTCCCACATCAAATCCCGCTCCAGGTTTAACTGTTTTACTCAGATTATTGTACGCAAGAAGGGCCCGAGCTTGAGGGTGATTTAAGCGAGTAAGAATCCCAGAGTTTGGAGACTGCATAATAGTGTTATGAATAACTACAGCAGAACCTGGCTTAGTGGCTTGGTCAAGAGAGACACCATTTTCCCCTGGAGAAGAGATGATATTATAAGCTATATTTACACTTCCTTCATGATCAGTAATCTCAATTCCATTAAGTGCAGCATCATTCACCACATTGTGCTCTATGGTGACATTTGCAGTATTGTCTCCAAAGATACCACTTTGATTCTGTCCAGATCCCTGGACGGTGATTCCTCGCACGATAGTGTTGGAAGCAAGAGTAATCGTAGGACCAGCGCCATTAGTTAACACAGGATCACCTGATGTGAATGAAGGGATTGCAATTCCATTCACAGTTAATGGAAGTCCTGAGCCTTGCAGAGTCTGGCCCGTGCTCATCACAAATCCATTGCTGTAGCCTAGAGTTGGAGTTCCTGTTCCCTGAAATGCATAAACGATAGCAGGCACACTAGGAACAGATGCAAAAGAGCAAAAGGGAGACTCAAACGTTCCAAGTCCTGGACATCCTGCAAGGTTATTTACAAAGATCGCTCGAATGATATTTCCATTTCCATCCTTGAGCGGCCTCACCTGTGACTTTTTCTTCACCGGAATGATTTCATTGCGCATCACAGGGCGAAAGGTTCTCATTCTGAATGCGCGTTTTCCATACCCTTGTTTTCCTGTGCGACAAGCAGAAGATTTCCAAAGAGGTATATTGACTGAAATCACCCCTTGATAGGTCGTGTTGAAAATGCTGTCGTGATTCAATTCAAATTCAAGGCCAACATATTGGGTAATATTTGCCACAACGTGCAACTTTCCTCCCCAACTACTGTGATATTTATTCCCTGAAACCGTCGCACCAAAGAGATAATAAGGCCCCACCCCAACGTAAAAATCTGTATACGTCCCAGGAATCATGGGAGTAGGAATCCCCACCTCTACGTTGACTGAAGGGAAAGCATAGTAACTCTTTCTCTTCACGTTGATTTGATTCCCTGAAAAACCCTCAAACTTTAATGGGTCAGATCGTTTCGTTCCCCCAACGGGTATATATCCATTCACTCGAAAGTCAACATAGGGGCTAAGGATCTCAATTCCTGGAGTGATCTGGTGAGTATTCAGCTCATCAGAATCGCGAAAATCATAATAGAGATTTCCTCCGATTGACAGTATATCGTCCATAACTAAATATCGCAGTCCTGCTCCCACATTCGACGCAAAACGTCCGGTGTCCATCATATGGAAACGCGCATCAACATAAGGAATAGCATCTGAGTGATTACTTCGAATAAGGAAGAGCTCTGCGCTGGTGTACCCCTTGTGACCCACACCTCGACCAAAATGATGAGAGAGTGTTAGCTGCGCTGGAGCCAAACAGACAGGATCCTCGTCCCGGGAATATCCAGCAATAGTAAGCAAAAGAAAGCAGATGAAAAAGGTTGCAACACGTCTCATAATGTTCTCAAATTCCTACATGATATTTAGAGTTAAAGGAACGCACTATTTTTTTGCTTACCACAGAATAATTGATAAAGCAACACTTTTTCTGTAAATTCGATTATTTCTTCTCTTCTCGTTCTTTTTCAACTGCTTATTCCTCTTTCAATAGAGGTTCCATATCTAAGTATCGTCTTCCTGTTATCCACTCTTCGTGGATTTCTATTATTACTACTGTTACAAGCCGGACAGCGGAGGCTGTGTTAGGGAATGGCACTGCTACCCGGTTCCTCCTCTTAATTTCCTGATTCACTCTTTCTATTCCATTCGCGGTTCGTATTTTTTTTCAGTGTTCTCGGAGGTATCGATAAAATGTTAATCCTTCATCTATATTTTCTTCTAGCCATCTGGCAAGTTCAGGAGCCCTCAGGGAGAAGCTCTTTTAGGAAATGATTACTATGATTTTTTGCTTGCTGACAGAGGATATAGCTAAAGTTACTTAAATTAGTTGTAGGCAGTGCTCCTTGAAAAGTTCGTCTATTCCACATTGATATTTTCTTCGCTTAGACTTTGCCTGTGCCCACTTGTGTTCAATAGGGTTTAGATAGTATCGTCATGAGATAGAAGCCCAAAGAGCGATACAACGGATTTGCACTGCAGCTATGAATGAAGCTGTATTTTTGGCATATCGAGTGGCTATTCCACGCCATCGTTTTAGTTGGAGAAAAGCATTTTCTACAAGGTGTCGAAGCTTATATAGTTCTTTATCAAATTCTCTCCATTTTTTGCGATTTGACCTCAGAGGAATGACTGGATTTATGCCTTGACTCTCGGCTTGCAATATAATTGCGTCACTATCATAAGCTTTATCGGCGAGCAAATGTTCTGCTGAAATACTTTGGATCAAGAAACTTGCTTGAGTGCTGTCATGAGTGGTACCTTGCGTAACAACAATTCGGACTGGCATACCATGCGCATCCACGGCCAAGTGTATTTTTGTGTTAAGCCCCCTTTTGTCCGACTCATGTCTTGATTACCGCCTTTAGCTCCCGATGCATGAGGGTGCACCTTAATATGGCTCGCATCTATCATGAGCCATTCATAGTCAGGATCTTCCACTAAACATTCAAGCAACGCTTCCCAAATTCCAGCATCCCGCCAACGACAAAAGCGACGGTGAGTGTTTTTCCAATCTCCATAATCAGGCGGTAAGTCTCTCCAAGGAGAGCCTGTTCGAAGAATCCAGAAAACAGCGTTAATGAACAGACGGTTATCTTTTGCTACGGCGCCCCAACCCCCTTTTCGACCTGGCAGGTGAGGAGCTAACAATTCCCAGACTTTATCTGAAATATCGTGGCGACAATGCGATGCTTTTCCCATAGAAAATTCCTTTGTTGCATTGGTATAAGACAGCAAAGTATATCAAATTAAAAATTTCTTAACGACACTATCTAAACTCTCCTGACCTTTCACCATCAAAGACATTTGACCTCCCTGCCTTATTGATTTCTGTAAGATGCTTAAAAAAGTCTTCTATTCTTGATTTTCTCCATGGCTCAGGAAGTTGCTGTCGCCATTTTTCTATTTCAAGTGTATTATCAATATCATCCATTTGCTCAGAAAGTTTGATTAGTTCTGCAAGTCCCAGTAGATTACCCTTTTTTGCAGATACAGCATAAGCTTTTAGAGATAAATCAATTCTTTCATACATTTCAAATTGTTTTCCGCAGCAAAATGCATTACCAGCACTAATTTCCTCAGAATCAATACCTAACTTCAACCATTTAATAGTTAGGTTCTTATTTCCCCTTTGTCCATGTATACGAGCTAGCTGTAATTTTGACGTAATACTGCCAAGGTTAGAGGCTGTCTCGTAAGCATGAATGGATAGTTCAATCTGACTATTTTCTAGCTGTTTAGCGTATTCTAATAAAAAATAAATTCTTGATTCTATTGGTCTATTGGGATTATTCCAAAATAAAGGGAGATGATTTGGCGGTTTCAAAATAGAGTCTTTATTCATATATAATTGAAAATCAGAGTCTTTTGAAGAAATAACATATATATAAAAATCTTTTATCTCTTGTCGAGTCATTGGATTTTTCATCTGATGGTTATGAATATAATTTTCTATAAAGCTTTCACCATCAAAAAGATATGTTTTTTCATTTTGCTCCACCTTACATATATAATAGTCGCAACTATTTGTAACTCTTTGATTAATAAGCTCTTCAAAAGAAGATTGCGTGTATGGATCTATTTCTTTTGCATCAATTGTAATTAATTGATTATTAATAAAAATTCTGTTATAATAAACATTATTAATCATACAAAACCTATTTAACAATAATTAAAAGAATGGCAGAAACATTGAATAATATTCATCCAAATTCGGATTCATTAGTATCCTTTGAACCACAACAGGACAGCAGTCCACCAAGCAAAACTGATCAAAAAATAGCAGGTTTTTTAGCTTCAAACAAGTTTAATTACCTGAAAGGGCATATTGTTTTTGATGATTCTATAAAGGCGCTCTCCGAAGATGATAAAGAAAGGGTGTTCGAATTATGCTTACAATCATATCAAAAGAGCATTGCAGAATATGATAGAGCCGCTGGACAGGTAGCATTTACACATCTCGGTGCCAACAATTTTGCAAATGAGCTGTGCAAAAGAATATATCATATCGTGATCGCCTATAATGAAGTTCAAGAAGAAAAAGATCGTTCAGTTTATCCAAAAGAGTTTATGGAAAAAATTCGAATCACTCAGTTGTTTGGAAATAGTTCAATTAATCCCGGGAGTGTTGGAATGAATGCTCTTAGTATTAAATCAGTAGTGGATTCAGGAAACTTACGTGAAAGAATGACATTGGTCTATCAAACGATTTTTTCATTTTTAATGAATAAAATTATGGCTGACTCGGAAATGATTGATAAAATCAATCCTAAACTTTCTTGTTTTAAAATTGATAAAAAAACACTTAAATTAGACACAATTAATAATAATGGTTTAGTGACTAGTTCTGATGGTATTCGCAAAAAGTTAAAGCAAATCAGTGCGGTAGAAAAGTTTCGTCATGAAGAAAAAGGTCGCATTTCAAAATCACCCTCCTTTAAACCAGACAGATTGACACGATTTAAAGTAAGTGAAATACCAGGGATTTCAATCCGTGAAAAACGCACTGGAACCGAATATCGGTTTAAAGATGATGAATTAGATGCGTTAGATCCAAGCCTTCGATGGATGCCTGGAAAAGAATGGTACGAGCTTTCCACAGATAGTAGCTTTGCAAAAGAAGCTGAATCGCTTGGAGGTCTTCCCTTGTTAACAGGTCCATCAGGAACAACCGATGGTGTCTTGCACCTGTCAAAATATTTGGGTCTATCACATTTACTAAAAGAAGGGATTCTTGCATGCATAGGATGGATGGTTCCTGTTGAAGACCATTCTCTTCATGAAATTCGTGTTTCAGGAAATGAATATGGTCTTCCTTATGAAGGGTTACCAAAGGACTTTTCGGATTTTTATTGCGCTGAATTTCAAGCAGAAATTAATCAAAAACTGGAAAAAAAAGGACTTAAAAATCCAAGTTATTACTTTTCATCCGAATTTCAGAAACAAGCCGCTCAGTTTTTAAATCCTTTTGATAAAAAATATTCGAATTAAAATAATAAGGTTTTTATGAAAGTTTTATTTAAAGTTGGTTCTTCAGTTGCAACAATGGCTATAGGAACCTATGCTGTAACAAAAAGTCTTGATTTAAAGGTGGATGAAATTGCAGAAAGAAAATTTAAAGAACTTAAAGTCTCTGCTAATCGAAACTTTCGAGATTTTACTAGTGGAAATTCCCAGGCTTCCAGGATGATTAGGGGGCTTTTAATAGAGCAGCGAAAAAATCAGCTAATGTTCGGCCCTGCAGCTATTGAATTTGATCAACCTTTTTTTGGTAAATATGAAAAAATCCCGACTTTTAGAGGAGATAAAGAAGGAAAAGAGACTGTTGGATTTTACCCTGTACCATTTTCAACTCATCCGTGGCATCAAGGACTTTTATTTCAGCAAGCTTATGTAAATGATTCGAGTATAACAGGGTTAGAAAATGACATTCCAGGAAGTACTGGAGGAGTTGTTTCTCAATCATTATCTTCTGAGATTGCAGAGGGTTTTGCAAAATTTCAGTGTGTGTATGTGATTGCTGCACAAAAACATAATTCTTTCAGTACTGCAGTTTTAATAGAGGATGGTACAGATTCTTTCGATGAAAAAGAAATAGTATCGACAGATATTGATCCATCGCAATTTATAGCAATCTTGAAACCAGGTAATCCTGAAAACTTTGCTAAAGATGGACCAGATAAAGGTAGAACCCATTATGTAGGATTTGAAAGAGGTCACAGTTCCATTCATGATATACCACGAACAGTTGAAACAGAAAGTATTTTGGACTTTGCTTTAACCTCTCCAATAATGCCGGAATCAGATAAAATAGAAATTAGGAAGCTTAAAGAAGAGTGGAAATCTTATAGTCCTGATAAACCTATTAATGCTACCAAACTATTTGATAACCAGATGGCAAGGAATCACGAGGAATTATCTAAAAGAAGAACAGAACGGATGAAAAAAATATTTGACTTGTGAATTCCTCATTGCTTGCGGCGAGGATAGGGAATTTTAGGTCTGCATCATTTATGTAATTTTTCTTGTTATTTTCTTATAACTAAGAAGATTGGATATAGAGTGTCCTAGAATTGGAGCAGCAATATTTTCTGTGATTTCCATAAGCCCATTAAATATCACTCCAGAGAAAAAAATAGGAGGAATAATTCTAATCTTCGATATTAAAGAATGACGAAAATCGCAGTGGATAGCTGCAAATATTCCAGAGTTAACAAAAATTCTTTGTACTTTTAAGGGTAACGCTTCTTTTTCGCAATCTACTATGTTTGCATCAATTTGATTTTGACGAAATAATCCTCGAAAAACAATTTCTTCAAAAATAGGAAATAAAATTATTAACTTAAACTTCAATAAAAAATCTTTGTTTTTAAAATTACAGAGTTTTTTTTCTATTTCCTGTGGATCAGTATTTTGAAAAAACTTGCTCGATCCAGTAAATTTTAAATAAGATTGCTCTGTCTTATAAATTGTAATTCCTGCAGCAATCCCTCCTGGAAGAGTCAAATCTAGATTATTAAGATTAGCCCAAGGAAATAGTTGTTTCTGATCACTTTGAATAGAATTCATATATTATCCCTAGAGATCTGGTAAATGAAATCCATCTGCAGACACTCCTGTTCACTCTTAGGGGTGTCTTGAGCTTGCTTAAAGAGCTCAGATTTGATTGTTTGTTCAATTTGACCCCAGATGCCCTTCTCCTTAAAAACAATCGAAGGAACAAGTTTAGGCTTCATTCCAGCCTTTTTATTCGAGTGCGCTCTGAAAGGGGGCTTTAAGCTTACCTTCTCATCATGGTCAATACAATACGTAATGTTTTTAACATCCATTTCAATAGAGTCTAATAATAGCTGTGTCAATAAGCCTCTCTTCTTGATCCCATGTAACTACCAATTCTCTTGAAATATTAACTGCACAGTTTCCTAGAGTTATTGTTGCCATAAAACCTCCTATGTTTTGGGCTTTGTTACATAAATAGCTGCAGAAAATGTGATTCTTGCCTTAAGGTCAGAGAGTCTATAAATTTTTTTGTTTATGAAAACGAAAAACCATAGGCTCAAAATGACGAATAAGAAAGATTCAAACCCATCGAAAAAGAGAGATCTCTATCGAATCCGCAACTGGAAGCAGTATAACACATCATTGAAAAATAGGGGGAGCATCACTTTTTGGTTTAGTCCCGAAGTTATAGAGAAGTGGTATTCCAACGAAAATTTAGGCAGTCGAGGTCGGCCAAAATTCTATTCTGATGACGCCATCCTATGTGCCTTGATGATACGCGCAGTTTTTCATTGCAAGCTTCGTCAACTTCAGGGCTTTATCGAGTCACTTATTGCGATCTTAGGTCTCAACCTTAACTGCCCCCATTACTCAGTCTTCTCTCGGAGAGCCAGACATCTGAAAATCCCTTTAAAAAGGCCTCTTAAGCCAGGGGAAAGCTTGAATGTGATTTTCGATTCTATAGCTAATTCTTAACCTCTTCATGGCACACCGAATGCCTGAAGTGCTTACTTTGAGACGATGTGCTCGTTCATAGTTGAAGGCATCAGGGTATTTCTTGATATCCTCCATCAAGATCTCTCTATCAATCTTTATTGCAGGTCTGATTTTAGTGCGCCTCGGCTCTAACCTCTTAGACCAGAGAAACACACTATTTACACTTACTCCAAAGCGTTTTGCTACTTGGGCAAAGCTTAATTTTTCTTTGCTTCGGATTGATAGAACTTTTTTTCTAAAATCTAGCGAATATGTCATTCAAAAAATTATAACTAAAACAAAATATTTTAGCTATATGATAAGCGCACGTATAAAGAACGAAATGCTGTCGAAAGGTTCTTTGGACGCATTAGGGTGTGTCCCTGAAGTCCTCTCCAAGGAGTTGTGCCTAGATTTTCTCATCTGTTGACGTGTGGAGATTGATAGCAACTTGGTAAGGTTGTTGAGATCGAACACAAATACAGATGGGGAAAGGTGGGCCAAATCCTGAAAAGGAAGTTTAGGGACACGCCCTAAAGAGTTTCGAAGAATTGCAACACGTTATGATAAAACAGGTTGTATGTTTAAAGGAGCGCTCTTGTTTGCTTCGATCATCATGTGGTGTAAACTTTGAGGACAGAGCCTAAGCTTGGAAAATATTTGGCTATTATTTACATGCAGGTTCGAAACAACTCCAGGTATTCCTTCCTCTTTTCTTTCTGCCGTATCAGTAAAGGTTTCATACAAGTTATTTCCTTCACCTACAGCACCTATTGAATCTGTCATCGTTACACTCCTAAAGTGATACTTAAAGAGCAATATATAATTAATAATTTTTTAAATTAATCAAGTTTTTTGAATGTGCCGAAGAATTAACGTCTACACCATTCGTCGATGAGGTTAGCAACTAGACCCGTCCAGCCAGTTTGATGAGAAGCACCCAGACCGCGACCAGTGTCACCGTGAAAGTGCTCGTAGAAAAGAATGAGATCTTGAAAGTGAGGATCCGTTTGAAAAAGATCGTAATCACCATAGATAGGGCGCTTGCCATCAGCTCCCTTCTTAAAGAGGTTAATCATAGCGTGAGCAAAATAACTCGCCATCTCATGAGGGTTTTTCCCATCAATTTTAATGAGATTACCGGTATGCATGTGAAGGTTTTTGAGGGCCTCGATAAAGAGAAAGGAGGTGGGAAACCAGAGAGGCCCTCGCCAGTTTGAGTTACCTCCCATAAGAATTGATTCCGCCTCAGCAGGCTCGTATTTAATCCGATTGCCCAAAAGTTCATAAGGGTTTTCCTCATGAAATTTAGAGAGAGAACGAAGACCATATTCAGAACGGAATTCTTTTGGGTCCCATGCTTTTTCCAACACTCTTTTTACCTTATCCATTTCCATAAGGGTAAGGACATATTTGGTCTTTCCCTCTTCTTCTATGGGAGTCACGCAGTGTTTACAGAGATCGGTTCGGTTTTTAGAAAACCACTTAAAACTCTCTGCAAACTCCTTAAAGTCTTCAAGATCTTTAGAAGTGATACAATCCACTGCATAAAGGGGGACCAACCCCACCATCGAGCGAACCTTAATACGGACGTGATCATTGGTGTCACATCCACTGAGAACATCGTAAAAAAAGCCATCTTTCTCATCCCAGTTTTGGACTTCACGATTTTCTGCGTTGACTAAGGCATTGGAAATATAAACAAAGTGCTCGTAAAATTTAACGGCCATTCCTTCATAAACAGAATCTTTTTTCGAGAGCTCTAGTGCCATCCGCATGAGATTGAGACAAAAGAATCCCATCCATCCTGTTCCATCCGATTGTTCGAGCTTGCCTCCTCCAGGAATCGCTTGACTCCTATCGATAACAGTGATGTTATCCATCCCAAGGAATCCCCCCTCAAAAACATTGTTTCCTTTAGCATCGACTTTATTAACCCACCATACGAAATTCAGAAGGAGCTTATGAAAACACTTCTTCAGAAAGTCAATATCTCGCTTTCCTGTCTTTTCCTCCTCCATATGAAAAAGGCGAAGGGCTGCCCACCCTTGCACCGGAGGATTAAGGTCTGAAAACTCCCACTCATAAGCAGGAACCTGTCCATTGGGATGCTGAAATTGGTCGAATAGAAGAAACCAGAGTTGCTCCTTCGCAAAGTCCATATCAACAAGTGCAAAGGAGATGCAATGAAAGGCAAGATCCCAAGCAGCAAACCAAGGGTATTCCCACTTGTCGGGCATAGATAGAATCCGTTTAGAAATAAGGTGCTTCCAGTGAATGTTCCGAATATTTTTTCTTGAGTCTGGGGGAGGACTTTCAGGATCATCTCCACGAAGCCATAGATTCACATCATAGAGGTAAATTTGTTTACTCCACAGCATTCCAGCAAGGGCTTGCCTCTGGATAAGCTTTTCCTCATCACTGATCCCTTCGGGATGAATCCTTTCATAGTACTCATCAGCTTGTGCTTTGCGCTTATGAATAATCTCTTCAACCCCCGTTAGAGGATGCGTGTATTCCATGTTTGAAAGACGAAGGTAAAGAGACTTAGATCCTCCTGCAGGAATTTTTAAGTCTCGAAAGTAAAAACACGCTTTTGTTCCTTTTTGCTTAGGGTTGACTTTGTCTTTCTCCTCCAAGATGATGTAGCGATGAAAGGCATCTTTGGTATAGGGGCGGATATTCTTTTCGTTATATAAATGTTCACGATTGGTTTCATTATCGGTAAAGAGAACCTCTGCTCTTTCATCTGCATAGAAATAACGTTTCCCTAGATGATAGTCAAAACTCAGACGCGCTGGAGGGGCTGTCATTGAATCATCTGCCTCAATGCAATGAGCATTTATGGGCTCGTGATCACTCCTCTTAAGGATCGGCTCCGGAAGTTTTTCATCGCTCCATCCCCAGGTATTCCGAAAAATCAATTGGGGAATCACATGAATCGACTCTTCCTTAGCACTTCGATTCTGTATTTCAATTTTCACACAGATATCATCTTTCCCAGCTTTTGCATATTCGATGGTGATATCGAAATATCGATTGTCTTTGAAAATTCCAGTATCGACAAGCTCGAATTCTCGGTCCTCAATATGGCGGCTTTGATTCTCCTTAGCAAGCTCCTCATAAGGAAACTCAGCGCAGGGGTACTTATAGAGATAGCGCATGTAGGCATGACTGGGGAGGGAGTCAAGATAATAGTAATATTCTTTAACATCTTCGCCATGATTGGCTTTATGCGTCCCCAAACCATACAATCTTTCTTTTAAAATAGGGTCTTTTCCATTCCAAAATGCTTGTGTCATTGCAAGAGTCTGATACCTGTCACAAATCCCTGCAATCCCATCTTCCCCCCATCGGTAGGCTCGATAAGGAGCCATTTCATAGGTGAAATGGTCCCAGGCGTTCCCATCCTTGCTGTAATCCTCTCGAACCGTACCCCACGCTCTCTCAGTGACATAGGGACCCCACTTCTGCCAAGGTTCAACATCCCCTCCTTTCTGAAGTAGGCGGAGCTCTTCCTCGTTAAATTCAATAAATTTATTACCATTACTCATGCCTCTCTTTTTATAGAAAAATTTTTAAATATAATATTTAAAAATTTTAGTATTATATAAAAACATAATAATTAATTGTTTATATTACAATTAATATAAAAAATGTTATAATTATTTCATTATAATGAAAAGGAAAGGCAGTATTATGTTTAGAGCAGCTGAATTCGTCACAAGTCAAGCCATTGGTGCTGGGATTCCTATCATTGGAACCTTGAATGCTATTGATGCTACAGTCCGTATTGGAGCGGCGCTCCCCTACGTATCGGAGCTATTGCATTTTACCGGCAGTGAAACTTTGCAGGTTAAGGAATTTCATAAAGCATTAGAACATCTCGAAGGCGCCTATAAAAATAAGGATGTCCAAGAAATTCTTGTAGCAACAAAGCATGTTCAAGAAAAACTAGCTCCTCTTTTGGAAAATGAAAGTAGTTATTATGACAATTTCAAAGGCTGGTCTCGTTTTTTCTCTCGAGCAAATATCTCATTGCCCTGGCAAAGATCAGCGCGTTGGAAGAATTATTTGAAACCACTTCATGATCTTAATGCAGAGCTTACAAGATTTCAACATGGAGCCACCTCAACCCGAGGATATGACCTCTCGGATATGGGTGATCCTCTCAATAATGCTGTTCAATTCATTAATCACGAAATCAAGGCTCAAACAGGATTTGTGAATAAGTTAGCAAAAGGCACACTCAATGGTGTTGTTAATGCAGGTAGAGAAAAATATAAGGATCTTACTGGTGTTCATGCTCCCAAAAGAGTGGTCCACACACCTGTTTCGCCTTTGATGAAGCTCTTAGCAGATATCGGAGAGTTCAAGACTGACCAATATATTCCAGCCTATTTAGCTAAAAGTCGACTAAACGAGGATATTGAAGCTCTTACAAAGTCTAACCCATTTTTTGCTGGACTTCCGGCGTATATCGACCAAAACATAAATCCCCAAACCCCCTTATTGATCTCACTTGATCAATTAGTCACGGATTATATCGTAGAAAAACTGGATGCTTCTTCAGCGCAACCTAGAGCCAAACAATTCATTTGCCAAGCAATCTATGACTTCGCCGCAAAAGGCTATGGAGTTACCCGCGAGGGGGAAGATCAGCAAGCTTTTGGAAAGGCCTTTCTTGAAGGCTCTCTTGAAAACCCGGCGCAACGAAAAGTACTTTGGCAAGCCGTTGCCTACGTGCTCGATCTCGATAAAGTCACTGCACTTGGAGATTCCCTTGCTATTGGAGAAGACACAACCCTTTCAGACATCTCTGAAAAAATTGATCGCAGCCTTTCGTATCTTTCTTCGGTCCGAAGTATCCCTGAGGCTAGTCGGATAGTTGGGTCAATGGTTGAACAAATCGCAAGCTTTGGTGAGGCGACCTATGCACTGGTTCGAAGCGACCTCCATCCCGAGCAAGCAAGAGAAGTTGAAGCGACTCTAAGAGAATCTAATAGAAAACTGAAATCAGGAGATTTGGAGGGTGCATTGAAAGAGCTCAACACTCTCTATGAATCAGGGCCTGTTGCTCGTTTGGCTGTTAGAAGCTATCGAGGAGAGGAACCTCAATCAGTTGTTGGAGAACTAGCTTCAAGCTTTGCTCTAAAAACTGAAGAAGTTGCAGCAGCGGTTCCAAATGTTCATGCTGAACAGATGATTGAAGATAAAAAAGCCGCTCTTGTTGAAAGTTTGACATTCTTTTCAGCCTTCCAAGTTGTCGATAAATACTGCGGTTACACAGGAGTTGACGCAGAAGAAGATGCTGTACAAAGACGTTATAAAACCTTCTATACAGTGCTTGAAAGAGTCGAAGGTCCTGAGACAAGAAAAGCATTATTTATATCCCTGCTCAATGACAAAATTGAGAGTAGAAGCGAACTTGGTTTCTTCGATAAATGGATGGGAAAACAGCTTTGCTCGTTTACAGTTAGCTTAGTGGAATACTTCTCAAAACAGTTTACAGATTCAGTCACAGAGCACCTTCAAGCGATGATGCTCGATCCAATCAATGACCCTTTAACAAATAACCACATGGGTCCTGTTCGAGCTGCAAACAACGCAATGCTTGCACTTCTTTACGCTGAAGAACGATGGAGATCTGATACTACTGGAGAATTGGGAACTGCCGATAAACAAAAAAAGATTTTTGAAATTATTGAAAACAGTGGTGGAATCTCAACTGAAAAACTTTTTAAAAGGGTTGTTGACAAAGCTCTAGATCACTTTCTAGCCTACAATTCCTATGGAGATTTTTTTAAAGAGTGGAAAGCTTCTCTTACTGCTTATTCAGGAACAGGTAGCAATCCTGTCAGTCGATTTTTAAGAACCGTAGTCTCACTTGCAGGACGTGGGGTACTTGGAATCGCAACCCTGCCACTTTTTGTAGGATATGCGATAAAGGTTTGGGGCACCCGAATTGGTGCTTCAATGCTCATTAGTCGGCTAGACCTAATCAACTCAACGCTTGATAGCATCCGCGACTCGATTTATAGCGATAGTAAGTATACGAATGTCTTTGACAAGATCCTCCTTGATCAATTGAAGGCCGTCGAAAAGCTGCTGGAAAGTGAAGAAGGAGGCACTACACAACTCCTTGCTGGAAGTAATGAAAAACGCCTTGTTTCAGAGCTTGTTTCTAACCTCTTTAGGCTGATCGACGAACGAACACAGTTGACTCCTGGGAAACAACGTCAACGAGATAATCTTCTTGGTGAGCTTGTAGACTCCTTTAATGGAATGTCCGATGCTGCATTGCAAGACATTATCCGTGATATCATCATTTTCTCTTACGAGTCGATCCGCACAGAACAGGGAGTTAACAACCTATTTCTTGGAGTTTTAGATCAAGCAACTCAATCGATGAGGCCTAATGACCTCAATCGCCTTTGGGAATTGTACACTGAAGAAGAACAAATATCTCTTGGTGCCGATCCTAAGCGCCCAGAGACAATCGCAGTTCTTGAAGCAGACTTTGCAAGAAAGCGAGGAAAAGCCTCTACACAAATTATTAAGCGCGACATTGATGTTGCACTTCAAGAGCTCTATGCTTCAAGAGAGCAAGAACTTCAAAAGGTGCTCGGTTGCATTCTTCACAATACCGTGGAAAAAGTTGTAAAAGAGCAAGTTGACTCTATTCTGAAGACACCTCAAGATACGATTCTTGGATTGACAACGTTCCTTGAAAATCAATTACTTCCTCACGTGCAGCTCACACAAACCATGCAAAGTGAAATATCCTACATTGAGGAAATGCAACGCTTAGCACACCGTGGTGATATTCAAGGATTAAAAAAGAGACATACTCTTTTCCTAAACCAATTGCAAAATCAGCTTACAGAAATGAAGGTGCGTAAAGGAAGAGATGACCGTAGTGACCTCCAAATTCAAATGCTTGAACGGATGGTCGCGCGACTTGTAAATCTTAACCTGCGCGCTCTTTCAAGTAAGATCGCTGCAAAAGACCTCCCTAAGATTAAGCGACATCTCCAGCATTTAGCACAAGTGATGCGCAAAGAAGAAAATACCATCATTGCGATTCGCTACAATATCAAAACCCAGGAAAAAACAGTAATGGACCATCTTTCTGAGAAATCCAAAGCGTTTGTCAAGTGGGGAGCGGAGAACCTTTCTCCTGTTGTAAGAGAATATGTGAAGAGCCGATTAGGACCCCGATTTGAAGGGATGATCTCGCTGTATAGAGACCCAAGTGTCTTCACCGCAGCATTGCGTGAAGGAATTCGAGAGTATGGAGTATATCAAAGAGACGAACCCGCTTCTAGTCCCTTTAAAAGAGTCTCATCTGGGTCAAGCGAGAGTATCCCAGGTGGCTTTGAACTCATCTAATTTATAGATTATAATCCATCAACTTCATATTATAGCCTGATGAAGTTGATGGATATTTTACACAAATCTCGCTTGATGCCTTGGCTTGTCTGGGGTCTAGCGGCTATTTTTGGCCTCTATACCTTCCTTCTACAAGGAGCGCCAAGTGTCATGATCCCTCAGCTCATGAAAACCTATCAAATCGATGTCATCAAAATTGGAGTCTTAACCTCTAGCTTTTTTTATACCTATATTGTCATGCAAATTCCTGCTGGAATGCTCGTAGATCTATGGGGCCCCCGCCGCATCTTGAAAATCAGCTTCCTTCTCTGCTCGATTGCTATTGGGTGGTTTGCCTATTCACATGCATTTTGGGAGGGTCAAACAAGCCGAATGCTCATGGGCTTTTTTACAGCCCCTGCGATTATCTGCGCTTTTTGCCTCGGTGCTAGATGGTTTAAACCAGCCCTATTTACTCTCATCGTCGCTCTTACAGAATTCCTAGCTCTTGCTGGAGGAGTGATTGGACAAGGAGGTCTCGCGAAAGCAGTCGTCACCTTTGGGTGGCGCGAAACAATGATGGCCGTAGCCGTTATCGGTCTTTTTTTGACCTTTATTTCCCTCTTTATTATCCATGACTTTCCTAGACATGACCAGCCCCTTCACAATGGGGTAAATTTTCGAGAGATGTGCAAAAAAACTTGGAAGAGCACTCTCAAGGTTTTGGCAATCAAAAAACTATGGGTTAGCGGCATTTATGGGGGGCTCGTTTTTGGAATCTTTCCTGCCTTTGCCGCTCTTTGGGGAGTTCCCTATTTTGCAAAGAGATACGCCATCTCAGTAGATCTTTCGGCAATGCTCGCTTCAACGGTCTTTCTAGGGGCTTGTTTTGGAATCCTAACTCTTGGATGGATCTCTGTCTATATCACCCGTTGTCGCCCCATCATGATTGGAGGTTCACTTATTTCATTTTTCTTAAGTTGCGCGATGATCTATATCCCCTATATTCCGCTAAAGGCGATGTTTGGTCTAATATTTATCTTTGGTTTTTTCTTGAGCTCCTACTCCCTTTCTTTTGCTCTTGCAGATACCTGGGTGCCCCATTCTACAAAGGGAGTAGCCATGGGATTCACCAATATGCTTTGCATTATATTCGGTGCGCCTCTCTATCAACCTCTTATTGGATTTCTTTTGAAGTGGTCTTGCAATTGCGAGCCTATCAATAAGATCAATATCTATGCCCACAACGACTACGCTGTCGCCCTCTCGATTCTCCCTATTTCTCTTCTTCTCTCCTTTATTCTCGCTTTTTTTGTAAAAGAAAATCGCAGATCAGATAAACAGAGTCCCGAGGGACATTCAAGGATGCACGCGTCGTCATGATCTTGCGTAACGATCCATCTGACTCCACGCTATAAACAGCTTTTCCAGCAAGAGCTGCTTTAACATGACTTGACTTCGCAGCCAAAGCGCTAGGCACCAAAAAGAGGTCGACCTCCTGTTCAAACTCTCAAATAAGCTCTGCGTAAGGAATTCGATCAATTTCAAGGGCATTGTCATAGTAACAAACAGTTTTAGATTTTCCTTTGAATGCGCGGACATATTCGAGCTTCCCTATAGGGGCATCTCCTACAACCAGCACGTCAGACACCGCACACGACACTTCAATTGAGGCATACCAATCGGTAGGATCAAGACGGATGACTTTAACTGTTTCACCGCGTTCTTAAAGCTCTTTAATCACGGGCATGAGAGCCACCGTCTCCCCACACACCGTGGAGGACAAACAAATAATCAGCCCAAAGAGCAAACGAAAGAAGAACTAAACAACGCCTCGCCTATAAGTCGAGGGGTTCATTAGGGGTCGATTTGAAATCGACTATTATCTTGTAGAGGCTCACCTTCTTGTTCGTCAATGTATGACTGAATCATCTCATCCGTAATATTTCCTGAGCTTACCGCTAAATAGCCTCTGCCCCAAAAGTGCCTTCCCTAAAACATCTTCTTCAAGTGGGGAAACTCCATCAGCATTATTCTCGAACTCATTCCCTTCAACCACTGCATGACTTTGCTTGCACTATATACCGGCTTATAGCTGATAAACATATGCACATGATCACTAGCCACCTTACCCGTAATGATGTCAAGCTCGTGCTCTAATGCAAATCTGTCTCAGCACTTCTCTCAGACGTACAGCTACTTGTCCGGTCAATATTCGTTTTCTATACTTGGGGACCCATACAAGATGAACTTTCAAGTCTGTTTTGGTGTGCGCTCCTAAATTATAACGTCGCATAGCGACAAGTTTAATCTTTTCTTTGCCTTAAAGGCGAGGGTTTTCAACCATCCCTGGAGGAGACAATAATAATAACTTTTTCATGCCCGAGATTGTAGCATAGCTCACTATTTTAGAATAGCTTCGTCATATTTTGGATGACAATAGGTCTCCTTAATGAAAAAGAGGCTAACAATTAGGCCCACAAGAAAGCAAAGAGGAACAATCAATAAACCGAGATGATAGTTCTCAACCGTATAAAGAGGAACGCCATTGTCTCCTACTTTATGGTCCCAAAACAGGTGAAGAAGGAGGCCAACTAGAGGTTGGAAAATTGCTCCGCCAGCAACAACAGCCATATTGTTCACACCAACAGCGGTTCCTGTCGTCGTAGGTCGGTTATTATCTTTGACAAGAGCGAATGTCAAAATTTGTCCAGAAGCTGCGATTCCAATTCCTAGAAGAAAAACAAAGGAAAGCCCAAAAGAAATGCCTGGGAGGTAGAAAAGAGCAATAGTACTAAGAAGACCAATAAGTGAGGTTAAGCGAAGGAGAATACATCGACAGCCTAATTTATCAGAAAACCATCCTAGAATAGGGCTCATCACTCCCACTCCAATCCACACAAGAGCCATTGCGAACGCTGCTTGAGTTGTAGGCACTTGAAACCGAACAACTAGATAAGGCACTCCCCATAGCGCTGCAAATACAGCAATAGGTCCCCATCCACAAAAAGCATACAGGGCAATCCACCAGGTCTGAGCTGATCTCACAATTTCTTTCAATTCTTGCTTGAGGTCGTGCCTTTTGGGAATGTGACGATTATTGTAGGGATTATCCCTAATAATCATGAAACATAAGACTGTCATAACAAGACCAACCATTCCAAAAAGGACCATCACAACCCTCCAAATGACATGATTGAGCAACGCTGCAATCGGCAATTCCCCACAAAGGGCCCCCATCGCTGCAAGAAACTGAGCAATCCCTACCAAAAAAGCAAAGTATCTACGAGGAAACCAGCGAGCCGCAACGATAAGTACTCCCACAAAAGCAAAGGCAGACCCAATTCCCATCATGAATCGCCCTAAACCTGCCCAAACCACATGATGGGTAAAGGCAAAGAAAAAGGATCCAATCGTACATATGATAGCAGCAAAAGTAATCAGTCCTCGTGCACTATAGCGATCGTATAAAAGGCCCACAGGGATCTGCATCAAAGTATAACTATAGAAGTAGAAGGAGGCCATCACACCGAGCGTTACTGCTCCGATATTAAAATCACGCATTAACGAGGTTGTCATCACACTTGGAGATACCTGGAGCGCCATCTCAAATAGGAGAAAGAGGGTCATCAGAGTATATATAAAAATACCTAGAACACGGAAATTTCTATTCATAGCACTTACTATATCACTTTGAAATTAAGATGAAAAGGTATAAAATACGTCCATGAAAATAGCTGTTGCCCTCTCTGGTGGAGTCGACTCCGCCACCGCGCTTTACCTGCTTAAAAAGACGGGACATGACGTCTTTGGTCTCTTCATGAAAAATTGGGAAGAAGAGCAGGATGGCTCTTGCATTGCTGAAAAGGATGCTGACGATGCCCGCGCAGTGTGCTATCTTCTCAATGTCCCTTACTATAGCGTGAATTTTGCCCAGGAATATTGGGATAATGTCTTCACCCATTTTCTTAAAGAAATTGAGCTTGGTCACACGCCTAATCCCGATGTCCTCTGCAACCGCGAAATCAAGTTCAAACTTCTCTTTGAAAAAGCTAAAGCGCTCGGTGCTAATGCTCTTGCAACAGGCCACTACTGCCAAACCAAAAATGGCACTCTGATGAAAGGGAACGACCCTGGAAAGGACCAAAGTTACTTCCTCTATACCGTAAAAAATCAGGTCCTAAACGAAGTGCTTTTCCCGATCGGCCACATGAAAAAAACAGAAGTGAGGAGAATCGCTGAGCAGGCTCATCTCCCCGTCTTCAATAAAAAAGATAGCACAGGGATCTGCTTCATTGGAAAGCGCAACTTCCGCACATTTCTCGAAAAGTATATTCCTCATGAGCCAGGGGTGATTGAAACTATTGAAGGGACTGAGATAGGGACCCACGATGGGATTTATTATTACACGATTGGGCAACGGAAAGGAATGGGAATCGGGGGACCAGGTGATGCGTGGTTTGTCGTCAATAAGCAGAAAGAATCACGCAAGTTGATCGTTGTGCAAGGAGAAAACCACCCTGCTCTCTTTGCAAATGCTTTGACAGCTACCGATATTTCTTGGGTTGGCTCCGCCCCAGAACTCCCTTTTAAGTGCAAAGCGAAAGTGCGTTACAGGCAAATCGAAGAACCCTGCACCGTTTCAAAACAAGGAGACATGCTCCTTGTAACTTTTGATGAGCCTCAAAGGGCAGTCACCCCTCGCCAATCAGTGGTCTTCTACGATGGCGATACCTGTCTCGGCGGAGCGATCATCAAAGAGGCGCTTCCAAAAGAGTAGAGCATAGACCCCTACAAACACCGCTCCTGGAACGGCAAAAGCAAGCACCTTATGAGAAAATTGCCCTTGCACTAGAAAAGCTGCCATACTTGCTCCTCCACTTCCTAGAAGCACTCCTGCAAGCTCTTTCCCCTTCATCCTCATGCTCCACCCCTTTACCACACTGCGTAGACCGATAAAGTTGCACCATGCCCCAATGCTCGTCGCTAGGGCTGTCGAAATAGGTCCCAGTCCCATTCCAAAAATGAATAAAGAATTCAGCCCTAAATTGATTCCTACCGTCATTACAGAAAATAGAGTCGCTGTCCGAAAATTCCCCTTCGCATATAAAACCGCCGCAAAATACATCACGAGCGTTGCAGGAACAAGCCCTAGTGAATACGCCGAAAGACACCACGCTGTTTGCTCTGTGGCATAGAGAGAAAAGCTCCCTCTTCCAAAGACTAAATCAATCGCAGAAAATCCGAGAGTGCAAATCGCAAAAGTCATCGGAATCATCAGCATCATGACCCTGCGGCACCCAAAAGAAAAGATCTTTTTACCTCTCTCAATCTCCCCTTTTTTAATCGCTCTTGAAAGAACCGGTACAAGAGTGCTCACCGCTGCAATCCCAAAAATTGCTAATGCGAGCTGCTGAAACCGATTCGCATACCACAAGTAGACAGGCCCTGAAATATGGGCACAACGCGCAAAAATCGCATCAAAAAATGCATTGATCTGCACCGCACCAACCCCAAGAGCCCCCAAGCTAAATGCCTTGGCAAGTTGCTTCACTCCTGAATGAAAGAGTTTTCCTTGAAACCACCCTTTCCAACTTAAGTTTCCTCGGAGCTGCCACGCCGTAATCCCCCATTGAATCACGAAGCCGCATAGCACCCACTTTGCAAGCCCAATCATCCCTCCATGAATCTCTTGATCCCGCAGACTTAGCGCCCCAATAATCCACATTATATTGCACAAAAAGGGAGCCATGCTCGAAATGAAAAAACGACTATGACATTGCAAAAATGAAACATTCAGCCCATACAAAGAAATAAAGAAAAGACTCGGGAGCATCCATCCAGTCAGCTGAATAATTTCTGATCCTCTCCAAAACTGCATCCCTAGCTCTAAAACAATAATAATTGCTACAACCAGCCCTCCAATGAGCACAGAGAGCTTCTGAAAAAAGGCATATGCCTCTTCTCGATTCTCATTGCGCATCCCTTCAAACTGGGGGATAAACGCCGATTGCAGAGGCCCCTCACCAAAAAAACGTCTCAAGACATTTGCAAATCGAAACGCCACAATAAACGCCGCCACCGCCGCATGATCCCCAAAAGAGTAGGCCATTACAAGATCTCTTCCCAACCCGCTCACGCGGCTGAGCATCATCCCTGAAAAGAACCGCCTAAGTCCAGATCCAAAATACTTTCCTAATTGCATACGCTATGTTATGCCAAAAACACCTTTCCCCTAGCAACAAAAAAGAAGTGACTTACACTATCTAAAGAGATCAACCATCATTGCAAAGTTTCAATTATTCATTCCTCATAAAACATACTTGAGGCATAATCCCTTGCTTTAAAAAACAAGAGAGCCTTGCACATACGATGCGCATTATTCTAGCGCTCATTCTAAGCCTATTTTGCTGTCAAACTCTTCTCGCAAGTGCCTCAAATATCTTTGTGGGATCTCGAGAAGGAGATCCAGAGAGTCTAGTCCAAAATGTCAGCGTTATCCATGGTGATTATTCAGAACTAGAAGTAGATCTTTGTATTTCTGGCCCTGATCCTCTTGTTCTTTCAAGGTTTTACACAAGTCAAGATACCGTAGATGTCTCAAGCTTTGGAGGATGGCGCTTTCACCCTCAGACCTTTTTTCAAATCTGCCCAACGCCTAAGCAAGACAGTTTTCAAAACCCTTATCTGGATATCTTTGTTGGAACCCCGGAAGGAAGCCTTCTGAAGTTCTCTGGCTTTCAAAACTGGGGAAATCCTGAAGTTCATTCAGAGTTCCTTATCGATCTTGAAGAAGATCAAGTCGGTATCTGCAATACAGCCAAGGGAAACCCCTCTTCCTGGACAAATGTCAAAAACCATATCCTCCACTACAATCCTCAAAGCCAATCTTTTGAGCTTCACTTAAGCTCAGGAGGGAAAAGGACCTATACAAAAAGCCACACCCCCCATCAATTTCATTTAACACGAGAAGTCCTCCCAACCGGCAACCAAATTTTGTATGAGTACGATGAAGATCTGCGACTCAAGCACATTAAAATGACCAATGCTCAAAACAGTAAAACCTTCAGCTGGATCACCTTTGACTACGGCTCTACCATCCTTGCCACTGCAAGTAATGGAACCTGCGCAGAATACTGTTTAGAAAAAGACCCTTTTGGAGTCTCCCTTCTTACTGAAGTCCAAAGGACATCCTTTCCTTTGTGCGCCTATGACTACCAAGTCGAAGGAAAAAAAGCCCTCCTTATTCGAAAAGAGTCTCCTAATGGGCCCTGTACAGAAATCGATTATGAAAGCCCCCCTTCCTGTCGAGTAAAAACCCTTTCGACACCCCACTCAGAAGGAGTCACCCAAACCCAATTCTTCTACGAAGAAGGAGCCACAGAAGTCCAAACATCTTTTGGACGAAAAGTCCTCTATCATTACGATAAAGAGCGCCGCCTAACCTCCATAGAAGAAACCCTCAATGATAGCTCCTACAGAACGACCAGAAAACTATGGGGGGAAAGAAAGACCCAAGGCAATCTCATTGCTTTATCGGTGGAAGACGCCCTAAAAAACACCCTCTACTGTAAAACTTTTTCCTACAATCCTGAAGGAAACATCCTCAAAGAAACAGAATATGGGAATTTAACCGGAGAAAATCGTGAGCCTATTACCCTCAACCAAAAGGGAAAGCCGGAAAAAGACCAAGAATGCTACGCCAAGACATTCACGTATACAAGCTCTTCTAATGAAGATATTGTCTCGCAGATCAACGAAAAAGGAAACGGCACCCTTATCGCCTACCTTCCAGGAACCTCAATCGTCAAACGAAAAGAGATCCACCACAATAAACAGGTGAAAAGACGCACTTTTTATGATTATAACACAGATGGTGCCCTTACTTGTGTCACAGTTGACAACGGGGATGTGCGCGATCCAAATGACGTGGATTATGTGCGCCAACGATTCATCACAGAGATTACCCCCAAACAAGACCTTCCCAACCTAGGGGCCCCTGAAATCATTGAAGAGAAGGCATACAACCCTGAGTCAAGAAGTGAAATCCTCTCAAAAAAAACCATCAATCATTTTGACTCTCACGGCTTTGTCATTAAGCAAGCAATCTACGACAGAAATGGAGCCCACTCTTGTAGCACTGAACAAGACTATGACGATGCCGGAAGGCTCACCTTTCATGTTGATCCCCTAGGCAAAGAGACTACCTATCTCTACGATACAAATGGTAACCTTGCCCAAGAGCAAACCCAAGCTCTCACAATTAACTACGACTATGATCTACAAAACAACCTTATTTCCATCACACGATCTGGAAACAACGTCTCTTCTCAAAGGAATCGATTCGCCTACGACATAAGCGGCAATCAAACCCTAGAAGTTGATTCCCTAGGCGGTGACACTCGATACTCTTACGACACCCTCGGACGCCTGACTCAAAAAAACTCCTTAAATGGCTCTACGTGGACCTACGCATACGATCTCTTTGATAACCCTACCCTCATTACAGATCCCCTAAAAAACACAACCACCATTCAATACAACGCTCGAGGGAAACCTACACGCATTGCCAACAGCAGCGAAAAAGAATCCTTTCTCTACAGCTTAGAAGGAAGTCTTTGCCGCCACACATCCCTGAAGGGAATCACAAGAATCTTTGATTATGACTACCTTGGTCGCATCACAAAGGTAAGATACTACGAAAGAGGACCGATAAAAGAGCCATTTAAAGTCGATGCTTACTTCTACAACGCCTTTCAACTTCTTTCAGAAAGCACCGGAAATGGAAAAATTAAGTATTGCTACAATACTGCTGGAGATCTCATCCAACAAACACTTGCTCAAAATGACTCAAGCGTGTGGTCGCGCAACGGCATTTCCCGCATTGAAGATGGGGACGTAATCGATTTTGCTTACGATTCTTTAGGACGCCTACGTGAAACAAAAAAATGGAAAGATCGAGCCCATTATACGCTCTACTCCCAAGACTATGACGCTGTCGGAAAGATTGTTGAAGAAAAAGTAGAGAGTGAACAAGGAAAAGTCCTTTACCAAAAGCAATTCACCTACACCTCTTCAGGAGAACTTTTTCAAGAAATCAGTTTCCCCATGGGCTTAAAAACGATTCTAAAAGAGCACACCTATGATCCATTCGGGCGCCTTTCTCATCTCAAAAAAGGAGATGACCAGTGGAGTATCAGCTACAACGAAAAAGAAAGAACCTTAAAAAAGACCATCCAAGATCCTATGGGGTCTCTCCTAGAAAAGACCTACAACAGCGTAGGACTCTTAACATCCCTTCACAATACAACTCTCACCTACGATCCTTTACATAACCTCACCCAAGAAAACACCTGTCATTTCAAAATTATCCATAGGTATTCTCCAAACTCTCTCCTTGCTTCAACAATCATCAAGCCAAACAAAAGCGAAAAGATTCAGACCTTTTTCTCCTACAATTCTTATGGCGATTTGATCTCACAAAGTGCTCCAGCCTTTGAAAAACCCATTAAATATGGATACGATGCGCAAGGAAACCTAAGTCGCATCATCTATCAAGAAATGCCAGATGAAAAAGCCAAAGAATATACCCTTACGTCCGATAAGAACGGAAACACCGTAAAAATCGTATCTGAAAATAGCTTTTCTCTTGAAAGAACCTACAATGCTTCCCATCAAATCCATGCAGAGACCCTTAAAGACAAATGGGGGAAATATAGCACCACCTTCCAATACGATGGGGAAGGGTGCTTGACACAGGTCATCCTCCCTGATCGTTCCTCAATCCGCTACTTTTACGAGGGCCCCTATGTTTCAAAAATCCTCCGCCTATCTAAAAAAGGAAAAGAGCTCTACTCCTATCAAGTAACAGACAGAGACCTTATGGGGCACGTCCTGCAAGAAACTCTTCCAGGAAACCTAGGAACAAGAACAAACCATTACGACACCCAAGGGCGCAAAACAGCGGTCCTTAGTGACAACTTTTCTGATAATATCGACTTTGATCCTTTGGGAAACCCTACATCCCAAAAAACCAATTGGGGCAAAGAAACAACCCAAGCCCACTTCTTCTATGACTCTTTGTCGCAACTGACTTCGGAAAAAGGACATTTTAACCACTCCTATCAATATGACCCCCTTCAAAATTGCCAATCCAAAGATGACACCTCTTATATTCTCACCCCTTTCAATCAAATCAGCAAAGGAAAAGATTTTACCTGCGCATATGACGACTGCGGAAATCTCAAATCACTTTCCAATTCTTTAGGGACGACGGAATTCCAGTTTGACGCTCTAGGAAGGTTAATCTTTGCTCAATCTCCAAAGCAAGAGTCCATCCACTGCACCTACGATGTAGACGGTAGACGTCTTAGCAAAGTCATCGATGAAGAGGAAGTCGAAAGGTATTTTTATTTGGAAGGCTACGAGCTCGGCGCTCTAGATGAGAATGGAGAGATCAAAGCCTTACGCATTCCACTCGATCCCAACAGATTAGAAAACACCTCCATCTTAACCATCGAGCTGCAGGATATCCCCTATGTTCCCCTCACAGATCTTCGAGGAAATGTCCGCTGTCTAGTCCATCTTAAAAAACAAAACATCTTAGAACACTACCACTTTTCTGCCTTTGGTGAAGAAGAGATCTTTACTTCGCGAGGAAAAGTCTCTCAAGTCCCCTCAGATAACCCCTGGAGATTCCAAGGAAAAAGATATGACCCAGAAACAGGTCTTATTTACTACGGAGCGCGCTACTACCACCCCGAGCTCCAAAAATGGATCAGCCCCGATCCCCTCGGATCGCACGACTCCTTGAACCTCTACCTGTTCTGCCATAACAATCCCCTCAAGTACCATGACCCCTGGGGGCTCGCAACGCAGTGTGATGAAAACTGCGGGTGTATTATTTATGACTATAATCCCGATGGGACACCAAACTGCATTCTTGGTCTGTCTAAATGTGGGTGTTTCAAAAGTAGCTCAGGTGATGGAAAGACTCCGGGGTTTATTTATGGAATTGTAGATTTAGCTACAAATACATGGAATGCTCCCCGCTTTCAAGGAGGCCTCCAAGCTTTCGGTGGGCTTACAGAAGCAGTCATCGGCGGCGGAATGACCCTAGGAACTGGTGGCTTTGCAGCTCCCGTCGGAGGCCTGATTATGGCCCACGGCATGGATCATTTCTTCACCGGTCTACAAACGGCCTTTTCTGAAAGCCCAAGCGATAATGTCACAACGCAGCTTCTTCAGAAAACCGGAATGCCTGCTCAAACTGCAGGCCTAGTCGATAGCGGCTTAAGTATCGCAGGAAGTATGGGCGGCCTTGCAGCTATCCGCGCAAGCCAGCTAGCTGCTTTTCCGAGTTTTCAATTGCCCAACTCAGTTATTCAGGTTCCAAAAAGCTGGAGTCACTCTATAAATCCTTTTAAAGGCAAATCATTTACAGAAATTGATCATTTGTTTCAGTCTAAAGATTTCGTGCTTAAAGGACCAAATCCATCAAAGGGAAAGGGTTCTTATTTTCATCCTGTTACAAATCGAAAATATTACCTCGATTATGCAGGAAAAACCTATAGGGGCTCCATCACGGAACTTCCTCACGTAGACGCGCACTACCATACTCCTTTAAAAGGTATTGAAAAACAAAGATTTCCTATTGGAGAATATTTATATGAATCTAAATAGTTCTAATTATTTATTAACATTTGAATCAGATACAAAAAATGAATTAATTGAAGTTCATTGCGATCAAAAAGGATTGGAAAAATTGAAATGTATTATTGACTCCCTTCTTTTAACAGACGCCCCCGACCATGTTCACTTAATGACAAAATCATGGGGAGGAAATGAATTATCGGATGAACAACAAAGCCCAGAAAATACAATTGCTAATCATGTAAAAATATTCAAATGGAAATGAATAAGTGGCATCTTTGTAACTCCCGTTAGAGGGATGGTTTAAGTTCACCAAATAAAGTCATGGGGAGAATGCAATTTTATGACCCAGTAAATAATATTTCAGTGGTGACTGAAGATGGTCATGTAGTAACCACAATGTATGCCAGGATAAAACTATACAGCAGCAGTCATCGGCGGCGGAATGACCCTAGGAACTGGTGGCCTTGTAGCTCCCGTTGGAGACCTGATTATGGCCCACGGTATGGATCATTTCTTCACCGGTCTACAAACGGCCTTTTCTGGAAACCCAATAGATAACGTCTCACTATCCAGCTGCTACAAAAACTGGAAAGCCTGCTCAAACAGCTTTACAAGCTTCGTTAAAATCTATAAAGGAAGTGAGACAGTTGGGAGATATTCTGCGCTATCGGTGCGGTGATTTAAGGAGTTTCCAAAAGCATGAACAACAGGGCGTGCAAAAAGAGGGTGGATAAGAAGAGAGAAAAAGAGAGTCGTGACAACAATTTGAAGCATCAAGTTCTGGGCAGGAAATGTGTAGTATTCAGTAAAAAGCATGGTTGTTGCAATAGGGATGAGCCCTTTAGGAGACATGAAAGTAAAATACCCTATTGTTTTCCACCGATAGGGAGTTTTGATAAAGCTTGCTAAAACGGCGATGAAACGGACACCAAAAAGAAAGATCAGGGCAAAAAGGATCAGGGGCAATGTAAGCGTCTGCGACAGCACATGTAGAGAAAAGATCCCAAAAAAGATAAGGAGTAGGTAATAAAGGTAGGCTCCCTGCCGGCGCGCCAAATCAAAGAGAGTATTACAGAGGGGGCGAGCAAAATGGCCAAAGGTTAGCCCCGCAGCAATCACGCCAATGAAACCATTTGAATCGAAGAGATCACAAAAGGCAAAGATAGCGTAAGGAATCAGGAAAAGGCCACCTCTAAGTAAATGGTGATCTCCCCACCCAGTATCGAGAGCAGCTTTAGCCACAAGGCCGCAGATGTAACCGAGCCCTACACCGGCCAAGATAGGGAAGAAGATCCCGATAAAAAAATGAAAGGGATGGGTCAGGTGGACAAGTGAAAGGAGAAAGAATGCGAAGATCCCTGTAAAAGATCCTTCGACATTAACCATTTGTTGTATCCGCGAAGGAAGTACGGAAGAAAAGGCAGAAGGGGTTGTTTTTCCATCGATGATGAGAAGGGGTAAGATCGTTAAAAACGATTCTTCCAAGGTCAGTTGAAAGAAATGACGCATAAGGAGGATGCCCAAAATGAGTGTGACAACAAGGCCTATGGAAGGAAGTCTCTTCGATTGAAAGTGGAGGATTTTGGGAATATGGAGACGAGCACCGTCAATGAACAGAAAGAAGGTAAGCGCGACTTTTGCAACGGTTTCTAAAACAGTGATTGAGTGGCGCGGGCCAATAAATCCCCACCCAATTCCGAAAAGCAAACAAAGAAGAGGAATAAATGGAAGACGTCTGGAACCCCAGCCAATAAGGAGAAGAAAAAAACACATTAGAGCGATATCGGGAACTGTCATATACCTGACCCGATCGGAAGAAGATGGCTCACAAACTGTTGATAAATAAAGGATCCGATCCCAGCTCCAAGAAGAGGGCCAACAATAGGCACCCATGCATAATCCCAGTCAGAATCCCCTTTTCCCTGAATCGGAAAAAGTGCATGAACGATTCGAGGCCCCAGATCGCGAGCAGGATTGATTGCATACCCTGTCGGACCGCCAAGGGAAAGGCCAATGCTAAAAACGAGCAATCCAACAGCAAAAGGTCCTACGCCACTTCCAATTCCATTATGAATATTGAAAATGCCGAGAACACCAATCAAGAGCACCGCTGTTGCGATAACTTCGGTAATAAAATTCCACGATTTATGACGAATCGCGGGCTGCGTACAAAAAATGAGAAGTTTGTGGGTTTTGTTATCGCTTTTGCCAAAGTGCAAATAATACGATGCCCAAACAAGCACAGCCCCAATAAAAGCCCCGATAAGCTGAGCAATAATATAGGTGGGAACGAGATTCCACGCTGTCTTTCCAGCAACGGCAAGGCCAAAAGTGACTGCCGGATTAATATGTCCTCCACTCGCCCATCCAATGGTATAGACTGCGATCGAAACGGCGAACCCCCAACCGGTACTGATGACAATCCACCCCCCCTTTTCCCCCTTGGAGCGCTTTAATAACACGTTTGCTACAGACCCATCCCCCAATAGAACAAGAAGGAGTGTTCCAATCAACTCTCCCCAAAAAATACTCATCGCCATGAACCTATCCTACTATTATAAATGTCAGAGTTTTGAGGTGTTTTTTGTAATTGTGGGATAGGTTCATATCACTTCCAAAAGATTTTCGTTGACATATAGCACATTGAAATGGAGAGTACAAGTTATACCAATCATAGGAAATAAAGCATCAAATTGGCTTGAAGATTTTTGTAAAGAACGGTTCTTTTGATCTTGCTAACCACATGATGGTTAGCAAGATCAAAAGAACCGTTCTCTAGAAAAAGACCAAGAAGAATTTGACACTTTATTTCTTGTGATTGGTCTTATGGATGGTTATGAAATATATTTTGGCTTTAGACCAGGGAACTACGAGCTCAAGAGCCCTTGTGGTAACACAAGAAGGGACAATCATCGGTCGCGCACAGAAAGAATTCCGACAAATTTTTCCAAAACCAGGTTGGGTCGAGCATGACCCAATGGACATCTGGGCAACGCAAGCCTCTGTAATGACGGAAGCTATGAGTCGTGCACGTCTTACGATGAGGCAAATTGCCTCAATTGGAATCACGAACCAACGAGAAACGACGATCGTTTGGGATAAGAAAACCTCAATACCTGTTTACAATGCCATTGTCTGGCAAGATCGACGCACCACTCCCCTATGCAAAAAGCTAAAAGAAGATGGTGTTGAACCCATTTTCAAGAAAAAAACGGGACTTCTTCTCGACCCCTATTTTTCAGGAACAAAGATCCGATGGATATTAGACAACGTTGCAGAAGCAAAGGGAAAAGACTTAGCTTTTGGAACGGTAGATAGCTGGCTTGTTTGGAAAATGACGGAAGGAGCGCAGCACATTACCGATGCCACAAATGCATCCCGCACGCTTCTCTATAATATTTATGAAGGAAAATGGGATGAGGAACTTCTTAAAATCCTCGATATTCCTCGGGAGATACTCCCTGAAGTAAGGAGTTCCAGTGAAGTCTATGGTGAGTGCAGCGAAGACGTTTGTTCAACAACTATCCCCATAGGAGGGATAGCGGGAGACCAACAAGCAGCCCTTTTTGGTCAATCCTGCTTTGAAAAAGGAATGGGGAAAATCACCTATGGCACAGGATGTTTTATCCTCATGAATACAGGAAAAATCGCGCCACCTCCCAGCGAACATCTTCTAACTACAATTGCATACCAATTGAACGATGAGGTCCACTATGCTTTAGAAGGAAGCGTCTTCATTGGTGGAGCCGTGGTACAATGGCTCCGTGATTCACTAGGTATTATTGCCCGATCTGAAGATGTTGAATCCCTTGCAAAAAGTGTTTCATCTACTGAAGGAGTTGTTTTTGTCCCTGCCTTTGCCGGTCTAGGTGCACCTCACTGGGATCCTCAAGCTCGAGGGGTCATTTTGGGAATCACCCGAGGAACAACAGATGCTCATATTGCAAGAGCGGCTCTTGAAGGAATCGGATTCCGAGTTTCTGATATTTTAGAAGTGATTGAAGAAAGTGTGGCAGTCTCAGAGCTCCGCGTTGATGGGGGAGCAGTTTCTGATGATCTCTTAATGCAACTCCAATCCAACCTTGCAAACCTTCCTCTCATCCGTCCTCAATTTAAAGAACTCACAGCCCTCGGCGCTGCCTTTTTGGCTGGGCTCAGCGTTGGCTATTGGAAAGATCTAGAGGAATTAAAAGGTCTCTGGAAAGAAGATCGACGTTTTGATCCCGACCTTTCTGAAAGGGATAGGGTCAAAGAAAAGAAAAAATGGAAGCATGCAATTGAGTGCACAAAAATGTGGGGGAAAATCTATGATTAATACCAACACCTTTAACCATGCAGATTCAGAGGACATTTAAGTGAAACGGGATAAGATGATTCAAAGGCTTGGAGAAAAGTGGGATATCCTCATTATTGGTGGAGGAGCTACTGGGCTTGGTGCCGCAGTCGATGCCAGCTCCCGAGGACTTAAAACTCTCCTTGTTGAACAATCCGACTTTGCAAAAGCTACCTCAAGTCGAAGCACTAAACTCATCCATGGCGGCCTTCGCTACCTCCAACAGGGAAACCTTGCCCTTGTCTTGGAGGCACTGCGAGAACGAGGACGCTTGTGCCAAAATGCCCCCCACCTCATCTACCACCGCGCTTTTTTTGTTCCAAGTTATCATTGGTGGCAAGGTCCATTTTATGGAATCGGTCTCAAAATTTACGATATGCTTGCTGGAAAACTTGGGTTAGAGCCCTCACGCCACCTTTCTAAAGAAGAAACTCTTGGTGCTCTCCCCAATATTGAGTCAGAAGATCTCTATGGTGGAACCATTTATTATGATGGACAGTTTGATGATTCCCGCCTCGCAATTGCCCTTGCCCTAACCGCCGCTGATCATGAAGGGGCTCTTATCAACTATATGAAAGTGACAGGGCTCATCAAAGAAAACAACCATGTTGAAGGAGCCATTCTTCATGATGAAGAAACGGGAGAGACCTATGAGGTCCGAGCAAAAGTAGTGATCAATGCCACCGGGGTTTTCACAGATGAAGTGCGCCATATGGACGACCCTAGCGTGCAAAAAATTGTCCAACCGAGTCAAGGCGTTCATATCGTTTTAGATGACTCATTTTTAGAAAGTGAAACAGCGATTATGATTCCTCATATTGCAGACGGAAGAGTCCTCTTTATGGTTCCTTGGCTCGGAAAGGTTCTTGTTGGCACCACAGATACTCCCGTCAAAAATCCCGCTTTAGAACCGAAACCCCTGGAAGAAGAAATTTCTTTTATCCTCAAAGAAGCGGGGAAATACCTCGCAAGACCTCCAAAACATAGCGATATTCTCAGTACCTTTGCTGGGCTTCGCCCCCTTATTGCAGCCGAAGGAGGAAAAAAGACTGCAGCCCTTTCCCGTGACCATTCTATTCTAGTTTCAAATGCGGGTCTCATTACTATCGCTGGAGGTAAGTGGACTACCTATCGAAAGATGGCCGAAGATGTCATCGACAAAGCCCTTCTTGTTGGAGGCTTTGAAGAACACACCTGCAAAACAAAAACACTCAAGCTTCACGCATTTCTAGAAGACGCTGCCCCCCTTAATTCCTGGAGCACATATGGCAGCGATAAAGAAGCCATCGACAAGATCATTAAAGAAGACCCAAGCCTTGATCAATTTCTCCACTCCAAGCTTCCCTATCTAAAGGGAGAAGTGATCTGGCATGTTCGAGAGGAAATGGCCCGCACCGTTGAAGATGTACTATCCCGCCGCACGCGCTCTCTCCTTCTTGATGCCAAACTTGCCGTTAAAGTCGCCCCCCTTGTCGCCTCCCTAATAGCCCAAGAGCTTGGCCTTCCAACAACGTGGGAAGATGAGCAAGTCGCCTCTTTTAAAGAGCTGGCTTCAAACTATATTCTCTAGGTCACGCTCTAATTGAATATAAAGTAGTTTTTCCTTACCATACCCTGAATATTCAATTGTTGTTGGAGGCTGTTTTGTCTAAACGGTTTTTTATTCTCTCTTTGCTACTGACTTCTTTTCTGTTTTGTGATATTCCAACCCTCGAGCAAATCACGAAAAGCTCTCCACAGGAATGGATCCAAAGAGGCGATCGTTGGACTTTTAAGGACCGCTTTGAGGACCAGCGAGATGAAATATGTCCCCTATTAGACTCCATGGGAATGTTTGAGACCAAATGGGCAAGCGAAAAATATTATGACTATGCTTTTGTTCTAGGCGCTCTTCATGGAGCGGTCGAGATGCGCATCCATCATATCGTCGAAGAATGGAAGCGTGGGGTTCGGTTTGACAACGTTGTTTTTTTAACAGGAAAACGCCCTCTCCATATTGAAAAGGAAAAAAAAATTCTCTCTCTAAAAAACGAAACCGCAATGATGGTTCACGTCTGGGAAACAACAGAGATGCCTCCAGAATTGCGCGCAGTCCCCCTAACTATTGTCGATGCTCCTCCTCTTCCTTTGAGGGGCCGCCCCACGACAGAAAGTACCGTCTATGCATGGCTAGAGATGTCTCCTGAACTAGGCTCTATTCTCATGGTTTCCTCTCAACCTTATGTCAGATATCAAAAAGCTGTCTTAGGAACCCTTCTCCCTTTATTTGAAATTGAGGGAGTGGGCCAGGAAGGTGGACGCACCCTCCCTATTTCCATTCTTCTTGATACCATCGGCAAAGAAGTGACTTGGTCTAGGGCGCGCCCTTAGATACCACCTGTCAAGATGAGAGATTACAAGCAGAGCCTCTGCTTGTAAGAGTAAGCGAACAGATAAAGATCTTCCAAAAAGAGACGGGGAAACATCTAGAAGATAAGAAGATTGCCTGTTGGATTCGAAGAAAGCGATGGCAAGTGGAGAGGGCAATATCATGGCTTCAAAGAAAGTTTAAACGACTTGTTGTGCGTTAGAAAAGAAAATTAGATAGTGTCTGGAGATTATCGAGGTTGCCCCATTTTTAGTTGAAACTACTGTAGTCCCAACTTTTTAGGCTACTTGCTTTAGGCGTTCCTGATACGCTTTATAAACTCTTCTACTTCACTTTCAATCACTTGATGAAGTATCTTTCGCGCTCCTTCTCGCACGATTTCTTCTAATCCTTGTTGAAATTCTGGTAATTTATCACATTTTCCTTGAGCGTACTTATTTATGGAAAATTTATTCAACTTCCCAAGGATACGCTCATTTATTCCTAGGCACAACATTCGGTTATACCTCTAGGGCTCCCCCTCTCCCCTTATTCTTTTCATTCATTTTTCGATAAGCCCCATAAAATTCTTTCTTTGTAAAATTTTTATATGCTATAGTAGCGATACTATAGTGCCTTAACTTTAAATCCATAAAGGTAGGAAAGCTTGTTTTGATTGGCGTTGGAATTTGGAGCTCGTAGACAAGCACAAGTGGTTGTCTACAAGCGAAAATGGGAATACTGGTTAAAAGAGCAACATAGGTTTATTAATTTAAAGTTAAGACGCTATGAAATGTTTTTCTTTACTTGTATTAACTCTATGTGTGTTTAAAATGGAAGCAAAGCCTTGTGGATCTTGGAAGTCTCCTATCACCTCATCGATAATTGTAGAGTCTGCGATTAGGCTTGGTGAAATTGTTGTTGATGGAAACGATTTATACTGGAGCGAATCTCGCCCTGAAGAAAAGGGACGTTCTGTAATTGTAAAAGGTGGAAAGGACGTTCTTCCTGAACCCTACAACGCACGAACGCGCGTTCATGAATATGGAGGAGGCTCTTTCACGGTTTCAAATGAAGTACTCTATTTCTCCAATTTTAAAGATCAAGGATTTTATAAGCGCGATCGAAATGGAAAGATCGAAATGATTTGCTCTGGAGAGGGAATGCGGTACGCAAGTCCCATTTGTGATCGCTCTAGAAACGTCATTTATGCCATCCAAGAAGAACATCGCTCTGAGCATGACGTTGTCAATACTCTGGTAAAAATTGGAGGTAAGGTCGAAGTCATCCATGAGGGACACGACTTCTACTCTATGCCTGCCTTGCATCCTAAGGGGACCCACCTTGCTTTTATTACCTGGGACCATCCAAACATGCCCTGGGATGGTTCGACACTGTGGGTAGGAGAACTCACCAAAGAAGGTTCTCTTAAAAATGTAAAGTCTGTTGCAGGAGGAGAGAGTGAATCTATCTTTCAACCAACGTGGAGCCCTGATGGTGTTTTGCATTTTGTCTCGGATCGTTCCGGATGGTGGAATCTCTATCGAATGGGTGTAGATGGAGTTGAAGCTCTCTATCCCATGGAGGCAGAGTTTGGTCAACCTGTTTGGGTCTTCAGGATGTCTAATTATGGGTTTCTTCAGGACGGAAGAATTGCATGTGTCTATACTGTTTCGGGAACTGACTATTTGGGGATTTTGGATCCTGAGAAAAAGTCTCTTGAAAAGATTGATCTCCCCTTCACAAGTTATGGCGGCTTCACTATTGCAGGAATGCATCTATATTTTACGGGAGCTTCCCCCGTCGAAATGCGCACATTGATCCGTTACGATGTGGCCTCTAAGGATGTGGAGCGGATCCGAAAGTCAAAGGATTTAAATATCGATTCCGGGTACCTTTCTGTTCCTGAAACATTGGAATTCCCAACTGAAGGGGGCAAAAACTCCTATGCTTTTTACTACCCTCCAAAAAATAAGGACTATAAAGGAACAGATCTCCCCCCCCTAATTGTTAAAAGTCATGGAGGCCCTACAGCACGCGTTTCAGCAAGCTTGAATTTGGAGATTCAGTTTTGGACCTCAAGGGGCATTGGGGTCTTGGATGTCAACTATGGAGGAAGCACTGGCTACGGCCGCGCATACCGCGAGCGCCTTAAAGATAGCTGGGGAATCGTTGATGTTGATGATTGCTGCAACGGGGCTCTTTTCCTTGCTAAGGAGGGATGTGTTGATAAAGAACGCATGGCGATTAAAGGCGGAAGCGCAGGAGGTTACACAACTCTAGCTGCTTTGACCTTTCGAGATGTTTTTAAGGCTGGAGCAAGCTACTATGGGGTGAGTGATTTAGAAGCTCTTGCCACCGATACCCATAAATTTGAATCAAGATACCTAGATAAACTGATTGGTCCCTATCCACAGGCAAAAAAACGCTATATTGAACTAAGTCCTATTCACCATACTGAGAAATTATCCTGTCCAGTGATCTTATTGCAGGGGGCTGAGGATAAAATTGTCCCTCCTGCCCAAGCTGAAATGATGTTCAACGCTTTAAATAAGAAGGGCATTCCCGTGGCTTATCTTTTATTCGAAGGAGAGCAACACGGTTTCCGCGCTTCTAAAAATATTATGCGTGCCCTCGATGCTGAGCTTTACTTCTACGGTAAGATCTTTGGTTTTTCCCCTGCTGATACCCTTGAACCCTTAACCATCCACAATTACCCATGAAGCTATCTATATTCATTCTAGCCTTTCTAGCCTTTCCTCTTCTTGCTGTGCAAGAGGGCATTTACATCCAATTTCAAGAGGCAGAGCAAGAATCTCAAAAGCAAGATCCCATAGAGGATAGCTATCAAAATCTTCTATTAAAGCGTATTGAAGCACCCTCTGAAGAAAAAGAAATGACGCTCCAACAGCGGATTGCCAACTACTTTGGAACCTTTGTTACTTCTTCTCCCTATCCAGGGGTCCGTGCAACATTTGAAGGAACAGAGCTTATGGCAAGTCTCTCAAATGTCAATAAAGACCTGCAGATTTTGCTTGAGCTTGCAGAATCGACAAAGTACATGCAGGAAAAAGGAATCCCTTTCCCCATCAATCCTCGGATCTTCCTGAGTGGTGAGATTGAATTTACAGGGTTTGTACAAAAAGACGCGAGAGGTCGTGCTCAAAGTGATCTAGATATCACAGATGCTGAGGTAGATTTTCTAATTGTTGTTGCCCCCTGGCTCTATGGTTTCATAGGGCTGGAGTATGATAACTCCGTCGACTCTGCCTTAAGTAGCTCTCGAATTGCGAGTTCTCGCTTTCATGCCGACTCCCTTTTTATCACGTTTGGAGACTTCTCAAAAGAGTCGTGGTATGGAACGCTTGGTCAAACCTATGTTCCCTATGGACAATATACAACCTATGCAGCTGTCCACAATCCTTTAACACGTGTTCTTTTTAGAACACTTGCTCGAGATATTACTTTAGGGTTCTTCAATGATACAGTTCAATTTGCTGCGTTTGTTTTTAAGGGAGATAGTCATGCGGATTCTGGAAACAATATCAACAATTATGGGGTTAACCTAGGGTTTCATTTTAACGTCAAGAAACTCGATTGCAAGCTTGCTGTTGGCGCAGTGCGTAATATTGCTGATTCAACGGGAATGCAAGAGGCTTTTGGCGACCCTTCTAATACGGAAAAGCTCCGCCATATTGTTCCTGGCCTCAATGCCAATGGAAATTTTTCCATCGGAGACTGGACACTGCTATGCGAATATAACCAGACGCTTCGTCCCTTTAACCCAAATGACGCAGCTTTTAGCACAAATGGAACCTCTTTTAAAGGGGCAAAACCCATCGCCTTTGATACAGAACTTGCATATGCCTTTAAAATAGCAGCAATGCCTAGCTCTCTTGCTTTGGGATATTCAAGAAGTTATGAGGCTTTGGCTTTTAATGTTCCCAAAGAAAGAATCACACTCACTTGGGCAACCTACGTTTTCCGAGGAAACCTTCTCAGCGTTGAACTGAATTCCGATAAACTTTATGACAAGAAGAATCGCGCTGCTGGAAATGTTGTGACAGGACTCCCCTACTTTATCAATCCTAGAAACCTTGGGCACCGCGACTACACTCTTTCCATCGACTACCTCCTCTATTTTTAGCTCTGGGACACTAGGTTAATTTTACTTAAAGATGGAAATTCGTTATCAATCTAAAAGTAAATGGTTTATGAATTTTAACTCCTTCATCTTTAGTCATTTCTGACCAAAGCAATACAAAAAATTCTATTTTCTATCTCTCAAACTTGTTAAGATCTAAACTTCTTTAACCATTAGCGTTCATAAAAAGAATGAAACATAAGATCTTCACATCTCTTTTCCTTCTCTCTCAACTTGGCGCCCCTTTGGTTGGCGAAGAAGTTCTTCATTTCGATACGACCCCTCCAGAAAGTGAAGAGAAATCCCTGACTGTCAATTTTCAGGATGTTTCCATGTTGGAATTCCTCCGATTTGTGAGCACTGTTGCTGAAAGAAACTTTATTTACGATGAAAAGATCCTAGATTTTAATATTAGCCTCGTCACAGGAAAGGCAACTGACCCCGAAAACATTTTGAAAATCATGGTTGAACTGCTCGAAAAGCAAGGAATTCGTACAGAGAAGCGTGGCGACTACTACCTTGTCGAGAAGATAGAAGAGTGGGAACTGGAAGAACGGAAAGAGTTGAAACTCGCGAAAATTCGCGGCCAGAGGGAAGGGAAGGGAGAATTTCGTTTGGTCAATGATAAGCCGGGAAACCAGTTTCTCACCCCTTACGAATATGAAAAGAAGGGAGAATTTCATGTCTACAAATTGCAATACCACGTAGGAAATGAGATTCTCACAGCGATCAAAAGTGTCGCTGTCAGTATGAAAGCAAACCCCAGTGCATCAAAAGAGCTAGTCCAAGCAATTGGATCGATGCAGTGGGTAGAATCTACGAATTCTATCCTCTACTCTGGAACAGAAGAGAGTATCGAAGAGCTCACATCTCTCATTTCGAGTTTAGATGTCCCAAAAAAGCAAGTCTTTATCGAGGTTCTCGTGATCGAAACTAACGTAAAGAAAGGGCTCGAGTTTGGACTCGAATGGGGAGCAGGTGGGCAATATCGTAACAAATTTGGGTATGGACTTGGTAATTTCCCGGCCGCTCCGAAACAGGCACCTTTTGCAAACACTTTGCAACAGATAAATGCATCAAATACCCCCACAGGAACCGACCAGTTCCCATTGGGACGCGGGTTTGATCTCGGAGTGCTCGGGGATATTATCCTCCATAAGGGACAATCGTACCTTTCACTCGGATCTCTTGTTTCAGCTCTTGAGGCTGATGGAGACAGTACGATCATCTTGAATCAGAAAATCATTACTCAAGACAACAAACTTTCCCGCATATTCGTGGGAGACAATATTGCCTTCACGGGATCTGTCGTTGAAACCGTGGGAGCAAGCCAACAAACTTCTGCGAATATTGAGTACCGTGATGTTGGAGTAAAACTTAATATCACTCCCCTTTTGGGTGATGAAGATGTGATTACATTAGAGATTTCGGAAGAGATCACCAATGTTATTCCAAGCCACAATAGCGTTGCTGACTCCGTTAATGGAATCAACACAACCAAAACCGATATGGCAACGCAAGTTCATGTTCCTGATCAAAGCTTTCTCGTCTTAAGTGGTATGATCCGCAATACAAAGAGAGAGCGAAAGTCAGGGATCCCCTGCATGGGAGGGCTTCCTCTCATCGGAGCAGCCTTTAGTAAAACAACGACTGACGATGAAAAGCGCAATGTGATTGTCTTTGTCCGCCCTCAGATTATTCACTCCGGACAAGAGTATCGAAACGTAACAGCCTATCAAGAAAACCAATTCAAAGGTCAATCAGCAAATCCTTCCCATTTTCAGATGGGAGTCGACATGTTGAAAAAAGAAGACGAAACATATGGAACCAATCAACAACCTCCTAAACTCAGAATCACAGCAGACTCAGAAAGTAGTCGATCGTGATCCCGCTCATTGGAAAACCTTTATTGCTCAGTTCTCTAAAGTCGAGGAAAAGGTCTTCCTCAGAAATATGACTCAACATTTCTCACAAATGATTGCACGCGACTTGAGGAAGATGAAAGAAAGCCTCCGTAAAATGCGAGAAGATAACCGTTAAACACTTGCGTGATACTTCTATACTTTGCTATATGTAAAAAAATTTTATATATACGAGGTATCACCGGTGTCTTGGCCAAAGTCCCTTATCCTGTCTTTGTTCACTCTTCCCCTTTTTGCCAATCCCATTGGGGTCAGCGGAAAAGCTCAGCTGTCCCATGGAAAAATAACACTCTTATTGTTAAAACCGAGCAAGAGAAAACCATTCTAAAGTGGAAAAATTTTTCGATCAAGAAGGGAGAAACAACCCATTTTATTCAACCCTCGGAAGTTTCCGTAACTCTTAACCGCGTTCTGGGGGAAACCCTTCTGAAATTTTGGGCATGCTCCAGTCAAATGGTCACCTCTACCTAATAAACTCCAATGAACTTCTTATAGGTAAAGGCGCTTGCATTAATACCACCTCTTTTATTAGATCAACCTTTGATGTTCTTGATAGCGACTTCCTAAACGGGGAAAACCTAGAGTTTATAGGAAACTCGATGTCTTCGATTATAAACTATGGAACCATCCATACTAAAGATGGTGACGCGCTTTTGATTGCTCGGCATGTTGAAAACCACGGGGTTTTAGAGGCAAAAGGAGGACGAGCAGGCGCAATAGGATGTAGCTCTCTTCTATAGATTAATTGTTTTATTTTAGTTATAATCAATACTCCTGGAAAAGTTCATCTATTCCACATCGATATTTTCTTCGCTTAGATTTTGCCTGAGCCCACTTGTATTCAATTGGATTTAAATCAGGAGAATATGGAGGGAGATATTCTAAGGTATGCCCTGCAGCTTTAATCCTTTGCTGCATAAATTCACCTTTATGGAACGCAGCATTATCCATAACTATTTCGAAGCATGTCATGCGCAAATCCACTCTCATCAATATATACAATTGGCATTCCCAATTTTTTATATTTTGCGATCTTTTCCAAAAAAAATTTCTCTTTTTTTTTCGCAAGCTTTGGGATGGTTTAGTGTTTTTTTATAGCTGATTTTTAGCCGCTTCATCGCACTACAAATGCCTGAGGCGATTACGTTTAAACGATTGGCTCGTTCATAGCAGAAGGCATCTGGATATTCTTCGATGTCCCCCATTAAAGTCTCTTTATCAATCTTGATCGCAGGTCTATTCTTAGTTTGTTTGGGCTCTATTTGTTTAGACCAAAGAAATAAACTGTTGATGCTTACACCAAAACGTTTTGCTGCTTGTGCAAAGCTCAATTTTTCTTTGCTTCGAATTGACAGTGCTTTTTTTCTAAAATCCAATGAATAGGCCACTCAAAAAATTATAACTAAAATAAAAAATTTTAGATATGCTATATCCGAAGACAAGATGATACCCGTGCGAATAACAATAACCGCACTTACCTTGCTTGGTAATAGAAAATTGATAATAATTTCTTAACTGAATAGAGTAGTGAAATGATCCGAAAAACCTTAATAGCTGCAATAGCACTCGTTCTTCCTCTTGGAGCCGTGGAACAACATTTCCCTAGCCTCGTGTATCCGCAGGAATCGGAAGAGGTTCTAGCAAGCCATTTTAAAGGGATTGTACTGATGGGATCAAATCGATCCGTCGGGAATGTCCATGTAGAAAACATCTCGGGGGTCAAGTTTGTTGACCTTAAGATCCCAACAGGTGAAAGCGTGCTTGAACGCTATCTTCAAGATTATTTAGGACTCCCTGTAACGGTGAGCCGAATTCAAGATGTTAAGCGAACCATTATCGATTTCTATCGCAAAGCCAACAGACCCATCGTATACGTTGAAGTCCCCTCTCAAGCGATATCATTGGGAGTGTTAGAGCTCGTTGTTTATGAAGGCAAACTCCGCGAGGTCCATTGCAGCGGCAATAAGCACTTTAAGGATGAACGCCTGATTGGATATGTGAAGAATAAGCAAGGGGAGAGCCTTGATATGGATCAGCTTTTCAAAGACCTTGAGTGGATGAACCGAAATCCTTTTAGACAAACAAATTCCATTTTTACTCCAGCTGAGCAAACCGGAGTCACAGATATCGAACTCGTGACGGATGATCGCTTTCCTTGGCGCTTTTTTGCTGGAGTCGATAATACTGGTATCCACCAAGCAGGGCGTACGCGTTATTTTGCAGGTTTTAACTGGGGAAATGTTTTTAATCTTGACCATGTTCTGTCATTTCAATTCACGACAGGAAGCGATATTGATAAGTACTGGTCAACATCTCTTCATTACTTAGCTCCCCTTCCCTGGCGTCATACTTTGGTTGCTTATGGAGGCTACTCTCATATTAAGGCTGACCTAGAAACTCCCGGAATGCGGACCAAGGGGTATAGTGCGCAGACAAGCCTCCGCTATGAAATGCCAGTTAGACCTCTTATCAACTTCTTGGAAGATTTCTTAGTAGGAGCAGATTATAAGCGAACGAATACTAGCCTCACCCAAGATGGAACACTTTTTTTTGATCAATCTGTCAATATTTTCCAGCTTATGGTTAGCTACAACGGAGGTTATGAGGGAGAATGGTATAAGGTTTCGGGAACAATTGAAGTCTATGGCTCTTCTGGGAATTGGCTTCCTGATCAGAGCCGCAAGCGGTATGAAGAGCTCCGACCAGGAGCCAATAATTCCTATATTTATACCCGGCTTGCTGTCGCCCCCATCTTTAACCTCAAGTATGATTTCCAAATACAGACCAAGCTCCGTGGTCAAGTCTCGAGTATAAACCTTCTTGCGAGTGAACAGTTTGCCTTAGGAGGCTGGGACACTGTTCGTGGATACCAAGTTCGAGAAGTGAACGCTGATAATGTCTTTATTTTTAACATCGAGCTCCGATCCCCTTCAATTAAGGTGATAGGGAACCACAAAAAGGTTGTAAAAGACGAGCTCCGCTTCCTAGTCTTTATGGATTATGCCTACGGAAGCAACCATGAAATTTTCCCCGGTGAAGTCAATCATAACAATCTAATGGGTGTGGGCCCGAGTGTCAGATATAATCTTCCTCATTACCTAACCTTTAGAGGAGACCTCGGTTACAAAGTCTGGCAACCTGCATGATCAGACAACCACACACGCTGGAGGTTTGAATTTGGCCTCGTCGCAAGTTACTAGAATATTTCCAGTCTTCACTGTTTTATTCCTAGGTTACTTAGGGTTTTCTTTAGCACTCCCCCTCTTCCCTCCTCTTTTTTTAGAACCTGCACATAGTTTTTTCCCCGCCTCGATGGGAACAGGAACCCGAAGAATTTTATTGGGTGTCCTATTTTCTGTCTATCCAATGGGTCAGTTTATAGGAGCCTCAATCCTAGGAAAACTTTCTGATAAATATGGAAGAAAACCGATTTTATTGATTTCTCTTCTTGCTGTAATTCCAGCATTTATTGGATCAGCACTTTCAATTCTCTATACTCTTCCTCTCTTTCTATTTGTGAGCCGATTTTTTAGTGGTCTCCTAGAAGGCAATATTGTAATTGCTCAAGCAGCTGTTGCCGATGTCAGTGAAAGTTCAAAAGCAAAAACAAAAAACTTTGGATGGATTGTCTCCTTAAGCAGTACTGCATTTTTCTTTGGCCCTTTGATTGGGGGGAAACTTGCCTACTCTACAATTGTTCCTTGGTTCCATTATGATACTCCCTTTTGGTGTGCTGCGATTTTGACATTCATTGGTTTTCTCATTGTTTTTCATCTGTTTAAAGAAACGCACTCTCCTGAGAGGAAAATAGAGATAACTCTTAAGACAATTATCCGATCCTTTACAGAGGGGCTAAAGTATCAACCTCTTAGGGTGATATTTTCTGCGAACTTTTTTGTCTTTTCAGCAATGTTTTTCTTTTTGAACTTTTTCTCTGCTTATCTCGTAAACCGGTTCGACTTTTCTTTCTCATTGCTTGGGGAAATCAATGCATACCTTTCAATTCCTTTTATCATTGCCCCCTTTTTCTTCGGCCTTTTTGCAAAATGGTGGACCTCAAGACAATCGATGCTCCTCGGCTCTCTTTTTACCTGTATCAGCTATTTAATCTTTGTGATGCCCACCTCTCCATGGGCTCTTATCTTTACCATCCTTCCTGTTGGGTTCTTTCTGTCAATGGGGTTTGCCTTCCCTGCGATCATGGTTTCGGATACCGTGAGCAAACAGCGGCAGGGACAATCTCTAGGAACCAACCAGTCTCTGCAAGTTTTTGCTGAAGCAGCAACTGCACTTGCCGGTGGCTTTTTTATGGCAAAAAACAATAGCTTCCCCATTTATGCAGGAGCTGTATGCGCGGTGATTGCAGCTCTCATCCTATTCATTAAACCTCAATGCCCTGCAGGGGGAAGCTGATCAGCAGGAAGATGTTTCCGTTTCTTAAAGAAAAAGGGAAGAATAATAAGCAGCATAAAAACCCATCCTCCCAACCAAAAAATATCGTTTAGAGAAAGCATCATTGCTTGATTCCATGCTATGGTATCAACGACTGTTAACGCCTTCTTTCCCATAATCCCATACTGTTTTAAATCAGCAAACAGCTCCTTACTAACGGGGTTGTGCTGATTAATGCTATCGACAATGTTGCTGTGGTGATGCGTTCCTCTTCGCTCCCACACCGTAACGAAAATAGATGTCCCCACCCCTCCCATTAATATTCTGAGAAAATGAAACATCCCCTGCCCCATTGCAAGTTTCTCAGCGGGAACGCGGGCGAAAGTAATTGCAGTGATGGGAGCAAGCCACGTACAAATCCCGATTCCAAGGAGTAATCTTGACAGCGCAATGATCTCAAGGGAGACAGCTGTTGTAAATGTACTATAATAGAAGAGAACAACTCCATAACTGAAGAAAGAGAGAGCGACCAGATATTTTAGCCGGACCCTATTCATGAGTTTCGCCACTAGTATCACTGTAAAAAATGGGAGGATTCCCATCGTAGAAACGGCAAGCCCAGCAACTTGCGCTGTATATCCCATCATCTCTTGAAGCCAAAGAGGGGTGATGACAATCACACCAAAAAGAACCATATAGGATAATGCCGTAATAACCGTACCAATAAAAAAATTTCGGTTTTTAAACATCCGAAGATCCATAATCGGCGTACCATGTGTCAGTTCCCAGATAAAGAGAAAAACAAAGGAAGCAACCGAAACAACAGTAAGGGCAATGATAATATTTGAACGCCACCAGTCAAGTTCTTGTCCCTGGTCTAGAATGATTTGAAGAGCAGAAACAGCAAAAGCCAAAAGAAGGATCCCCCAGCCATCAATACGAACTTTTTCAGTCTTTGTTTCTCTTTTCTTATATAAAGAACGGATCACCAAAACACAAAAAATCCCCACGGGGATATTAATAAAAAAGATCCAGGGCCACGAGTAATTAAACGTGATCCAGCCACCAAGAATAGGCCCGGCAATGGGTCCAACAACAGCGACCATGTTCCATAATGCGAGGGCTAGATTCTTCTTTTCTTTTGGAAAAGTCATAATCATTAAGCTTTGAGAAAGCGGAATCATAGGACCTGCAACAACCCCTTGGATGAAACGCATGATCACGAGCATATTCATGTTAATTGACATTCCACAAAGCCATGATAATAAAGTGAATAGAGTCACAGAAAGCACCATAACGCGAATCGATCCCAAGCGACGTGTCAAAAATCCTGTTAGAGGAAGAGCTATGGCATTTCCGACAGCAAACATGGTAATTACCCATGTTCCATCATTGACGCTAGTTGCTAAGTCCCCTGCAATATAGGGAATGGAGACGTTAGCAATGGAGTAGTCAAGAACTTGCATGAAGGTGCAGAGAGAAAGCGCAATGGCTCCAAGAAAAAGAGTGATTCCCGTTAAAGGATTACCGTTCATAGCTGCCAGCGTTTTCCAAAATGATTTGGTCGATAATTTTCATCGCTCCCTCTTCTTGCTGGCTATAAATGTTTGTCTGATATATTGGATGTATCCGTGTCGCTTCGGCAAGGATGGGTCCTGAAGTGTCATGGATATCAACAGTCACATTCATGGAAAGGCCCAACCAAAGAGGGTGCTTCTTTAGCTGATTCGGATCTAGACTCACACGAACAGGAACTCGTTGAACAATCTTGATCCAATTTCCCGTTGCATTTTGAGGAGGAAGGGCAGAGAAGACGCTCCCTGTCCCGGGGTTGATTCCTACAATTTTCCCATGGAATACCACGCCGCTCCCATAAATATCTGAGATAAGGCGAACACTCTGTCCAATTCTTACCTTTGAAAGTTGAACTTCTTTATAGTTAGCATCTACCCAAAGTTCATTTAGAGGAATAATAGCCATCAAAGGCTCCGACACTCCAACGTATTCTCCAAGCTGGGCTGAGCGCATCGCAACGTACCCACCGCTTGGCGCTAAAATCGAGCACCGTTGAAGGTTAACATAAGCATCTTTGACGCCATCTGCCGCTTTTTTTACCAGAGGATGAGTTCTAACGGTTGTGTTCTGCACTTTTGCGTAGGCTGACTGCAGAAGTAAGTATGTGGCCCTACGAGCAGCTTGAGCACCCACAAAGTCAGCTTCAACATGTTCAAACTCTTCTCGAGAAACCCCTCCGACCCCCACGAGATTAACCCGATTTTTATAGTCTTTTTCTGCTTTGAATAACTCAGCATCTTTCTGCTCAAGATCGGCTTCTAACTCTTCAACTCTAAGAAACATCTGTACAACTGAGCGTACCGAATCCCCAAGCTCACTTTTTTTCATTTTGTAAGCAATCTGGTAATCGGTTTTATCCAGCTCGATTAGAACCTGCCCCTCTTCAACAAGGTCAGTATTGTCAATGTTAATAGACGTCACAATTCCAGGAACCTGAGGTGTAAGTTCAATCATGTTTCCATGAACATATGCATCATCTGTAAACTTCTCAAAACGGAGAATGGTAAACCAATAAAGAAAAACCGCTATTCCAATCAGGATAAAACCTACAGAAACCCAAAGAAGGATCATGTTTCTCTTCTTGTTTGATACAACTTTATCTGTCATGGTACCCACCACCTAATGCCTTAATCAATTGAAGCACTGCTAAATAGCGCTCATTTTCTTTTTCCACATCTTTTATCCCCTGATTCATCGCTGCAACTTGTTTATCTATAACCGTTAAGTAATCATCAAGCCCATTGTCATATCGCTCATTTGTCAGCTGCGAAATGTGCATGGTTTTTTCAAACACTTGCGCTTGCAAACCGCTCTCTTGATTTGCTGCTTCTAAAATTTTAATCTGATCAGAAACTTCCTTAGCTGCCTGAAGAAGAAGCGCATTATAATCATGAACCGCAGCATCATAAGTTGCATATTTTTCGTTTAGCTGCGCTGTAAGCTTTCCTCCTGCAAAAAGAGGAAGATTGATAGCTGGAGAAAGTGCTGCAGCATAACTATCCGAGATGAAGAGGTTGTTCCACTTTAGGCTTTCCAGACCAGCGATTGCAGTAAGGTTGATATTAGGGAAAAATGCGGCTTTTGCAGCACTAATCAAATGGGCTGCAGCTTCGACAGTCCAGATCTGAGCCATAAGATCCGGGCGCCGAGATAAAAGATTCACGGGAATATTCTCAGGAATTAGAAATGGCCGATCAAAAGCAAGTGTTGGCGTTGTAATCTCCCATCCATCATCAGGCCCTAGTCCCATGAGAATTTTAATTTGGCTAAGGTTAAGATCAGCTTCTTTTTCATAAGCAACAACGTTCTCTTCAGCAGAGAGAAGATTTGCATTGGCAAGGTCCACCATCATCTGGTCATCTAAGCCATTCAAAAACCGCAGCTCAGTCAATTCAAGATAGACCTTTTGAGCTTCTGCTAAAGCCATACTAAATTGAAGATTTTGAAGGTTTGCAGCATAATTGATGTAGGTTTCTGCAAGCGTCGCAGTAATAATCAGTAGGGATTCTGACATTTCAGCAGCTTGAGCTCTTGCTTGCCCCATTGCCGCGCGGTACTTATTTCTATTTTTCCCAAATAGATCAATTTCATATTCGAAGTTTAGCGCTAGATAAACTTGATTAATCACTGCAGGAACCGCTGACGAAGGAAATCTATCCAAGCTATCTTTGCTAAGGTGTTCATAATTGTCGTTAAAGCTTGCTCTAAACTGAGGCAAAAGAACAGAGCGCATCTTTTGGGCTTCTTCTTGCGCTGCCCGGACTCGGGAAACCGCTGCCAATAAACCAGGATTGTTTTCAATTGCTACTTCCATAATTTCAGAAAGCTGTCCATCCTCAAAAAGCGTCCACCAATTGTATGCAGGCCACTCTCCTTCTGCAAAGTTAGGAGTATTAAGAGCCGAATCAATTGCAGGAGAAACATCTACAGTTTCTATCATTTCAGGTTCATGCTTTCTTTTCTTTAATGCTGCACAACTTTCAAACAAAAATAAAAACAAAAAACAAAAAGGAGTTATTAACGAAAACATTCTCAATTTCATCATAACCTTTTAATAAAAGATCTTTGTTTTTTATAGAATGTAAATCTTAAGAATGGTTAAATGGGGATATGAATCTTGAATTTCTAAAGAAGAATCGAAAACTCTTAAATGCGTTTCATTTTGGGCTGGAACGGGAATCTCTTCGCATAGATTCTAAGGGCAACATTTCAAAATACCCACACCCCAAATCCTTTGGTTCTCCGCTAACACACCCCTACATTCACACCGATTTCGGAGAACAACAGTTGGAGTGGAATACTCCCCCTAAAACCTCCTTTCGCAGTGCGCAGAAATTTTTAGAGAATCTTATGCATTTTTCTCTTAAAAAAAATCCAAAGGAACTCTTCTGGCCTTTTTCAATGCCCCCCCACCTAGACGAAATTCAAATTGCGCAATATGGTTCTTCCCATGCTGGAAGAAAAAAAGAAATTTATCGCGAAGGACTGAGAGATCGGTATGGAATGAACCTTCAAATGATCTCAGGAATTCACTTTAACTTCTCTTTTGACTTTCCCTTTTGGGAAAAACTTCATAGATATGAAAAGTCTTCTCTTCCCATTCAGGCGTTTATCAACGAAAAATATTTAGGAATAATTCGTAATTTTCTGCGTGAAGGATGGCTATTGACTTACCTCTTTGGAGCCTCGCCTGCAGCAGACCCCAGTTATGTAGACTTACCTGAGGACTTCCGAAGGGTTGGAGAGGCATTTGTTGGCCCTCACGCCACTTCTATTCGAACTAGCCATCTTGGGTATTATAGCCGAGTTCAAAACCAGCTAGCCATCTCTCTGAACTCCTTAGATGAATACATTGAGGAAATACAAACTGCGATCTCGACTCCAAAGAAGGAATATCTCTCAATCCCTTCACAACTAAATAACCATATTTTGCAAATCGAAAATGAGCATTATTCGAAGATCCGGCCTAAAGCAAATTCAAAAGACGGAGAATCCCCCCTAAAAGCATTGCAGAATCGAGGAATTGAATATATCGAAGTGCGGGCAATAGACCTTGATCCCTACCATCCCATTGGAATTACAACTGAGCAAATCGACTTTCTTCATTGCTTTCTTCTCTACTGCATGAACAAGAAAGCGCCTCTTCTTTCGAAGCAGTGTCAGATTTGCTTCACCTGCAACCAAGACAAGGTAGCGCTTGAAGGAAGAAAAAGTGGTTTGATTCTCCGCGAGAAAAATGAGATCTCTCTTGAAAAATGGAGCATGAAAATCTTCAAGTCTATGGAACCTATCGCTAAGCTTCTTGGAAAGGAAAAAAACCTTAGACTCCAAAAAGAGAAAGTAAAAAATGCTTCTCTAACACCTTCTGCACTTATTGCAGAAAGCTTGAATCACTCAACCTATCGACAACTTGGGGTAAAACTCGCTAAAATCCATAAAAAAACTCTTCTTTCAAACACTCTTACTTCAAAACAACTTAAACATTTCGAAAAACAAGTCACTGACTCCCAAATTGAAAATCAAAAACTTGAGACCGCAGCCTCTATTCTCGTTGATGGATATGAAGATCTTGAACTCTCAACCCAAATCCTGATCCAAAAAGCTCTAGAGTGGAACATTAGTGTCGAAGTCCTCGATCGCACGGACCAACTACTCCGTCTTGAAAAAGGGGGGCACATTGAATATGTGAAAGAAGCAACAAAAACCTCTAAAGATCCTTATATTGTTGCTCATCTTCTAGAAAACAAGCAGGTCACAAAAGAAATTCTTAAAAGAAAAAAATTGCGTGTTCCTGAAGGAAAGAGCTACACCTCCATTGATGCTGCAAAGATTGACCTACCCCACTATCTCAAAAGAAAGAGTGTGATCAAACCGAAATCGACCAACTTTGGCCTGGGGGTTTTTATTATCGATCCCCATGATGAGAAAGAGGCCTACCGCGCCCTTAAACAAGGGTTTTCTTACGGTTCGTCTGTATTAATTGAAGAATTTTGCCCCGGAGATGAGTACCGTTTTCTCATTATTGATGAAAAATGTATCGGAGTAGCAAAAAGAATTCCTTCCCATGTTATTGGAGATGGAGCATCAACGATTCAATCGTTGGTTCGTTCAAAAAATCATGATCCTTTCTATTATCGCGATCCCAAAACCTTTCTGCGCCTTGGGCCAGAAGAAAAAAAGAACCTTAAACAGCAAAAACTCACACCGAAGAGCATTCTTAAAAAAGGTAGAAAAATCTTTCTACGACACAATTCCAATGTTTCAACCGGGGGAGATGCGCATGATGTCACAGACCAAGTTCACCCTGAATACTCTCAAATCGCTCTTCAAGCAACCCAGGCAATCGGGGCAAAGATCTGTGGAGTGGATATGGTAATCTCGCAACCCAGAAAAGCCCCTACACTTAAGTCATACGCTATTATTGAACTCAACTACAATCCCGTTCTCTATATCCATGCTTACCCTTTCAAAGGCCTCCGACGCGATGTCGCTACCCCTCTCCTCCATCTTCTTGGCTACTCGAAGTAAGCGTAGCGGAATTCGATTTCTTTAAGAGGAGACAGATACACCCCTTTAAGGTGAGGATTACTTAGGTAGTATAGTTTGGTGTAGCATATGGGAATAATGGGCATCTCTTCCATGAGGAATTCTTCAGCTTGATGCAAGTACTCTTTTCTCTGAATAGGCTCTGTCTCAAAATCCGCAAGTATAAGAAGCTCTTTATAAAGAGGATGTTCCCAACGACTCATGTTAATTGCTAAGCTCCGGCTTCGGAAGGTATCAAGCATGTAAATAGGATCCTTCAGCCAAGAGTGCCAAGGCATCTCTCCTATCTCATAATCACCTTTTTGAATACGGACAAAGTGGACCGGCCAATCTGCATGCTCAATTTCAACATGAAGCCCTAGGTTTTTCCTAAGCTGCTCTTGGACAGCCTGGGTCACTCTAGAGGTAAAGAGACAGCTCCTTTGACTCATTCGGACTGCTGGAAGAGTCTCTACCGTTAGGTCCATCTCCTCAAGAGCTTTCGTAAAATACTCTTTTGCAAGCTCGATATTACAGTCTTCGAAATAAGGAGCATCTTGCACAGAGATTCCCTTGTTGAGAATTCCCATTGCAGGTTCCTCACCAAGTTGAAAGACATGCTGAGCAATAGATTTGCGATCTAAAGCATAAGCAACTGCCTTACGGAAATTCTTATTATTGAACGGAGGCTTTTCAGTATTCAAAAAGAACCAAAAGAGACCATATGCGTCAATGGTCGTGGCTTGCTCTTTGTGTTTATCATCACCAATCATATCTCTTGGCATAGAGCTGAAAGGCTGCCCAAACCAGTCTAACTCCCCTTTGTCGAATAGAAAGCTCTGAGTGTTTGCATCAGAAATCACTTGAATCCGAATTCCAGGAATTGCAACAAGTTCTGCATCCCCAAAATAGGGGTTTTTCTCGACAATGATTTCAACATTTTTTTTCCATCTTGTGATAACAAATGGGCCATTACAAACAAAATGGGGATTAACACTACTCGCCCACTGATGATCTTCCATATCAAACTTCTTATGGATAGGTGAATACGTAGAACTTGCACAAAGATATAGAAAATAAGGAGCTGGGTGCTCCAACTTCACCTCAAGCGTATAATCATCTAAAGCTTGGATCCCAACATCGTCAATTGTAGCCTTTTTTGTCAGACAAGCTTCTACATTTTTTATGGCATAGAATGTAACTGCTCCATTTTGCACAGTCTTTGGATCTACAGATTTTTTCCAGGCATATTCAAAGTCGTAGGCTGTAACAGGATCTCCATTCGACCAAAGAGAATCCCTTAAATGAAAGGTATAAGTGCACTGATCGTTTGAAATATCAACTGACTCTGCCACACCTGGAAGAATATCTCCATGCGGACCTAATCGCATTAATCCTTCAAAAAGCATCGTAATCACATGAGTACAAGGCGACTCATTAGAAATTCGAGGATCTAGGGAACGAATAGGTGCAATAATCGATAAATTAACCATACGGTTTTCATTAGTCTTACTCTCTTTCTTATTGCAGGAGAGAAGAAAAGAAATCACAAGGAGAACTAACAAATATTTTTTCATTCTTTCTCAAGGGTTACATTTTTAATATTCACATCCATAAAGGGAGAAACCCCTATATTTGCAAGAGTTGATTGTTTCATATAAAGCGCTGAGCCAAAACAAATAGGAATCACGGGCATCTCTTCCATGACATAAGCCTCCGCCTCTTCTAAAATCCTACTGCGCCTATCCAGATCAACTTCATGATCGATTGCTTTTAACATGCTAAGATATGAGCGATCTTCCCACCTCGAAACATTCATTTTTCGGTGGATAGGTCTAAAAAAGTCTAGAGTGTATATAGGATCACGAATTAGAGAAACCCAAAACATGCTTCCAACCTGGTAGTCCCCTTTTAACATCTGATTATAAAGAAGTCCCTTGTCAACAGGATCTAGCTTTACACGAATCCCCAAAGTCGCTTCCCAGTCATGCTGAATCATATGCATAATAGATGGTTGATACAAGGTGGGACAGTAGCTAAGAATAACCTCTGGAAATGTTTCCTTAGTCAATCCAAGCTCCGCAAGAGCTGAATTAAAAAGGAGCTGTGCGCTTACGTGATCCCCATCTTTGATATAATTGTTTTCTCCTTCAGCAATTAGTCCTAAAGCAGGAAGCTTACTCTTCGTAAAAAGATGATTTGAAATATTTTTTCTCGAAATAGCAAAAGATAGCGCCTTCCTTAGATTTTTGTTATTGAAAGGGTATTTCTCTGTATTAAAAACGAGAAGATTCATCCCATTTAAAGGTACACTCGTCACTTGATCTTCTAACTTTCCAAATTCTATGGCATCTGAGCATAAAGGAGCCAATGGATCTCCAATCCAATCAATCAATCCTCTCTTAAAAAAGTCATGCCTTACAGCTTGATCCTCAATAATTTTAATATCTACCCCAAGAAGCTCAATCTGAGAAGCTCCCCAATAGTTTGGGTTTTTTTCAAGGATAAGAGATTCTCCGATATTCCATATTTTTAAAACAAAAGGACCATTCGTTAACTCTTTATTTTTCCTGTTGATTGGCGAAAAGTTGACACAAGAAGCAAGTTCTAAAAAATAAGGAGTAGGATGTTCAAGAAGCACCTCTAACGTCTGATCATTAAGAGCACGAACTCCAAGCTCTGAGGAGGGGAGCTTCCCCTCATTGCAAAGGCCAGCATTTTTGATTGGGCTAAAGAGAAGGGCTCCATAGTGCTGAGAGCAAACTGCTTTTTTCCAAGAATACTCAAAATCATAGGCAGTCACAGGCTCCCCATTAGACCACTTTGTTGATTTAAGATAAAAAATATAGGTTAACTTATCCTCCGAAACAGAATAACTCTCTGCAATTCCTCTTTCAAGCTCACCACTCCCAGAACGAACCATAAGTCCTTCATAGAGCATTTTAATCACATGAACTGAAGGGCTTGCCGTCCCAATGTGGGGATCTAAGGACTTAATAGGCCTAGCTAAACTAAGACGCAAATAGCGAGGGCGAGGCTCTTTGTCTCCTTTTCCACACCCACTGACTAAGGAAAGCCCAAGAATCAAAAGGAAACTAGTTGACTTGAAGTTCATGAACACACAAATTTAAAAAAATCCTCGCGATAAATCTACAAGACTGCTAACTTTCGTTCAATCTCAAAAGTGATATCCGAAAAAAACTTTTTTTTAATGGTGTCAATGGCCTCTGTTGAAGCGAACAGCCCCCCATCCAATCAGCTCACGAAGCACCCTATGGCAAGTCTACGTGAGCTCTTTGCGCTAGCATTTCCCCTTATTCTAACAACATTTTCAGCTAGTCTACTTAACCTCATAGATCGCTTCATGCTCTCTTACTTCTCCCAAGACGCATGGAAGGCTTGCTGCTCGGCGATGAACCTTCTCTACCTACCCCAACTGGGCCTTATTATTATTGCCTCCATTTCCCAAGCCTTTGTGGGGCACTACAAGGGTGCAAAAAAAGGAAAAATGATTGGGCCCTTTATCTGGCAGATGATTTATTTTTCTTTGTCCACGATATTAATTATTTACCCCTTGTTTGTACTAGCTAATTTCTATCTAAAGGGAATAGAAGTTGAGAGCTCTGCTAAAAGCTACTTCCACATTCTTGCCTCAGCAAATTTTCTTTATCCTCTGGGCGCAACACTTGCATCCTTTTATATGGGCCGAGGAAAAAATAGTGTTGTCCTTTTTACAAACTTGGCAATTCAACTTTTAAATATGCTCCTTGATTACATTCTTATCTTTGGAGTTGGCGGCCTAATCCCCTCTTTTGGCGTTCAAGGAGCAGCAATTGCCACAGTCCTATCCCAGGGAACATACTGCCTGATTTTATTCCTTCTGTTTAAACAACGAAAATATGCCATTCCATTTTCCACAAACCAATGGAAATTTAACCCTTCTCTGTTTTGGGAAGGATTAAAGACTGGAATACCCAGATCTTTTGGAAGATCTCTTGCCGTAGGTGCTTGGACCCTTGCAACTTACTTCGTGATCCAAAAAGGGGGCGACTATTTACTGGTCCATTCATTTGGCCTCACCGTATTCGTCATCCTAAGCTTCATAAACGAAGGGATGGGCCAAGCACTTCTGACTTTCAATTCACATACACTCGCCAGTAATTCTTCCCACCTTTTCAGAAAAAATCTTTGTTCTGCAATATATTTCATTATCGCTATGGCCACAGTCCTGGCTATTCCCCTTTTGATTTTCAGGGAAACAATAATTCTTCTCTTTGTTAAAGATCCAGTTTCGCCTCAATCCCTACAGTTGCTAAAAGAATGTTGTATCTGGGTCTGGGTTGCCATTATTGGAGGCGGAATCAACCGCATTGGAGCCAGCATGGTCACTGCAGCTCGTGATACCGTATTTTATGCGTGGTGTATGACCATTCAATGGATAACCCTCTGTATCCCCATCTTTATTGGAATACAAAACTTAGGAATGTCTCCCTCAAAGTTCTTCTTGATTGAAGGCCTCAATTCAGCTTTAATTGGAATTATATTTATCTTTCGCTTCTTCAAAGAACCCTACAGACGACTGGGCCCTCAGTTAATCCGCATCAAACTCTTTAACTAATCCATGAGTCCACGAAAAATCCCCCTTGCAGGTAACAAGGGGGAGTGAAGAACAATTACGAAAGTGGTTTGCAAACTTTAGTTGAACAATTCAGGCAAGAAGGAACAAGTTCATCGATAAAAGAGCGCGGTCCCCCGCTGCCCCCATTCATGAAACAAATCTGTCCTTGATACACTAAAATTCGAACATTCTTATGTTTAACAACTCCTCTATCCGAAACAAACGACAAGATATAATGATTCTTGTCAAAACCGCTTGATAGAATAAAAGTAAACGGCACTTCAGCCTTCAGAAGATCTGCAGCTTCGGTCAGAGAAATATCCCCTCTCCATGCTAGATGATCTTTAACTTGCTTTTCTAAATGTGAAACAGATGATAGAAAAGTTCTTCTGCTTCTTTTGGATTGCATTCTTGTAATCATAAATACCCCACTTTGGATACTTTATTGGTTCACAGACTACTCGCGTAGCGAAAGACATTTTTGCAAACTCGTGAAATTAATTCAATACTTTATGGGAAAAATATGCTTGAGAAAAGTCAACTGTTCCATGCGAACTGGAATGCGCTAGCTCCAAATCAGGGTCCTTAATCATATGCTCAACGCTATAACAGATAGGAATCACTATTGCTTCTTCGATAACCATTTTCTCAGCTTGGAAGAGATACTTTTTTCTCTTTTCAATATCAATTGTACGATCTGAAGCATCGAGAAAACTTTGAAACTCCTTGTTTTCCCATCCAGTGAAATTGACACGTTCCTTTCCATACTTGTACGACTGCAAAGTATAAATCGGATCATTCACCCATGAAGTCCAATAGATTGAACCCACTTGGTAATTTCTCAAGTTCAATTTCTGAAAATGCTGGTTCCAAGGGGAAACTTCAACTTCGCATTTTATTCCTAAAGTTTTTTCCCACTGATTCTTGAGGATCACCGCACTACTTTTTTCCTGATCAACACAAGAAATATATATGATTGGAAAATCCTCAATTTTCATTTTAATTTCTTTCAAAGCTTCTGCAAAAAGGACCTGTGCGCCTTGATGATCTTCCTTGATCAAGAAATCAGCGTCTTGGCAAAGCGTTAGCTGGTAAGGCAATGGCGTATACGCTGGAACTCTCTTTGCAGGATGTGTCTCTATGATTTCCTTCCTAGACACAGCTTTAGAAAGTGCTCTGCGGATTTTTTTGTAGTTGAAAGGAAAGTGATTCACATTAAAACACTGCCAAAAAGTTTTCGGAGAGAGGTAATGGGTAACATTTTCGTCTTCAAGCTTGAACTGCAAATGATTCAATTGTAATAAATTAGTCCCTAGACAATGCAACTGTTTTTGACGAAACATTTCAATTGCATGCTTCATTTCTGTTCGAATGCACAGTATCTGATCTAACTTGACATCTTCCTTCATAAGATATTTAGAGTTCTTAATGAAGTTGAAGAAATACCCTTGGCTTGGTTCAACCTGTCTAAAAGGGCCATTGCAAACAAAGTTTTCATTTTTCTGCTTTGACCAGTTTGGATGCCTCTGATCAACCTGGTGATTCACAGGAGAATACAATATATTTGCTGTAAGTTCGATAAAATAAGGCGCAGGGTTCTCTAACTCAACCTTCAGTGTACGTTCATCTATAGCCTCGATTCCCACTTCTTCAATCTCTACCTTTCCTTCCTTAGCCTTCTTCCCATTTTTTATAGGGTAAAAGACATAGGCAAAGGGGGTCACAAACCCGGGTGAAAGAACCTTTTTCCAAGCATATTCAAAGTCAAATGCAACAACAGGAGCTCCGTTTGACCAATAGGACTCGCGGAGTTTAAAAACATACGTTTTCTTATCATCTGAAACAGTAAACTTCTCAGCAACAGAATACTTAGGCTTACCATTTCGACCAATTCGCATAAGCCCATTGAACAGTAATTTAACAAAAACAGAGGAATCTTGATCTCCTCCGATTCGAGGGTCCAAGGAAACAAAATTTGAATACGGAACTTTTAGAATTTGAAGATTGTCTTGGTCTTCCTTCCATTTCTTAAGGGTTTGGTTGACAATCGCTTTAAAAGCCTCATGCTTTTCTTTGGCGGGATCATTGCAGAGAAAACCTAAATAATAACTCCCCTCAAATGTGAGCGACGAAGAAACAAGGTTCCGTCCTTGAATAATCTCATCCAATAATGCGTCTTCAACAAGCGTCAAAAGTTCAGGATTATTCCCTCGAACAACAACGACGGTAATGTTTTCATCTTCACCCCTTTCAAGAAGGCAGGAACGATCTCTTGGAAATTCATTCTCAACAGCTTGAATAAATGTCTCAAAGAATAAACTTATCGAGGGAAGTGATATTGTTGCTTGGGCTTCAATAGGGTTCAATGAATAGAAGAAGTTCTCAAGAAGATCTTGATTCCGTTGCGAGATATCTTGAAAAAGACGTTTAAATTGGGTGAGAAGTTCTCCTTGTTTCACCATCATCCCTCCGTTATAGTCTCGAATTTCTCCGATATGCCTACTTAGGAACTTGACAACTTCTTCTCGAGCTCGGTAGAGGTTTACAGAAAAATCCATCCGCAGAAATGAGGGAAGCTTTGCCATGTGCAATCGAAAGACGTTCGCTTCAATAGGATGACTCTTCCTGATATAACTCACATTCTGAATCCTATCAGGAACAAAGCGAACAAGGGGATCAGCATTTTTTAACAGATCTTGAAGAGGAGGGGTTCCTTCGGATTTTACTCGAAGCAGAACCACTGTAAAGACCAAGTCCTCTTGAGAATGCTGATCAAATGAGATCATCATTTGAGGAATATCATCTTTCGACTTAAGTTCTCTTGAAAGCATCAAAATATTCCGCATTGTTTCTTCTTCATTTCGCACTGTGAAAATAGAAGGAACAAGGTGCTCAATTCGTTTTTTTAACTCTTCTTCAAGCTGACCTTTTAATTGCTTTCTGTCCTCAAGAGTTATAGAAGAACCATCTATCTTCTCAAGTTCCAGGTACAAAGAAATGATCGGATCATTCAAATGGCTTGATTGGTAAATAGACCCTGGAACAATTCGAATATCTGGGATGAATTTTTGAACAGCCCTAAGAACATGTTTTTCATCAAAAAACTCATATTTATGAAAAAGATTCACCCCAATTGAAAGTCCTAACACAGGCTTCTTCCCAAATGGAAATGAGAGTTCAGTTGCTAGAAACCGGATTTTCATATGCCTTTTTTCAGGAAAGACATTAATTTCCCGTGCCAATTGCGAGCGCCCTGATAAAAAGCTGAGGAGGATTCTTCCCAAGTGAGAATATGAACGCTCCATTCGAAACTCTTTGGAAGAATAGACCTGCATATAGGCCAATCTTTCAAAAATGACTTCATCTAAGTCATCAGGATAGCGATGGAGAAGCTTAATAAAAGATTCCCGAATAAGGTTCATCTTGTGGTCGAGAGGAAGGGCCTTGGTCTCCAGCAGAGATTTTGCATACCGACCGGCTGAGATAGAAGAAGCGATTTCCTTCTTCAGCAGAGGGAGGTTTTCCTTCAAGAGGGTGGCCTCTTTTTTATTTTGAATGAGAACCTTAGCCTCACCAAAAAAAAGTGTCTCCTTTGGGTAGTGGTCAAAAGTAAACGACATATGTTCAAAGGATAGAATTATTGTCTCTTGGTAAGGGAGAAGCCATCTCTTGATCATTTCCGAGATGAACGTTTCTGAAGGAATAGAACTGAGGGGCTTAATCAAGAAATAGATCGATACACAATCAGGAGGTGATTCAAAAGGGCTCCAAATAATATAGGGAAGGGATGAATTAACCCACTTCGCCAAACTCTCCCGATCATAAAAAGGCAGGGGGCTAGGAAGCACGGAAACAAGGGCCTCCTGAATCTGCTTCACATGTGCAAGAAGATTCTTGGAACGGCTATAGAAGGAAAATGCTGGACGGATCGTTAGATCCTCCGCTCTTTCAATCTTTTGCTTTGATAGCGCTTTGATTTCCATTCTATCGATGGTAATTCATCAACATATTTAAAACAAATCTTTCATGTCTATCCATGGATCTCCCTTGCAGTCAATGAAACGCATACATTTTAGGTTTTAAACGATTAAAACGCTGAATAGCAAGGTCGATAAGCTCACAGAGGAGGCTCGGATAAGATAATCCGCTCACTTCCCATAGCTTAGGGTAGAGACTAATAGAGGTGAATCCAGGGATTGTATTAAGCTCATTGATGAGGAGTTTTCCTCCTTTCTCCATGAAGAAATCAACACGCGCCATTCCTTCACACCTCATTGTTTTATATGCTTTGATAGCAAGTTCCTGTATTTCCCTAGTTTTTTCAGCAGAGATTTTAGCAGGAAGGATAAAGCGCGCCCCATTTTCATCGAGATATTTTGCTTCATAAGAATAGAAGTCATGGGTAGGAATAATTTCACCAGGAAGAGATGCTCTTGGATCTAGATTCCCGAGAATGGAAACTTCTAATTCCTGCCCTTTAATTCCTTCTTCGACCACAATTCTTTCATCGTATTTAAAGCTCTCTTCAAGCGCAGAAAAAAGTTCCTCTTTTGAGTGGACCTTACTAATCCCTACGGAAGATCCTAACCTTGCTGGCTTAACGAAAAGAGGAAAAGCAAAGGTACCAAGAATTTTTTCTATGTCAAATGATTGAAGAAAAAGCGATTTAGGAGTAGGCAGGCCTGCTCCACTAAGCATATCCTTCATCACCCCCTTGTCCATACACATAGCAGAACTCAAGTGATCGGACCCAACATAAGGAAGGTGTGCAAGCTCTATAAGGCCTTGAACAGTGCCATCCTCTCCATAAGGGCCATGAAGCACAGGAAAGATGACATCAAAGGTTTTTTTTAGCACGCAAGGGGAAAAAAAAATCTCTTCAGGAGAAACTTGGAAATCGTTAAAAAACCATGTTCCACTTTTTTCAATCTTAATAGGATAAACTTCATATTTATCACGATTAAGGTGCTCTATGACCGACTGAGCCGACCTGATCGAGACCTCATGCTCTTCTGATTGCCCCCCAAAAAGAACGCCTACTCGAATCTTTCTTTGCATCATTACCCTAGGTTTTACTATCATAATGTCACATGGAAATTCTTTACTCAACCACTATTCTTTCGTTCCTCCGAAAAGTCAAGAAAATGGCTTTTGAAATTCTAGCACACGAAATGCAAATTAAGGTCGGCCACTCCCGACTTTATTATCAGGGATACTCCTATCCTCTTCGATTTATTGTCTTTGACCACCCTTCAACCCTCGGAATTTTTCAAAGCGACCTCTTCGAAATAGGGATCAATAAAGTATTTCTTCTTGAGAGTGAAAAAGCGATTAAGGAAATTATACGACATGAGCTAGCCCACCTTGTCACCTTTCTTGAGTTTGGAAGCCACGTCTCTATGCATGGCAAAGAATTTCGCACAGTCTGCAAAAGGTACGGATGGGCAATCGAGATTTCAAAAGCCACAGTTCCCCTAGAAAAAATAGTGAAAAACAAGCGCATTGTCGAAAAGGTAAGAAAACTTCTTTCTCTAGCTGAAAGCCCTCATCCTTCTGAGGCTGAGGAAGCGACTCTAAAAGCTCAACACCTCTTAAGCAAATATAATGTCGAATATACTCCTGAAGAAGATGAAACAGTACTCCTTCGCGTTTTAGAAAAAAAACGGGGAAGTGCAAAGCTCCAAGCCATAGCCTCAATTCTTAGGAGCTTTTATGTCTATCCCGTCTTTAACAAAGGAAAAAAAGGAGTCTATTTAGAAATGATTGGGGATCAAACAGCTACCCAAGTTGCCGAGTATGTCGCCCATTTTCTCGATTACCAGTTCGAAGCCCTATGGAAAGAAGCTCGAAAAAAGGATCCTTTGCTGAAGGGAACCGCTTCAAAAAATTCCTTTTTTAGGGGGCTCGCTGAAGGATACAAGGACAAGAAAGTCGACTCCAAATCCCTTATTCGCATCGAAAACCATTTAACAACCATGGCTCAAAAAATTTATCCCTATCTCTCTTCCGTATCCTCCTCATTTTGTCATCATGAAAGGGGGGCTAGAAAGGGAAGGGAAAAAGGAAAAACGATGAAAATTCATGAGGGGATCCAGAAGAAATTCAAGCGCTTTCTGCTTGTGTGAAAAGTTAACAAAAGTTAAATTGGTTAGGATTGTTTTTTAAACCTAATGTGGGGTATCGATATGAAAAAATCTTCACTGCTAGCACTAGCTGCTTTTAGCCTCTTTGCATACCCAATGTTTGCAGAGGAATCTGAACAAAGCTCTGAAGAGCCAGTTGCTATTCAAACAACTGATGTACAAGTTTCTTTCAATGACGAAGAAACTAAAGAAAACTTTATCGCACTAAATGATGAAGAAGAAGAAAGCGTTGGTTCTTACCTCGCTCTGTCTGATGGCGAAGAAGAGGAAGATACTGCTTCCGCTTAATGCTTTGTCTAATGCATTAATAGGGTGAACATCATTTTTGAGGTTCACCTTTTTTTTTGGAGTAAATGTGCCTGTATCCCCTGAGAAAAAACGCGCTCTTTCAAGAAGAATGGAAGAGCTGGGAATTATTGATAGTGATCTTATTGAAAAATTTATTCTGGGCTCCGGCAAGGGTGGGCAAAAGGTGAATAAAACCGCTTCTTGCGTTTACCTTAAACATCTTCCAACCGGAATTGAAGTAAAGTGCCAACAGGAACGCTCTCGAGAGCTCAACCGCTACTTAGCCCGTCAGGAACTTTGTGAAAAACTTGCCTATGAAATTCACCAAGAAAAAACAAAAAAGAGAAAAGAAATAGAAAAAATTAGGCAGCAAAAAAAGCGTCGATCTCGTAGATTGAAACAAAAGATCTTAGAGGATAAAAAGAAACACTCCGAAATTAAAAAGATGCGAAAAAAAATCGAGGAATAAGTCTGAGATTTACAGATTACTCAAAAGGTTATGTAATTAAACTTGAGCCCGGAGAAGAGTTTCAAGAAACCCTCGGTGCATTTGTAGCTCAAAAACGGATCCCTAGCGCTTTTTTTTCAAGGCATTGGAGCGCTGACAAATGTGGAGCTTGGGTACTTTAGCATTGAAAAAAATGATTACGAAAGACACCCTTATGGAGGAAATTACGAGCTTATTTCCGCCAGTGGAAACATTTCTGTTGATGCTGATATCCCTATAGTCCACACACATGTCATGATCTCCGATGAAAAACGTCAACTCGTTGGAGGGCACCTTTTTGAAGGCATCGTCTCTGTTACTGCAGAAATTTTTCTCTTTCCGATGGATATTGCTCTCATAAGAAAAGCTGATGCGACGCTAAATTTCAAAGGGCTCGACCTTCCCCACTTGTTTGTTAGATAAAGTCGGTGATGCTCTTTCTAAATCCAAAAGCACTAACCCGAATACAATGCTCTCCAGAAGGTCCGTACCCTGCACCCGGGGTGATGATAAGATGCCGCTTTTCCATGAACTCCTGAAAAACATCCCAGGACTGCCTCCCGGGGGTTTCAATCCATAGATATGGTGCATTCTTTCCCCCATGGACACGGTACCCCTCCCCTTCAAATTTCTCTTTGAGAAGCTTAGCATTCGTCATCGTATACTGAATAGACTCTTGAATCGCCGCCCACCCTTCATCGGTGAACACAGCAACACCTCCCTTTTGAGCAATATTTGAAGCCCCATTAAAAACGGTACATCCAAAACGATGGTAATCCTCTTTTATAGGGTATCCACACTGAAACTTAAGCTCTTTGGGAATCACAGTCCAGCCTAAACGTACCCCTGAAAATCCTGCCATTTTTGAAAAGGAATTAATCTCAATTGCAACTTTCTCAGCTCCTGGAATGTCATAGATTGTACGAGGCAAAGCACTATCCTGAATGTACGAAAAATACGCGCCATCATAGAGAATAATCGTGCGGTTTTTAAGAGCATAGTCGACAAGAACTTTCAGCTCTTCGCGGGTATAAGCTCTGCCTGTAGGGTTATTTGGGTTGCATATATAGAGAAGATCTAGTCCCTCAGGAATTTCTGAAAAAAAACCATTTTGCGGTGTGCATGGGAGAAGCTCTATGTTCTTTACACCTTGCAAAATACTTCCATCCACATAGACGGGGTAGGTAGGATCTTGAATTCCGACTCTAACATTGCCCCCAAAAAGATTCTGAAGACGCCCTAGGTCACTTTTTGCTCCATCTGATATATAAATCTCCTCGGGAGAAAGTTTGGGATATAGGCGACTGCAGATTTTAGTCCGGAGCTCCAAAAGCCCCTGTTCTTTTCCATATCCAGAATATCCCTCTAAAGTTCCAAGCTCCGCTGCCCCCTTCTCTAAAGCTAAGGCAATTACTCTAGGAAGAGGAAGAACTGTATCTCCAATTCCAAGACTTAGGAGCTCAACAGTTGGATTCTCTTTCAAGAAAGCTTCCTTTCGACGGTTAATCTCAGGAAAGAGATAAAAGGGCCTAAGCTCTTTAAACTGCGGCGGACGTTCTAACATTTTTACTCCAATACTCTGCTGTTAATAGTCCACCACCTGCTGCTCCACGAATCAGGTTATGGGATAAAGAAATAAACTGAACATCCATTAAAGGACAGGCAGAAAGACGTCCTATACTCACCACCATTCCATCCCCCAAATCAAGGGCAGGTTGAGGGCGGTCCGCTTCTTCAAGATAAGAGACAGGCTCATATCTATCCCAGAGGGTCTTCACTTCCTCTAAAGAGGGTCTTTCTTGAAACCTGGCTGAAATAGCAGCAAGGTGACCATGAGAAATCGGGACTCTCATACATTGCGCAGAAATATGGATTGAAGAATCTCCCAATATCTTATGGGTTTCCATCGTTGATTTTTCTTCTTCTCCTTCAATAAATGGGAGGATATTGCCCTCTAGCTCAAACCCTTTTCCTGCCCCACTACGTGCCTGCAAGTAGGTCACTGAAATTCCACTTAAACGAAACCTCTTATGCAAAGGGAACAGTGGAAGAATCATGCCTTGAAGGGTGCAGTTTGGTTTAGCAACAATAAATCCATCCCATCCACGATTTTTTTGCTGCCTTTCAATCCACGCAAAATCCTCGGGATTGATTTCAGGAATAATTAAGGGAATATCCTCTTCCATCCGATGGCATGAAGCAGATGAGAATACTGGATATCCCGCTCGAGCATATAGAGGATCATAAATTTCAGCTGCACTATTCGGGAGGGCTGAAAAAATTAGATCGCATCCTCTAGCTTTTGAAACATCCTCCAATGCCTCTCTTGAAGGAATAAAACAAAGTTCAAAGCCTCGATGCTTAGAGATAAGTTTTTGATAGGTCTGACCTACTAGCCCTCCGCCACCCAAAAGTCCCACTTTAATCATAAAGCCGCCGCCTCAACCAATGGGGAATTCAGTAGAAGATTTCGCAACTTGTTATGATTTACCTTTGAAAGAGACGTTAGAGGGAGACGACACTCCCCAGCAGAAAGTCCTATTAGTTTCATCATAGCTTTAATCGGAACCGGATTTGTCTCAATTTGACTCATGGAGATAAAAGGATATAACTTCTGATACAATGTACAATCTTGAGTCTCTATCAGCTCTTTCATTTTGCTTGGCATCAGATTACTAAGCACTGAGACTAAGCCTGCTGCTCCAATGACTGACGTAGGAAGAGCCATCAAATCGTCTCCCGCTAAAAATAAAAAATCAGGAAGTGCCACAATGACTGACGCCCCATAGGCAATCGATCCTGATGCATCTTTGATCCCTACAATATTTTGAATGTCAGCTAGTCGTTTGACTGTCTCCAATTCAATCTCTACGCCGGTCCGTTTTGGATGGTTATAAATGATAATTGGAAGCGATGTGTTTTTTGCTATCTCCTGAAAATGTCGAAAAAGGCCCTCTTGTGTCGGACGACAGTAGTAGGGAGCAATGACCAAAACTCCATTCACACCCATTTTTTCTGCTTGGATGACCTTGGAAATTGAGCGTTCTGTTGACACATCCCCACAGGAAAGCATTAAGGATGCCCTGCCTTTTCCTTCTTCAAGAGCAATCGCAATCACCCTCTTTCGTTCTTCCTCAGACAGGAAATTCCCTTCCCCTGTCGTCCCTAGAAGAAGAAGGTTATCAACCCCTTCCTCAATTTGGAAGTGAATATTACCTCTAAGTCCTTTATCATCAACCTTTTTTTCTTTAAAAGGAGTGATTAATGCTGTTGTAATTCCTGCAAATGACATGACGCTCTTTCTTCAATATAATCATCAAAAGTATAAACCCCTTTTTTCCCCACTAGCCACTCAGCTGAAAGAATAGCCCCTCTAGCAAACACCTTGCGATCATGCGCACGATGCGTTAACTCGACAGATTCCCCTTGGCTGTGAAACATGATCTGATGGGTACCAACTTCCTCCCCTCTTCGGATAGATGTAAACTTAAGTCCCTCAATTTCCTCCATCAGTCTTAAAGCTGTCCCCGAGGGAGCATCTTTTTTTTCGACATGGTGGGTTTCTACGCCCTCTATTTCATACCCCTTAAATAGACTTTCCCCTAGTTTGGCCATTTTTCTAAACAAGGCCATCCCTATTGAAAAATTGGGCGCGTAAAGAAAAGGGATCTTTCTCTTTTTAACAATCGGGAGAATTTCATCTTTGCTCCACCCTGTCGTTCCAAGAACCCACGGAATCTCAATAGAAAGAGCGGTCTTTTTTACCGCTCCTCCAACTGAAAAGTCAATACACACATCGGCATCGGAAACAATCTCACTCGAGCACGAATGCCCTGCTAATAGGGAAAGCTCTCTAACTGCCTTCCCCATTTTTCCATAGCCAACAAGAGCTATTTTCATTTCTTTACGTACATCTTAAGGATCTTTTGGCTCTCGACTGGTTTGTCATGCATTCCCGTCTTTACCTTTTCAAGCTTCTCAACAACGTCATATCCCTTAACCACCTCACCAAAAATGGTATGATTTCCATTAAGCCATGGCGTTTCTGCTGTTGTAATAAAAAACTGACTACCATTGGTTCCTGGCCCTGAATTTGCCATAGCTAAAATACCAGGGCGATCGAATTTTTCACTCGACTTGCACTCATCTTCAAAAGGCTTGCCCCAGATTGATTCTCCTCCTCGTCCAGTCCCTGTCGGATCTCCTCCTTGAATCATAAAGTTGCTGATAATTCGGTGAAAAATAATCCCATCATAATATCCTTTTGCCGCGTGTTTCATCATGTTCTCACACGCTTTGGGAGCCACTGTCGGCTTGAGTTCAATTTCAATTATTCCCTGAGTAGTCTCCATAACGATAATAGGATTTTTCGACATATCATCTCCTTTGTCTTTTGCAAATAGTGAAAACACACAAAGCAACATTGCAGTTAAGTACTTCATTTGTGACCTCCTAGTTAAAGCGCCCATTCTACGGGAGGAGACAGAAAAACTGCAAGATGTTATACAGAGGCAAACCTGAGGTATTTATGAAGCTCTTAGTTCTTTTTCTTGTTATGATCTCCAGTGCTTTTGCAGAGGCCACTTACATCTACAGTAAAGATGTTGACGGTCGAGAATCAAAAACCACCTGGACGCTCGAATTTCAAGACAAAGACGACATTCTCCATATTGTTGGAGAAAGCCAGAGTGGAAAAACCCTCATTGTGACGTCTTCCGAGCGCGTCACTCAGAGCTTTAGCCATCAACATAAACACCGAAATGATCAATACTCCATTCATCGCAAAGAGGACTACCTTATCGCAAGCCGAGAGATAGGCGACGAAAAAACTCAAAAACAGTTCCATATTGGAAAGGAAAATTGGGTTCAAGAATTTGATTTTTGCTTTAAGCCTTTTATCCATTCCAGCTTTCGAGACTTTAAGTTTTCAATCGTCCATCCGAAAAAGCTCAGCCTTCACAGCATGATTGCAACCAAACAGGGACTTGACCAAATTGAAGTTCATGGAAAAGTTTATGACGCTCTTAAAGTAAAAGTCACCCTTACCGGATTCAAGAAGATGTTCTGGCATGCAGATCTTTGGTTCGATCCCCAAGCAGGAGACCTCTTGAAGTACACAGCTAATGAAGGGCCTAATACGCCCCTTAACACCATCACCCTCTTTTCAAAGCAATTCAATAACTGATATCCATCTAGATTAATAGCTTCTCTTTGATGGTTTTTACTCTATCTTCTAGACCACCTGTAACTTCTAAAACTTCAGTATTTTCTAATATTCCCAAGGAATCATCTAAGATCAGCTCTTCTAGTTTTTCATCGACCTTTGTTCTCAACTTCAAGTTTTGAGACGGTGGCACAATAATGCGATCACGGTACTCGATTGGGAGAAAAATAATAAGATCCAATCGCTCAATAGCAGCTTCCACTTGTTCAGCCCAGAGCTTTTCATCAAAATTCTTTGAGAGAGCTAGCATATAGGCTAAACAGTCTAAAGGACACCGGGTCGAGTAACGCAAGGGAACTTCCCCCTCACGTCCTCACAGATCCGTACGTGAACCTCTCGATTCATACGGCTCCTATGACTTACGCCGTTGGTTTGAATCCAAATTCCCAGTGAGCGAAGAGTTTGGGTTGCTTTTTAGCAATTTCTCCCAATAAACGGATCGCTCTCTGAAATTTTCTCTTAAACTTTTTATATTTCCTTTTTATCCACCTTGTGAGTGTTTCATTGAGATGGTAAAATACTGGGTATAGAGCAGTTTTGTAGAATCGACCATAATAATTCACCCATCCCCTCGCTCCTAAGGTGCAGTTTCCAGCCTCTCATGGTTTGATTCATTTTCCTCTTCGCCTCATTGCTTACTCCAGGACTGAACAGAGTAAAGTTAGTCCCATACTTATTTCTTGCCTCTCTTGGTCTAAACGTATAACCAAGAAAGGTAAATTGAATTTCATTATGGGAATCTTTTCTGTTGCTATCCTTGCAATAGACAATTTTTGTCTTTTCTGGATGAGCCTGAAGGTTACATTCAGCGAGCCTTGTTTGAATCACTCTTTTTAGCTCTTCCGCTTCTCGTTTTGTTTTTGCATGAATAACGATATCATCTGCATACCGCTCATATGGATTTTGCGGAAAATTCCTCTCCATCCATTTATCAAAAGCATAATGAAGAAACAGATTTGCCAATAGGGGGCTAATGACTCCTCCTTGAGGAGTTCCCATGGTCCTTGGCTCTGTTGTCCCGCTGGATCTTTCCACAGGGGCTTTTAGCCAACGTTCAATATAGAGTAAGTGCCATTTGCAATCTGTATGTTTAGCTACTGCCTTTAAAAGCAGCTCATGGTCTAGATTATCAAAGAATCCTTGAATATCAAGATCGATCACCCAATCATATTTCCAGCATCTTTTTCTTGCCGTTTGCAAAGCTTGGATGGCGGATTTATGGGGTCTGTATCCATAAGAGTCTGGTAGAAATTTTGGTTCTACTTTGGGCTCTAGATGGATCTTTACGACCATTTGTGCAATTCGATCTGCGACCGTCGGGATTCCCAGTTTTCGTTTCCCCCCATTGTTCTTGGGTATTTCTACCTCAAGTACGGATGGAGGGAAATAACTCCCGGATGACATTCTGTTCCAAAGTTTATAAAGGTTACTTTTGAGGTTAATCTCAAAGTCTTCAATTGACTGTCGATCAACCCCTGCAGCTCCTTTATTTGCTTTCACACGTTTGTATGCTTCCATCACAGTGTGTTTGGAAATTCTAAACGGTTTTACTTTTTCCATTTGTTCCTCCCGTTTCCGGTTGTCTGATGGAATCAGCTTCAAGTCATATCATTCCTTCGCTCCACTCTCATTACAAGAGCTTCTTTACTACTACGAATGATTCCGTCCCTGTGTTTGGCATTAGTACTCTCACTTTCATGGGATCTCCACTTAAGCTTCTTCTTTACCATCCAAACGACAGGTTCCCACGTTCCCTAAATAAGCCTATGTTGAGCTCATGCCATCTCTATGCCGGATGCCACCCAAGCAGTAAACAGGTTTCTCTTGGGTTTGTCCTAGGATAATTTGACCTACCTAGTTTTGACATCATCTAGAACACAATTTCGACACTTCATCAATGGTTCGCTTGCGCTCATCTTCTCAACATGTACCTGATGCATCCTCCTGCACCTTTTCCTTAACGCTCACCACAATATCTCTTAAATATTGCAGCTTAAGGTGGTTTGATATCTATGCCTGCATATCGACACCGAGGGACCTACCCTCATCTTGTTTAGAGCACCTTGCTTGCCAGCAAGTTCGTGGCACACTCAAAAATTGTGTCTTTCTGACTCTCATTAATAGCTGAGATTGAACGCTTAAGTTGTTCTTCAAAATCTTCCAATAAAGGCGGATGTGAAAATTCGTAGCCCTCTTGTTCAAGGAGAAAATAAGGTTCATCAACACCGGTATAGCTTGAAAGCCATTCTAACAGCGATGCAATCAGTGTTGATTTTCCAGAAAAATGGGTACCTGAAACTGCGATACGCATGTTAATAACCCTTTCTTACATTTCCTAGAAGCTATACCTTTTATCAATCTTCTATAGCTAAAGTGACTTAAATTAGTTATAGGCAGTGCTCCTTGAAAAGTTCGTCTATTCCATATTGATATTTTCTTCGCTTAGACTTTGCCTGTGCCCACTTGTGTTCAATAGGGTTTAGATCAGGGGAATAGGGAGGAAGATATTCCAAGGTATGGCCTGCAGCGTGGATCTTCTCTTGCATAGATTTGCTTTTATGGAATGAAGCATTATCCATAACCAGAATACTTTCAGAGGGAAGTTTCGGTAGCAAGTCCTCCTCTGCCCAAATGGAAAAGGCGTCTGTATTAATATTGCACTCGAATAACGCAAGTGTAAGGAGGCTTGTTCCAAGTAATGCCCCTATTGCATTTGTTCTTCCTTTTGCTCCCCAATCATGAGTGCCAAAACATCGCTGTCCTATTTTGGAGTAACCGTGGATGCGGGGCATATCATGGGCAAACCCGCTTTCATCAATATATACAATTGGCTTTCCCAAACGTTTATATTCTGCGATTTTTCCTTGAAAGATTTGTCTTTTTGTTTCGCAGGCCTTGGGATGGTTGAGCGTTTTTTTTATAGCTAATTCTTAACCTCTTCATGGCACACCGAATGCCTGAAGTGCTTACTTTGAGACGATGTGCTCGTTCATAGTTGAAGGCATCAGGGTATTTCTTGATATCCTCCATCAAGATCTCTCTATCAATCTTTATTGCAGGTCTGATTTTAGTGCGCCTCGGCTCTAACCTCTTAGACCAGAGAAACACACTATTTACACTTACTCCAAAGCGTTTTGCTACTTGGGCAAAGCTTAATTTTTCTTTGCTTCGGATTGATAGAACTTTTTTTCTAAAATCTAGCGAATATGTCATTCAAAAAATTATAACTAAAACGAAATATTTTAGCTATATAAGCCAGGCAACCACAAGTAACGTTAAATTATCAGTTGGTCCCGAAATTATGCAGAGAAGATTCCCAACTAGGGAAACAAGAATTCCAAAATACAGGGCAGGTTTCCTTCCAAATCGCTTAGCAACAGGACTGTAGATCAGTTGACCAATAGAATAACCTAAAAGAAAAAGCATGATGGTAAGCTGAGAAACTCCGGCGCTGACTTAAAAGCGATCCATCACCGCGGGAATCGCTGGCGTAAATAGAGCCGTAAGAAATCAATACAATTAAAGTCAGTAATGATGGTTTTTTAACGTTCAGACGGTAATCTGAGTGAGGTTCTGCTGGCGTTGTCATGAATCAGTGACTCTATTGTTTCTATCCATTTTGGGTGATCATTTAACCCTTTAACAAGATCCAGAGTTTCTCCACCACTGTTTTGAAACTCTTGCCTGTACTGAGACCCGATTTCTTCAAGGGTTTCCAGACAGTCGGCAACAAAGGAGGGGCAAAAAACGAGAACCCGCTTCTTTTTTTTAATCGCTAAGTTTTGCAAAACAACATCGGTATAAGGCTCAATCCAAGGGCTTTTGCCCAGGCGGGACTGGTAGGTGTGACTCCACATCCCATGTGGGATCCTTAATTTCTTGGTAATTTCCCTTGTTGTCGCAAAACATTGAGAGGCATAGCAGGTTGGGTTATTTTGACAACAGTCTTTCTCTTTGAGGCAAATGCCTTTTTGATCTCCCTTTAAGATTTGTCTTTGTGGAAGACCATGATAACTGAAAACAAAATGATCATAACTTTCCAAGTCACGCTCCTCTGCTCTCTTTGCAAAAGCCTCAATCAAGTGTGGATGACTCGGATATTGGGAGATAAAACGCACTTCAGGAATGATTGCCCATTTAGAAAGAATTTCAAAAACCTTTTGATGAACAGAGCCTGTCGTTGCAGAGGCATACTGCGGAAACATTGGAAAAATAACAAGCTTCTGGCATCCCATCAAGGCCTTCAATCCCTCCTCAATCGAAGGGCTTTGATACCTCATGGCAAGTCTAACCCTATAATCTTCTCCCAATCTCTTTTGAAGAAGCCCCTCAACCTTTTTTCCATGTATGAGAAGAGGAGAACCTTCTTTTTCCCAAATCGACTTGTAGAGAGCCGCTGACTGTCTATAGCGCTTTGGAATAATGATTCCTCGAACAAGCAAATTTCTCTGAACAGGAGGGAGGTCTATCACTCGACCATCGGTTAGGAATTCAGTCAAATACCGTTTGACATCTCTTGGGCTAGGTGTACTTGGGGTGCCTAGGTTCACCAATAGGACTCCGGTTTTCATTATGACTCCAGGCTTTTAACTTGGCTGAATTCGACGTGTTTGTAAACACGGCTTAAGTTGAAAATAGCTCCACAGAAAATCGAAGCCATTCCAAATAGGACAAACCCTTGAGCATAGAGGTTGAAATCTCCTAAAAACCCAAGAAGCTGAGGAACAACTCCAGCACCCATCAAAAAACCAAACGGAGCAATGAGTGATACGATTGTAGAATTTTTCTCTGGAGGAACGATCGTGGCAATAGCAAAGTGAATAAGGGGCATTAAACAAGCTGCAACAGGAGATTGAAGGGTAAATAGAACGAGTGAGCTGGAAGGGTTCATCGCTCCCATTAAAGAGGTTAGAGCACCGCAAAAAACCAGCGATAGAACCATCGAACGCTTCAGTCCAAAACGATCAGCCACTACTCCTGCAACAATCGCCGTTCCAAAGCTAAGAACACGAGCAATCACAATGAGTTGGTGAACCGCATCTTTATCGAGCAAATTATGGCGTTGAAAATAGTCTGGCGCCATATTATAAATTCCAATATTGAGACCATTTGCAAGACACAAAAGAATCAGTAAGATCCAAAAAGACGGCCACGAAAAAACACTTCGAACGAAGGCTATTGTAATTGGCTCTCCTTTTTCATTTCCCTGCTTAAATAAGAAAAACAAAACAACACTGATAATACTCGAAATCAGTCCAAAACCATTTAATATCTCTTTCCAAGAGTAGATCTCAATGACGCTTCGTACAATGATCGGAGACAGGATAAAAGCAACGCTCTGCGCCGTCGCAAAAATCCCAAATGCTTTCCCCAAATGCTGTGTTGCGACCCCTTCTCGAAGGATTGCAACCGCAGAAGGAATAAAAAAACCAGAGCATAGCCCAACCAAAAATATAGAAAGGCGAAAGAACTGGAAGGATTCAGCATAGGAAGTAATGACAAGGGCAAATCCTGTTGATAACAAAGAAAAAATAACCGTCATCTTATGACTGATACGTGAAGAGAGAAATTGAGATCCAAACAGAGTGATTGCAAACCCCACAGAGAGAATAAAAAAGAGGTTCCCTATGTCTGCATGGCAAAGGTTCATCTCCTCACATATGAAGGGTGTCATTGGAGGAAAGATGATGCGTGCCATGATGTTTAAAAATGAGGCAAAAGTAATCAATGTTAGAAAAGGAAGAAAAGAAAAAAATGAGGTTTTCTCAGTATTATTCATTTAATAGGTCCAAAATTGTATCAGCTGAGTTCTCTGTATCCTCTGCTTCAGTAAAAGAAATACAACAAGAGGGGGCAAGCTCCATTCCTACGCAGTCTCCAACAAGAAGAAGCACCACGCCCACCCTCTCATCCATGAAATAGGCCTCTTTTGCATCTGGCTCAAAAAGCGAAGTATACACCAGAACACCTCTTCTGAACAAAGCCTTTTCGATTTTTTGAGCCCAACCGACAAGTTTTTTTTTGATTGTTCCCGTAAATAAAAAATATTTTACCTCGATGTCCCTGCCGTTTTTCCCGCATTCCCATTGTGATTGTCGAGATTTCTTCTTTCTCATACTTTGAAAGAATCTTCTCAACAAGTCCTCCACCAGACTGTCGGTATTGATGGACAAGGACAAATCGAGAAGTTTCAACAACCTCATTCGAGAGATCACAGGCAATTTTCTCCCCTAAATCGAGAACAACTTCTCCCATCTCATGCCTTTCAACAAATCTTTTACCCTTTTCCTCAAGAGTCAGTGAGTGTAATCCCTCTTAACTTTTTCAAAAGCTTCCTCTTCATAACCAACCTGATCCATCTTGTTGACCAATGTAACAGCAACTTGCTTCACTCCAAGCAGAGAGAGAAAATATCCATGACGCTTTGTATTTTCTTGTACTCCCTCTTTTGCACCAATCACAATTAAAGCTCAGTCGACGTGGGATGCTCCCGTCACCATATTTCGAATAAATTCGACGTGACCTGGAGCATCAAAAACAATATAAGGACGTTTTATCGTCTTAAAAAAACACCGTGCCGCATCTATCGTAATCCCTTGAGATTGCTCCTCTTTCAGAGCATCTAGAAGAAATGCATATTCAAAGGGTTTACTATTACGCGAACAGTAATTTCTCACGGCTTCTAACTTTCCTGCAGGAAGAGCTCCACTATCTGCTAAAAGCCATCCTAGAATAGTGCTTTTTCCGTCCAATCAAGGAGAGGGTGGACCCGTACATGAGATTTTGGAGGAAAGTCCGTATTGAATTGTCCCCAAAACTCTGGTGGCTGATCAGCAATTTCCCACTTATTGGAAGTCCCACGAGGAGAAAAGATACGCTCCTTTGAACGACTTCCCTCTTCATCAGCTTGGATACCAACAATGAGCCCTCCATAGGGTTCCCGATTCATGTCAATTTCGTATTCTCCGCTCTTAAGATTCATCTTGTAACGCACACCGGTCCCTTCAATTGTACGACGCAACGTCTCAGTTTTTAATGCTTTGCAACACTCAATACAACTAACTTTCCCATGAGGAAAGGTCTTTTTTTTCTCCAAAGCTTCTTCGTTCTGGCCATAGATCATTTGAAGCCCCTACTCCATGGCAAGTTTGTCACGATAAGCTATCATTTCAGGAATTTTAAACCCTGTATCAATGTGCACAAGAGGAATAGGGATGTGACTAAAGAATGCTTTTTGGCAAAGCTTTACAATGACCGTGCTATCTTTTCCAACCGACCACAGCATTGCTAAGTTAGGAATATGATAGTAAGCTTCCCGAATAATAAAGATACTTTGGCTTTCGAGTTTGTCTAAGTGTTCCATTTCAAGTTTGATATTTTTAACATGGTTTGCAAGAGTTCGTTTTGGGTTAGTATTCCAACAACATTGTGTTTTTTATCAATGACAGGAACCACCTCAACGGCTTGATCCGAAAAAACCTTCATAATATCTGCAAGCTCTGTTTCAGGTTCTGCGCACAAGGTTTGCTCAGCCGTTAGATCTTTAAGCTTTTTTCGATCTCCTTCTTGCATTCCTTTCAAAATATCCCTCTCAGAGAGCATTCCGAGGAGCTTTCCTTCCTCACCCAGAATAGGAAAATACTTGATCTCATGATGCTTGATTTTTTCCCAAGCTTCCTTAGCAGAAAGCTCGCCCTCAAGATGCATCATCTGTTTATTCATGATTTCACTGGCAAGAACAACGGACTTTTTCTTGTAGAGTTTCTCATTTGCTTTTAGAAATTTTTGGTGAGGATCTTCCTCTTGATTTTGACCGAAATACTGTCCTTTTGATCCCTGATCATCAGGCTTATCTTTCTGAACCTCTTGAACACGATAAGGTTGTCTGCCTCCATAGATGTTGTTTACAAAAAATCCCATAGAAACGCATTTTATCAATAAATACTTTTTATTAATAGGAGCAAAGATTTTTCTGGAAAATTGGGTTCCAATCACCCCTAGACGAAGCTCTTTATCAAGCCGACATTCACCACACACACTTCCTATAAATTTGAGATTTGCAGCAAAACCGATCAGATGTTGAGTTGAATGCGAATTTCTTCCGCTTCTTGACGAACGCGCTCAAGCATTCCACGATTGCTTGCGTAGTCTTCGCATACGTTCATAAGCGTCTTAATTTTTGAGTGTGTGGGTCCGCCTACTTCATGTGCATGATTAAGAAGTTCATCTCTCCAAAGAGGAAGAATCGTTTTCATATCATCTTCGCTCTCTTCAGTCAGCTCAAACTCAATGAGAAATTCTTGGATTTCTCCTTTAAGAAGCTCCTTGGGGTCTTCTTCTTCCATTCCATCATTGAACATAAATTACTCCAAGCCCTGTCTTAATTTATCGAGGTCAAAGACCACTTTTTTTTGATCCCCTCCGCCAAAAGCATAAGCGCGACAGTCACGAATCATATTTTCAACATATCTTTGGATGGGCTCTCCTAATGCCTCCCCATCATTTTCAAGCACACTTTCTAGCTTCGTAAGGATCTCTAACATCGTTTCACGGGTGTATCCTCCCTGCTCAAATTGCCAGAGAAAAGTTTGAAGATCATGAATTAATTGTTTTTTTGGATTCATGACTTGAGTTCATTTCGCAAAAATTCTAGGCATTCGTAAACCATTTCAATCTTTCCATGGCCATTGGCAAAGTCTGTCGATGCCTGCATAAGCTCTTGAGTGTGAAGGTAGATCTTCCCTCCAATTTCTTTAGCTCTAAGAAGCATAAGCGCCTCATTTAAACGAAGCTGCTCACTCATTGTAGATTTACCCTGCTCTTGATGCTCAAAGGAATAAAATAGAGATTCTAAGGCCTTTGACAGTTCATTCTTTGAGACCTTTGAGGCCCCAGGATATGGATCATCAAATGGCGTTGGCTGACGCTCAGTAGACATAAAAACTTTTCCCTCTTCTATTCGTTCCCTATTTCAAAGCTACCCTATAAAAATTTCCATTTCAAGAGGGGAAATTTCTCCCTTGACCCAAAGCGCTTAATCTAAGATATAGGGGTGTATGAAGAAAATAATGAAAAATTGTTACTCAAGCAGTCTAAAGTACTGCAGTGGCTACTTCACTCAGCTTCTCATCTCCCTTGTCCTCTTATTTATCTTTCGTCCCTATGACCGCGGCCCTATCTATCTAACAATCTGGGAATTTCTCCTGATTCTTGTGTTTAGCTCTGCCATTTTTAATTGCGACCATTCCAAGAAAGTAAAAGTCATCTCCACTTCCCTTGCAATCCCCGCTCTTTTCTTCGAGTGGCTTAACCTACTCTATCCCCAAAAGCTCTTTGTTCTGATCTTTCTTGTCTTTATGATCATTTTTGTATTTGTCACAACAACTTCAATTATTAAGCGTGTCGTTATTAACGCTCGGGTGCGCTTAGAAACTCTCAAAGGGGTGGTATGCGCATATTTTATGGTCGCTATTGGCTTTTCCTTCACATACTTTTTTATCGACCTTATTTCCCCAGGCTCATTCCATTTTTCAAATGTTGATCCAACAATTATTACACACAGCCACTATCTCTCTGAACTCATGTATTTTAGCTTTGTAACGTTGCTTGGTATTGGGTACGGGGATATTATCGCGGTGGAGGATGTGGCACAAACCTTTGCAATCTTAGAAGGGATTGTAGGTCAGTTTTATATTGCTATCCTTGTTTCACGCTTGGTGGCAGTCTACTCGTTTTTCGAACACAAGCTCCACCTCGTTTCCAAAAAAGGAAAGAGTTAAGATATAGAATCTGAGAAAGCCTTAAATCGTCTTATCTGTCCAAAGAAGGGACATAATTGCTGCTGAGGTTGAAATGACAGTATAAGGGGCGACTTCAACAAGACAAAGCTCTCTACGGACAATTTTTGGTCCTAGCTTGTATGTCAGAAAGGCCGTTCCAAAAAAGGTTGCAGCCATAAAGCAGATCTCTTCATGCTGGTATTGATCACCAAATCGAGCCTTGAGCTTCTCACCAACCTTATTTCGCTCCATAATGGTCATTGTAAGCGTTGAGGTCCCTGCTGCCATGAATGACGTAGTTAAAGCTCCTGATAGCGGCGCAGAAAGCCTTGTGAGCTTCCTCACTCCAAGAACGCCAACTCCTCCAAGAACCGTCCCTATAAGGGCTGTTAATCCAAAATGAGCCCCTAATTTCTGCGTCATATTGATTTCCTCTTACTTAAGTTTTCTCGAATTACCAGTTACCCAGTGCATTTTTCCCCATCCATATAGGTAATCGCCTCATAACTAACGGCCCCTCCAAAGTATGTCACCTTTAAGCTCACAGGAGTTTTAATCACATACTGAGAGAGCTTACTTGCAACAAAGGGGGCCAAAATGAACATAAAGAGCCCAGCAAAAAACTTATTCGGGGTAAATCGTGGTGGAAAAGAGCGAAAATCGCGGGAGGAATACCAGGAGCGTCCATCTAAAAATGCTGTATAAAGCGTTGCATTGGCTAGAGCTCCAATTGCAGCGGCCTTAAGGGGATAAATAAACCTCCCTTTAAGAGCTTTTGAAGCGCCAGTCATGGCGGAATGAATCACTAAAAGAGCTAAACCATTAAATAGCATGGATTGACGTGCCTGCACAAACAGAGCAAACCGAGAAACTTTCATGTGCCCAAGCTCCCCTTCTGGGGGATTCACCAAATTATTTGGCGGGGTGATCCAATTTTCTGGCTTTACTGTAAACATGCTAACGGCTACCATCGTTTAAAATAAATTTTATCGTTCCAGCCATCGCAAGGATTGAAAGGGCTTCCATCTTGAGCACTTCCCATTTTTTTACGGGATACCCACTAAATTTGAGAAGGAGAACCGTTGAGCCTACACTCGCCAAAATAAGAGCCGTCATGTTAACAATACGATCTTCAGCGCTCCACTTTTCCTTAACCCTTCCATCTGCTAGGTCATGCCTCATACGATGCGTTCCAGAGGCAGCAAGAGCCGTCATGGAACCATTAATCACACCTGGTGTGACGTCTTCGATCCCGGCCAAATAGAGGACTAAAGCATTCACAGCAACCGCTGAAACCGCAAATACTCCACCTGTGACAAATAATTCTTCGATCTGACGCCCAACAGGGGCGTTTCCGCTAAAAGCGCAATTACTTCTACAAGCCATACTAATTCCTCCGATGACGCAGCAATCATACACTTTTGCCTCTATAGGGTAAAGAAGTTTTTCCTCAATCGGTTGTGGAGTAATTCTTTTAAAGAAGAAAGATAGAAAAACAAAAAAAGGGATGGCTCTCGCTATCCCTTTTCATTATCAACTAATGAATTAATAAATAAGTCAGAGCTTACACACGTGCAAGATCAACCCATCCTGCAATTTTAGTAGCTTCTTCACCGTTAAGCTCAGCAGCCTTAGTATTGATGGACCTAATCATTTCATCAGTTACTTTAGCAGACTCATCTCTATCTTTACCAGCAGTAGTCAGTACAAATCGAGCAGCATCAGCCAGAGGAAGGAAATCTTGGGTAGCTAGACCTTGGATTTTATTGTGATCACCGTAATCTGTGTGCTGAACGACTGCTACTTTCTCAGCCACTTCTGCGTTACGTGCAGCAACAGCTCTGTTAGCTGACCAAGTTTGGTAAGCTCCATTAGCCATCTTAATGCCTTGGATTCCACCAAACGTTAGGACAGCAGTTGCACCAGATGCAGCAGCTAGTGGCTTAGCGAATTCGCTAAGAGCTGGAAGTGAAGTGTGGCGTGTCTTAAGAATTGTTGTTCCTCTAAGAAGAGTTGTAACAGTTGCTGTTGTCAGAGCAAGAGCGAGAGCTTTCTTTGCAGCACTTTTCTCATCGCCATTTTCCGACGTCCAAAGAGTATGTGCAGACTTAGCAGTCACCAAAACACTCGCACCATTTGCTGCAGAAGCAAATGCTGTTAGGTTGGTGATTTGTTGAATGTATTTGCTACCAAGTTTTACAAGTGCAGCTGCAAAAAGAGAACCCACTACCTCTTGAACATGGTAACGATTGTTTTGAAAACCTTGAACGGCGTTAGAAATCATTTTAATTCCTCCGTAAATTTGGAATATTTGTTAATATAGTGTGCGAAGCTTACCAAGAAATCCTGGATTTTGTAAAGGATTAACCCTGCACTTAAACTTTCAATCACCCTTCTTTTCCTTTGAGACGTCAAAGGTTTCTTTTATAAAGGGTTCGTTAATAACAAATCAAGAAAAAATTTATATTTTTCTTGTGCTAATCGGAAGAGGAGGGATTCGAACCCCCGGTCCCGTGAAGGACTTCTGTTTTCAAGACAGACGCATTCGGCCACTCTGCCACTCTTCCACAATGCGCAACTGTTGGAACGGGAGTATAATCTTTACTACCTCTAAATAGCAAGAAAGTTTTACTAAAAAATTAATTCTTTATGGATTAGATAGTACCGTCAAATATTTTTTGTTGGAAGGAGGCTATCTATGAGGAAAATTGAGACAGAAAACGGACATCATTTTCAGTGAAGAGACGGATATCACTGATTCCATGACGGAGCATAAAAAGTCTTTCAATCCCTCCTCCCCAGGCGTAACCGGAGTAAACTTCGGGATCAATACCACCTTCTTTTAGGACATTTGGATGGATCATTCCAGCTCCAGCAACCTCAAGCCACCCCGTATGCTTACAAAGAACACACCCGCTGCCTGCACAACTGGTACATTTGATATCAACTTCCATTCCTGGCTCAACAAAAGGGAAATAGCTCGGACGGACTCGAAGATCTATCTTCTGTTTAAAGATTTTTGTATAAAACTCTTCTTTGGTTGCCAATAGATCAGAAAAGGCCACGTCTTTATCTATATAAAGAACATCAACCTGGTGGAAAAACACATGGGAGCGAGAAGTAATCGTCTCATTGCGATAGCATTTTCCAGGCGATAGAATCCTAATAGGGGGCTGGACGTTCTCCATCATGTGCTGTTGAATCGATGTAGTATGAGAGCGAAGGAGAATATCAGGAGTAATATAGAAGGTATCCTGCATATCTCTTGCTGGATGGTCAGGAGGATAGTTCAATCCTCCATAATTGTAGTACTCAGTCTCAATCTCAGGACATTCCTGAACAGAAAATCCCATCCCTATCAAGATCTCTGTAACCTCTATCAACATCTGAGAAAGAGGATGCATTCCTCCTAAATTTGAACGGCGTCCAGGAAGGGTCACATCAACTTTCTCCTCTATAAGCCTAAGAGAAAGCTCTTTTGATTGAAGGGTTTCATGATGGGTGTCAATCTCCACAGAAACCTCTTGCTTCAAGGTGTTAATCAGTTTTCCCATCTCAGGACGCTCTTCAGGGGAACAGTCCCTCAGATCTTGCATGAGGGCTTGAATAGGACTTTTCTTTCCAAGATATTTGATACGAATCTGCTCTAAATCTTTTGCAACGGTCGCATTTTCAATTTCAGATTTGAAAGATTTTTTCAGAGCTTCGATTTTTTGTTTCATATACACCTTGCCCCCGAAAATCGGGGGCCTTAGAATGCTTTTATGAGGTGAGTGCTACCTTTGCAGTATCTGCAACCACTGCAAAAGTTTTGGGGTCACGAATGGCGATATCAGAAAGCATCTTCCGATTGATACGGACCCCTGCTTTGGTCAGTCCGTCAATCAGACGACTATAGGAAATTCCTTGAGCCTTTGCAGCCACTCCGATGCGGGTGATCCACAGGCGACGAAAGTCCCCTTTCTTTTTCTTTCTGTGCATGGTGCTAAACGCCATGGCTTTCATCACTGCATCTTGAGTGAGTCGGACGTGATTCTTTCGGTCTCCAACAAACCCTTTTGCTCTCTTTAGTAACCTTTTACGACGCTTTCTTGAAGCGACTCTACTTCTTACTCTTACCATAATTCCCTTACTCCTTTTACATGCACGCTAGGCGCTTATACTTGCTTGAAAAGGCTTCGCTCAATACAGTCTGCTTTTTAAGCTGCCGTTTCCGCTTCGAGGTTTTCTTCGTTAGGATGTGTCGGCGACCCTGCTTTGTCCGCATGAGTTTCCCTGTTCCTGTCTTTTTAAAGCGATTTCGGATCGCTTTCTTAGTTTTCATTTTAGGCACGTTTCGTCTCCGATTGTTACTTCTTCTTGCCCACTGGGGCGAGCACCAAACTAAAATTCCGACCCATCTGCTTTGGAGGAGATTCAGTCTGCGCGATATCGTTGAGTTCTTCAGCGATTCGGAGCGCAACCTTCTGCCCCAGCTCTTGGTGGGCCATCTCTCTTCCACGAAACATACAGGTGACGCGCACTTTGTTCCCTTTCTCGATAAATTCTCGGGCCCTTTTGATCTTCACTTGAAGATCATGCTCGTCAATGTTTGGTTTGACCTTTACTTCTTTAAGCTTGGCCTGGTGCTGTGCTTTTTTACTTTCCCGCTCTTTTTTTGTCATCTGGTAGCGGAATTTCCCATAATCTATAACTTTGCAAACAGGTGGTTTCGCATTCGGAGAAATCTCAACGAGGTCCAGCCCATCCTGTTTTGCCTGCGCTTGCGCTTGCTCTATCGTTACAACGCCTACTTGCTTCCCATCTTTTCCTATCAATCGAACTTGTGGAGCGCGTATCTCTCTGTTAATTCTCAAACGATTTCATCCTATTCATCACAAACGGCCACTATACTCAATAACTCTTTTTTTTGCGATAGATCTTTTTCACTATCTTCTAAAACATTCAGTACCATCCGCTGCATGCAGGGAAAAACTGAATGCACTATGGTATAGAATCCCTTGTTTTTTTGCGCGGTTAAAAAAGATCCTTTTCTTTCTATCTTGATCTCTTTCCCTTTTTTCCACTCTAAGTTGAGCTCTCGAAAGGTTTCTTGAAGCGTTTCAGGGCCAGTTCCACTCCACTCCCCCTCTATGAGAGAAAGCTCTTCAATGATTTTCATACATTTTTTAAGAGATGGGAGTAAATCTTTTTCTAGACAAACTGTTGTCGCTAAGTCAGAGTGACTGTCCTTTGAAAGAAAAAATTCTGCAGAGAGCCCTGCACTCAAGGCTCCTCCGACTATTAATTCAAACCCCTCTTTTAAATGGACTTTTCGCCACTTTTCATATAGGCGGAAAAACAGAGCTTCACCTCTCTTTCTCCAACATAGATTGTTTTTTTCAAGAAAGTCGGCGCCACGAGTAATACTGACGTCAAAAAGGCCTAGTTCTTCTCCCAGCTTAAAAGGGTCTACAGGACTTTTTTCACCTATTTCGAGTTGCCCTATAACACGATAAACGGGCTTCTCCTGCTTCCGAAAACGAAGAGGCAGTCGCTCTTCAATTTTCATGAGTTTAAAAGGGCCAAGTTCCCCTGTTTTTTCCAAAAACTCCCCCTCTACCAGATCAATAAAAGCATCGATTTGAACTACCTGCACTAGAGGACCTTGAGCTTGTTGAGCAAAGTGAGCGGGATAGTAGCGGCGATTGTGACGAAAAAACTCAAGTGCATTTGAAGGAACCATCTCATGAATCTTGATAGGGTGATCTTTTGATGTGATCTCCCGCATCCGATTTTCTAGATGTGGAAGCATCACCTCCGCGAGGGTTTCTCCCATAACAATATCATAGTAAAATATGGAGCCAGCTACACCTCCCTTTAAGAGATATCCTTGGGGAATTAGATCCGACAAGGCAGCTCCGAGGACTGCTGTGGCTGTTTGGCAAATCTGGAAATTATGACGATCTTTCAAAATAAAATGGTTGGGATATAGCTGACTCGAACAGCTGACCTCCACGATGTCAACGTGGCGCTCTAACCAACTGAGCTAATACCCCATTTGGAATTTTAATTTCCAACATTCTATATGAAAGCTAATTTCTCATCAACAATATAGTGACATCCTTGAGAGCGTGGATTTTGAAGCGCTCCTTGAGTAATGAGGAGAGCGGTTTCGCATCCATTTCGAAGAGCAAGGAGTTCTGGAGTTAATAAGGCCCCCTCATAAAAAGAATTAATTTCCCACTTAAGTTCGTTTAGCATTTTGTTTGCTCTTTTCAGACGCCGAGAACTTCTCAAAAGCCCCACATAGTTCCACATGGTTTGTTTGATGGTCATCCAATCTTGTTGGATCAAAGCTTTATCGATTTTTTCGGTCCCCATTTTCCAGGGTTCAATTTCAGGGAAATTGATCTTTTTTATGTGGATCGATCGACTGCAGGTTCTTGCCCAAACAACCCCTTCAAGGAGCGCTGTCGATGCAAGACGATTGGCTCCATGCAAACCACTGCAGGCTACTTCGCCAATCGCTCTCAAGCCCTGCATGGTTGTCCGCCCCTCAAGATCTACTGCTACCCCACCGCAGCTATAGTGAGCAGCGGGGACAATGGGAAGGGGGTGTTTGTCCATCTCCCACCCTCGGTCTCTGCAGTGCTGGTAGATTGTCGGAAATCGATTCTGCAAAGCTTCTTTCCCTTTAAAATGCATATCAAGCCATACGTGGGAATGATTGGCTCTAAGCATCTCTTCAAAAATGGCTCGTGCTGCAACATCTCGCGGGGAAAGTGGGTCAACTAAAACATCTCCTTCATGAGATAAGATTTGACCTCCTTCTCCTCTCAAAGCTTCTGACAGAAGGAAACGCGGTTCTCCAACGGTATATAGGGCTGTGGGATGAAATTGAACATACTCCATATTCATGATCCGGACACCCGCACGATAGGCCATTGCAACGCCATCTCCTCGCGCTTCCTTGCCATTGGTTGTATGAAGAAAACACTCTCCTACCCCTCCTGTTGCAAGGATTGTTTCCTCTGCAAATAACACATAAACTTCTTCCGTTTGATGGCTTAGAATGTAAGCGCCAACACATGTTGGAGGTTGATAGATGTCAGTTGCTCTTTTTGAATGATGCGAAAGGGTAATTAAATCGATAGCACTCTGATTATGCAGAAGAGTTACATGGGGGTGATTCGAGACTTTTTGATAAACTCCCTCCATAATAACTTTCCCCGTTTGATCTCCATGGAATAAGATCCTAGGAACCGAGTGAGCCCCTTCTTGCGTAAACTTCCATTCCCCACTTGCTTCTTTTTCAAAGGGGATTTCCTTGAGCGTTTCCTCTATCGCTTTAGGTCCGAGCTGAACGAGTTGATCCACTGCTTGTTCATTGCAAAGACCTACTCCAGCATTCATGATGTCAGTCTTAAACAGCCCCTCAGGCTCATCTGGAGCCTGGTACCCTATTCCCCCTTGCGCTCGATAGGAGTTGGCAGAGGTCAGTCCTTCACCTGAAGAAATCACCACCACATCGATTCCTCGATCTCCAAGCTCTAAGGCAGCAACTAGCCCTGCTATCCCTCCACCTATGATTAAAACGCTTGTTTCTGTTATCATGATCGTTACCATAAGGTTTCTGGAAAATCGAATCAATGTTTCTTAAACTTGCACATCAAATTTGGAAAAGCCATTTAAGACCTGGGAACTTTGCAATCGATGCAACATGCGGCAATGGATACGATACCGAAGTGCTCTCGCGTTTTAATCTTGCTCACTTATATGTGTTTGATATCCAAAAAAAGGCGCTGAATTCAACAAAGTCTCGAGTTGGAGAAAGTAAAAATATTTCTTACCATTTAGAGTGCCATTCTATGCTTTCTCCCGTCAAGGACCCTATTGATCTCATTGTCTACAATCTTGGTTATCTCCCCGGAGGAGATAAATCCCTTACAACCAATGTACAAACAACTATTAAAAGTATCGAAACCGGCATGGTGCTCCTCAATCCGGGAGGTCTCATCAGCTGCATGCTCTATCCCGGTCACACTGAGGGAGCTAGGGAAGAATCCGCTCTCATTACTTTAGTCGCAAACTTTTCTCCGAAAAAGTTTCAGGTTTCTCATCATCAGTCAATCAACCGCTCTAAGGGACCTTCCTTGCTCCTCATTCAAAAAATAATATAGTAAATATTTTAAACTTTGCACAATTCAATCGATTTCTATATGAGTAAGAAATGATTATGAATTGCCTGGGAATTAGACATTTAGTATAATAATGGTAGGTAGGATATTAACAAATTGTTAATAAACACTCCTAAAACTCACAAGGGAAAGTATGGAATTAAAAAAAGTTATTGACGCCTCTCCGATCTTTTTTCAAGAACGTCAGTCAGGTGTTGTTGAAGAGTTATATGATGCAATTTATAGCCAAGAAACTTACAATCGAAGAGATCTTTTTAATATCATTCAGCGAGTCAATAACGTTGATGTTTCAAAGCTTCCTGAAGAGACGCAACATAAATTTCAAAGTCTATGTGGACGGGTTCACTCTTTGAATGTGAATCATATGGTTGATACAATCTACGAAGAAGCAATAGCTTTAAGTAGCGGGGAGTATTCTTCTCCAGAAGAACTTGCCCATCGTACACAAACTCTTAAGGAAATAATGGCCGATGTTTGGAGCAACAATTCCCTTTCAGTAGACAATTCAAATTTTCTTCGAATGGCCTCCGTGAAACTTGCAGAACTTTCAGGTCAAACTCCTTTTTCAAAAATAGATGATATGGTACACCATTCCCAAGTCAACTTTGTTAAGGACGAGAAAATGTTACCAGAATCTGAAGTTATCGGAGCGGTTGTCACCCCTGATTGGGACGCTGCCGAACTCTCTATTGAGATTTTGCAAATCGCACAGCTTCTTCATCAGGGGCATCCCGAAGGAATTATAAAGTTTCGTCAACTTCCACAAGGTGTGCAGCAGGACCTGGGTCCTGTTGATCATTCTGCTGAATATATTCGTGAAATGGTCACTATGGGTATGCAAATGGTGCGCAAAGATGGATACTCTCCCTCTCAGAAAGAGATTGAGCTTATGTTTGCGGAAGCTCCGCCTGTGGCATAATGTAAAATGATCCGGTTACGACTGGCAGAGCCTTTTCTTTTTTTGCATAAGCAAGGGCCTCTTCAAGAGTCATAGATATTCCTACCCTAAAGCTTTCTTGAGGAAGAAGCCTAGGGTGGTCTGAAGGCAGCAGGGCAATGTGGTCAGCATACTTTTCTATGACTTCAAGAGCGCCTTCAACATCCTTATCTTTTGCCATTCCCAACAAGACATGAATCTTCTTTCCTCGATATTCTTTTTTGATCTTCTCAAAAAGGTGGGTAAGTGCCGCAGGGTTATGCGCCACATCTAGAAGCATATCCCCTCTTTTTTCAAAGCGACAGGGAGGACGCTGCGCCAGGCTATCGGTGATTTCGGTATTAAAGGGAAGGTGTTTGAGCGCTTTTCGAGCAATGTTCATGCTCCCTTCTTTGGAGAGAATCACAGGCGCATTCTTATCTTCAGCAATATCGAAAATAGGCTTTCTAGCAGCTGACTCTCCTAATACAATAGGGGTGTTTTTTTTAATAATCCCCCCTTTTTCCTTAGCGATTGCATCAAGAGTTCCCCCTAAAATTGAGGAATGGTCGATATCAATTGATGTGATGATTGAGAGGATTGGGTCGATAATATTTGTTGCATCAAGCCTCCCACCAAGCCCCGCTTCGATAATGGCTATATCTACCTCTTCTCGTGCAAAGTAATGAAAAGCAAGTAGCGTAGTAATCTCAAAAAACTTGGGATTCTTGGCAAGAGGAAGGATTTTTTCGAGGCCTAAAACAACATCTTCTTCAGAAATCATAACACCGTTAATCTGAATTCGCTCACGGTAAGTATGGAGGTGAGGAGAGGTAAAGAGCCCCACTCGATAACCATTTTCCTGTAGTACAGCAGATAGCTTCAAAGCAACGGTCCCCTTTCCGTTAGTCCCCGCAATATGAACTGATGGAAAACCTCTTTCCGGATGACCTAATTTTTCCGCCAGGTCAAGCGGCGCGGATAAATCCGTTTTGAGTTCTTTGGAGCGATTTAAAGAAAACAAAAAGTCAGTAAGCTCATGATACCGGTCATGTCTCTCCAAAAAGTTTCAAGACATTGTCTTCTCCAACCCAGGAACAACCAAGCTCAATATAAGGCTTCACTGTTCCGTGAAAATCTGAACCACCACTCACAAGAAGCCCATTCTTCTCAGCTACAGTAAGCCAGCGTTTTTCGTGATTATGAAAACGCCCATAATAACATTCAATTCCATCAAAAGGCATCGAAAGCAAAGCATTCAAGACGGCCCCCTTTCTTACCAAGTGGGGGTGGGCAATAAAGGCTTTTCCACCGGCATTTTGGATGGTCTGAATCGTCTCTTGTGGTGTGACGCTCTCACCTGGTTCAAAGCAGGGCTTCCCTTCCCCAATGAACCGGTTGAACGCTTCTTGAATTGAGGAAACAATTCCTTTCTCCAGTAGGAGTTGTGCAATATGAGGACGCCCCACTGTCCTATCTTTTGGGTTGCCGAGTTCTTCCTCATCAACAATAATCGAGAGTCGCTTCAGCCTTTTTAAAATAGCGCGGTTGCGATAGAGACGCCTTTCTTGGTGTTTGTCACAAAAATCAAGAATTTCAGGGGTTTTCTTCATTCCGTATCCAAGAAGATGCACAGGATAACCCTTATGGCGTGTTGAAAATTCCACCCCTACAAAAAGCTTGACTCCAAGCGATTCTGCTTCAGCAAAAAGCTCTTCCGTATAGGCATCAAGCGTATCATGGTCCGTAATAGCGAGACCATCTAGCCCTTTCTCTTTTGCTAATACAAGTAACTCACTAGGACTGCACGTTCCATCACTACAAGTGGAATGGCAATGAAGATCAGCACGATACATCAGCGCCCTCCAATATTGTAAGGAATGGGGCGTATTTCCATTTCAAGCTCATGCCCTGTTTTTTCCCTTATCGTTTCTTTGATATACTTGGCGAGCTCTAGAACATCTGAAGTCTTAGCTTCTCCCCGATTGATAATAAAATTTCCATGAAGAGTCGAAACTTCAGCTCCCCCTATACGCTTTCCTTTCAAACCGCATTCTTCGATTAGAGCACCAGCCCCTATAGAATCAGGATTACGAAAAATACACCCCGCACTTTTTTCGCCATACGGTTGCGTCCGCATTCGATATTCGACAATCTCGAGTTGATCCTTTCGAGCCTGTTCATACTTTATAAGTTGAAATCGTCCTGAGACGATGATGTCCTCACTATTTTGAAAAGGAGAGGTGCGATACGAAAATGCAAGGTCTGCTATCTCCACAAGCTCTCCACTCTTATCAATCACTCCCACATGGGTGAGGGCGTCGCAGGTTTCCTTCCCATTTGCGCCAGCATTCATATAGATAGCTCCCCCAACAGACCCAGGGATTCCTGAAGCAAACTCCAGGCCGCTCCATTTTTTTCGCGCCATTTGCGCCCCTAGAAGGGAGAATGAATACCCAGCTCCCACATGAAGAACCCCTTCATCGAATTCAAAAAAATCAATTTTGTTAAGGACGATCATCCCATCAAACCCTCGATCACTAAAAAGAGAATTAGAACCCTTCCCGACAACCCAATAAGGCATGCCTTCGCGGTTAAGAAACAGCCTAAGCTCTTGCATCTCGGCTATCGTTTGGACAGAGATAAAATAACGAGCATTTCCCCCGATTCCAAATGTTGAGAGTCCCTTTAGGGGCTTGTTGAGTTCAATACGGGTTTCGATAGACACGGGGAGTCCTCTGATTGAAAGATTGCATCTAATACAGCGTTGACAAACGCTCCTCCCTCAGGGGTTCCAAACTTTCGACTGAGTCGAATCGCCTCAGCAATAGCCACTTTAGGAGGGACCTCTCCTTCATATTTTAATTCAAAAACACCGAGGCGTAAAATGTTGCGCTCGACACGGGAGATCCTTTTGAAATCATAATCTTTTGAAAATTTAGAAATCAAGGCATCGATCTCATCCATGATTCCGAAAATCTTTTCCACCTTTGCAAAAGCATGATGGAGCACCTTCCGTGTAACCACAAATTGGTCAAGCATGGAAGAAAGAACTTTCGCATCAGCCTCATTATTGAGATCACGACTATAAACCATCTGGAAGACGATTTCTCTAAACTTTCTTTGAGGAACAACCATAACTCCAGAAGGATACCAGAAAACCTCTTCCAAAAAAAGATAATTTTTTCATTTACAATTCACTAGGAAGTGGGTAAATAAAAATTATGATTGAATGTCATGAAGAGTTAATACTTGCTGGGCACATTCTGCTGGCTGCATTCCTGGGGGCTGTAATCGGGCTCGAAAGAGAGCGCCATGTAGGACTTGCTGGAATCCGGACCCATGCCGCCGTCGCTTTGGGATCTTGCCTATTTGGGTTTATTTCTATGAATGTCACCGGTCCTAGCTTCTCCAATACGATGACTGGAGCAGCTGACCCCTCACGGATTGCCGCTCAAATTGTCAGTGGTATCGGTTTCTTGGGAGCTGGTGTAATTCTTCGAGATAAAGGGCGTATTCGAGGCCTCACGACGGCAGCAACGGTGTGGGCCACTGCGTCGATTGGGCTTGCCGTCGCAAATAAAATGTATATCCTAGCCGTCTCCTCAACAATAATTATCCTCGCCCTCCTTTCCATGTACCGCCTTCCTGGTTGGATGAAGTGGAAAAAGAAAATCCAAGGGAAAGCTTACGACGACGATTGAGTCTCTTCTCTGCTCAAACCTAAAACCATAAATAAATAATTTTAATTTATTAAATATTATTAATTAAATTTATTTTATAATATTTAAATAAGTTATATTTATGATATAATTATGCTACTAACTTGGGGAAGTGATGTAATGATAGAGGCTTTAAGAACTAGCTCTCATCTCGCATATGATCGGACACTTACAGCAGGTCGAACAGGATCAGCGTATTACGTTGACCAGGGGCAATCGAGCACGGAAGTGAAATTCCTCGATGGCGAAAGAGTCTGCCATTCCTCCCAGCACTTTGATAGCAGAGATGATATGCTCTACCATATTGCTAGAGAGCGGATCAATGAAAATAAAAGACTCTGGGAAAATGGAGAAATCACAACGACAGAACGCTATTCCGGTTTCGAAAACGGTCTCATGGAAAGAATGACCGGAATCTGGTCTAGAACAAAGTACATTATAGATGCAGCCTACAAAAATCTTAGGAAAAATTTAACTCTTAGAGGATCTGTTCGAAAAGGACTCAAAGCATATGACCTTTCTCTCCTAAGAAAATCTATCACAAAAGCTGGGGTCAATTTTAGTGTAAAGGATGTTAGGGACTTTGTTGTAAAACCCAATATTGAATCACTCTCTTTTAGAGATTTATCTAAAACCTATTCAATCACGCGTTGGCATCACAATGGCGAATCAGATTATTCATTTACGAATGAACGAGGACAAAGAGAAATCCTCCAAAATACGGTAGTCTCAAGCAATGACCGGTCTTCAAAAGGAATCTCCATGATGCGCCGCATCAATGATTATACCACAGGCGAATCGATTGCTTACACAGGATGCGGAGATACTAAGTCCAAAGCTATGGAGCAACTGAATTTTATCTTTCAAAATGAACTCGCAAAAAATCCTGAAGCCCAAAAGGGACTGATTGAAACCGAAAATGGATATGAACTTACGTTTATGTTGAATAATCTAATGTCTTCAAACCTATTTCATGGCTCTGATGAAAGAAACTCTATCCTTAGAGAAAAAGCGATTTTTGATGCCCTTTCAGAGGGACCCATTACACTAACTGACAAAAATGAGAAAGAGCATACCGTCATGATCAAGCCCCTCTATTTTAATCAGGGATTTACCCCTGACTTAGATGGAAGATCTTGGAAACAGACTGAAATCAATCGCGAGGGCTACAGACGACTCTTTCCCTTGATCGATGATGCGATTGCAAACACCCCCTCGATCAGTGCAAAAGATAAGCAGTTGCTGGAGGCAGCCAAAGATCATCTCAGAAATCCTAGCACGCTTAAACCAGAAGAGGAATTCTTCTATCGCGATCTTGTGATGAAAATTTTAAAGATCCCTGTCATTGACCATTGCGCAAATAGTACCGACCAGACCTCTCTTGCAACTTCTATTTCAGCAGCCCTGCAAAGTTGGAGAAACTTAAGAAGAGATATTCCTACTCTGAATCCCCATGACATTCTGACTGACCCTCTTTTTAAAGAACTCTTCATCGCAAATATTCATGGGTGTCATCAAACAACCCAAGCAGCCCGTGCAGCAGAAGGGGAAATTAATGGGCAACAACAGCTCACCCATGCCCTTGGTTTTGATTGGACCGGCAATACTTCTATTCTCCTTCGAATGCTCCCAGATCGCTATCTTGATGAATCCAGGTTAAACCTTATGCATGATAGTCCCCTAGTTGATGGGCGCAATCTTTTAACGCCAGATGGAATGGAACTGTTTTATACAAATGAACACCCTCTTATTATAGAGCAGCAAAAAGCCCTAAAGGGAACATCTGTCCAGATTCAGAGTCAAACGGAGATAGAGATTTCTGAAGGAAAAAAATATTTCCAACCGATAGCAAATAAGGGATCCTATGGGTCCTATATCTACGTTGACTTAACAGGTAAAAAACTTGGCGTATTTAAATCAATAGATGCTGAATTTTCATGGGGTAAGCAAGTGAAAAATGCCTTATCATACATAGCATCAGTTCGAAATCAGGAAGGGTACCTACCCCTCCCTGAGTCACGTCACAAAGGGGCCATGATCTCCGAAAGAGCCACCCACTTGCTAGACAGAGTCATCGGCACTCAGTCAACTCCTAAAACCGAGATTGTTTCCGCAGACGGTCACAGGGGATCCTTTCAGCATTTCCTTCACGGATACCGAGAAGCTGAAGAAGTGGAGCTTCCAGGGGCTGCTGATGTTAATCTTTCAGATCTTGATAAATATCAGCGATTTGTCATTTTGGATTTTTTATTAGGAAACCTTGACCGTAAGCTAGACAATTGGATGGTGAGAATGACTCCTGATGGAAAACACTTTAGAGATATCAAAATGATTGATAATGCTAACTGTTTTCCAAGAGGTCATCTCCCTCAGCAGCTTGGTCCTCTTCCTCTTACGGTTGAAGGTTACCAAGTCGTTGGAGTTGATTTGTCCATGTGGAGCCAGTACCTGTGGAAAGATCTTGAGTTATCAAACTTTCAACTTACAGATAGCAGTAGGCGTCTTATCGCATCACTCACAGATGAAAAAGTCGATGAAATTATTCGCACGTGGCAAGAAGAGCTCGGTCTAGAATATTTTGAATCCTTTTTCGGTGAAGATGAGGGACAAGCTATTAAAGCTTTCAGAGACCGGGTCAAAGTACTACAAAAATTCAATGAAGGAACGGAGGATATCTCAATGCTTGCTTCCTACAATAATTATGAAACGATCAGAGCCTTCTTGGGAGAAGATGAAATGGAAGCTTCTCAAGCCGTTTTCTCATTTGCGTAACGCTATCTAGATTTACCTATTTACAAGTTTTTTCCTTCCAATTATACCGATAATAATTGGAAATTTTTCTTTGCAACAGTATAATTGCTTGCTAGCGATTGGGAGATTGATGTGCTTGGTATCTTTTTAGACTCAGAAACCAATGGTCTTAATGTCCGTAAACACCATATCTGCGAGCTTGCTTACAAAATTGTTGATGTGGAAAGTGGAGAGACCCTTGAAGCTTTCGAAACCCTCATCCATATTCCCTTTGAAGAGTGGGGGAAAAGTGATCCTGCAAGTCTCAAAGTTAATGGCTTTACGTGGGAACACCTAAAGGATGGAATGACGCTCCAAGAGGTTGCTGAAGAAGTGAAGCTTTCCTTCAAACGCTGCGGTATCCAAAGAAGCGGCGCTGTATTTATCTGCCAAAACCCTTCATTTGACCGCGCTTTTTTCACGCAGCTTATCGATGCAGACGTCCAAGAAAAGCTCAATTGGCCCTACCATTGGCTCGATTTGGCCTCGATGTATTGGATGAAGTGCCTCACTAGCAAAAGTCCAAATCCCTGGGATACAGGTATCTCTAAAGACAAAATCGCTAAGGCTCTTGGCCTCCCTACTGAAGCGGAGCCCCATAAAGCCATGAACGGCGTTGATCACCTGATGCTCTGCTATGAAGCTGTCGTCGGCTTTCCTACAGCTATAAACTGATCACTACTTAATTGGTCGAATAAGGCTTTCTGTCTTTCTTGATAGGAAGGGTGCGTATCCCCAAAAAAAAGATCCAAAAGCTTCATAAAGAACTTCGTATAGGGACTATCATATGATACTATAGCTTCTCCATCATTAAGAACCACTTGCAAAAAGAAAGATCCACTAACGCTGTACCCGGCTTTGGAGGTGTTGATCATGCCATATTGATCAGCCTCAAATTCTTGATGATGATCTCTAGAGCTAAAATAGCTCCACGCAATCACCTCAACCGCCGCTCCAATAATCATTGTTGTACAGATTGCGGTGACGGTTCCTATTAATGGTGCTAATTTAATTGCCAGCAACAGTTTCGCAGCGGAAGATAAGATGCTCCAAGCTAGTTCCTGTTCCAAAACTCTCATTCCGTGTCTAGCGTCAGCATGAATCATTTCATGGCCAATTAAAGCAGCAAGAACGTCTTTTTTTGTAACATTCTCATAACTGATTGTCTTTCCTGTTTCCGGGTCTACATACCCGTTGAAACCCATTTCTTTTTTATGACTTACAAACCGATCAATTTTGTCCAAATAACCTCGATCAATTGCAATTTTCCCACCAGGGTAACACGTAGCGTTGTTCCTTCCTATATCAAGAACAACAATGCTATAATCTATGTTTCGTATCGAGTGTACTTTTAAGTCTGATAATATCTTCTGACACATCCCAAGATCTTTATGGAAAACAATCCCCCCCCCCTGACCTACTGCACTAGTAAAAACAAATCCACCTATAAACTTTTCTATAACATCTGGAATCAGACGAAATTCTCGACATTGAGTATAAGGGTGTCTTGGGAAAAAATAATTAAATACGGAGGTTGCTATGGAAGAGGTTTTTGTGTTTAGAGGAGGCTCTTCTTGATTTTCATGAAGCTCAAAAAATTCAGCTCCAGTACTTCCTTCTGTTCCATCGATAATTGCAGACATAAATAATTCTCCTGAACTTTTATTGAAAATGGAGATATTTTACTAAATTTTTAGTTTAAAACAACATGAAAAACTATTTTATTAATACGAAAAACTATTTTATTAATGCTGGTAGCGCATGAGAAAGAGGAAGGTGGAGCTCAGTGGCAAGAAGGGCCTTCTCAATCCGATTCTGAATGATTTCTAGAGAGGGTAAAGGAACAGTGATGCGAGAGAGGACCTCTGCCTTATCCTGATAGAAAAGAAGAGAAGGGCTCGCGCCGCTTTGGAGAAGATGAAGGTCTCGATAGAAGTAGAAGAGGTAGGAAAGGGCTTCTTCCGCATTAGCACCTTCAGGAAGCTCTTTTGAAGTAGGGAGGTCGCCGCGGAGGAGACGGAAACCCACATGAAACATCTGCTCGGGAAGTAAATCCTTTTCTTTTGAAGCAAGGGTCCGTGCCTTATCAAGATTCCCATGAGAAAGAAGCGCTATTTTTCGCGCTTCACCAGGCTTTTTTTCAGGAATCAAGGCTGCAATAATTTCTTCTTCCGATAGAAGAGAAAAGGGAACACGAAAACACCTTGAGGTGATCGTGGGAAGAAGAAAATCAGGGCGAGAAGAAACAAGAATGATGGTGACCGGACCAAGAGGTTCTTCTAGGGTCTTTAGAAGGGCATTACTACTTGATGGAAGCATACGATCGGCTTCATAGATGATAAAGACTTTTCTGTCAGCTTCAAAAGGGGGCAGAGCTGTTTCATCAATAAACTGGCGAATAGAATGCATTGGATGGAGATGCGCTTTTCCCTCTGGATAAAGGTGGCGAAGGTCAGGGGGGTCTTTCTTGCTTGTCTTAAGAAGTTCCCGAGCGAACCCTTGAGCAAACTCCCCTTTTCCTACTCCCTTAGGCCCTTCAAAAAGGAGAGCATGAGGCGTCTTTTCAAGCAGCTTACTTAGGTGTTTTTTTACTTTTGAATTTCCTGGAAGCTCTTCTATTTTAGACATAGCAAATCGTTAATCTCTCCCATAGCGGCAGTATAAACAGAATCAACATCTTTTGAAGCGTCGATGACATGGAACCTATTGGGTTCATCCTTAGCAAGGGAGAGAAAGGCTTCACGCACGTTTGTGTGAAAGCTAAGGTTTTCCTCTTCCAGGCGATCATAGGTGTTTTTTTGCTTAGCGCGAGAAAGTCCAACTTTAGGGTCAAGATCTAGATACAAGGTCAGGTTAGGAACTAGCCCATCCGTTGCAGCTAAACAGAGCCCGCGAAGAAGATCCACATTCAAAGAACGAGCCACGCCTTGATAAGCCAGCGTGGAATCATTAAATCGGTCACAGAGAACAATTTTCCCTTCTTCAAGAGCGGGCAAAATGAGCTCCTGAACATGCTGAGCACGATCAGCTAGATAGAGGAATAATTCACTTTGCCGACAGACAGGACTTTTCTTTTGATGAAGCAGAAGGTTTCGGACTTCTTTTCCTAAAGAGGTGCCACCTGGCTCCAGCGTCGAAACCACCGAGTGCCCCTTTGCTGTAAGCACATCGTAAACTCGATTGATCAGGGTGGTTTTCCCTGCCCCTTCCCCACCTTCAAAGGTGACGAAAAGACCTTTATTTCGTTTCTTCACTCTCTTTTTCTTCTTCTTCGAGGTGTTCGATCTTTTGCATAGCAATTAAAGTATCGCTATTTTTTAGATTAACGACTTTCACTCCTTGAGTAGAGCGTCCCATTACTCGGATATCTTGCATACTAAGGCGAAGGGTATGCCCAGAGCTCGCCATTAAGACAACACTGTCCTTATCACCAACAGAAAGGGCTCCAACCACTTGTCCATTACGCTTGCTGGTAATAATCGAGCGGACTCCTACGCCTCCTCGCTTAGTGTGTCTAAACTGTTCAACGCTAGATCTCTTTCCAAAACCGTTTTCGCAGACAACGAGGACGGTCTCATTGCCACGCACCACTTCACAGGAAACCACGCGGTCGCTGCTACTTTTAAGTTTGACACCGCGAACTCCTCGAGCCACTCTTCCCATTGTGCGCACCTGGTCTTGGTCAAAGCGGACTGCCATTCCTTCATGAGTAAAGAGCATCATTTGTTCTTTAAGACGAACGATATGAGCAGCAATCACTTCATCACCATCATCGATATTGATCGCATAGACCCCTTTTCGGCGAGGTGAGCTGAAGGACTCTAGAAGAGTTTTCTTCACCACTCCCCGCTTGGTAGCTAAAAGGATCGAAGCCCCTTCTTCGTCGAAACGACGGACTCGGAGCTGCGCTGCAATTTGCTCCCCTTCGCTTAGCCCTTCGAGGAGGTTAACAAGTGGCTTTCCTTTTGAACGTCTGCCTGACTCAGGAATTTGCCATACTTTGACCCAATAAACACGGCCAAAGTTTGTGAAGAACATAATAGTGTCATGGGTTGAGGCAACATAAATGTCTTTAATTGTGTCGGTCTCTTTCTTATGATCAAAACCAATCACACCTTGCCCACCCCTTCTCTGCTCTTTAAAGGTTCCAATCGGCATTCTCTTGATGTAATCATCATTGGAGATGGTCAGGATCACTGGCTCGTCAGCAATCAGATCTTCCATCTGAAACTCTCCCTCAGCAGGAACAATCTGTGTCTTTCTTTCTGTTTTATCAAAAGCTTGCACTTCTTGAAGTTCGTCCTTGATGATCCCTCTTACAAGAGTTTCACTCGCAAGAACTGCACGGTAATGGGCAATCTTTGCTTGAAGATCGGCGTACTCCCCTTCAATCTTTTCTTTCTCCATTCCGGTTAATTGATAGAGTTTGAGATCAAGAACAGCGTTGACTTGGCGGTCGGAGAACTCATATTTCTCGATTAGTTTGAGCTTAGCCTCGTCCCTATTTTGGCTTCCTCGAATCAACTTAACAACTTCATCAAGGTGATCTAGGGCTTTAAGGTAACCTTCTAAAATGTGCGCGCGTGCTTCAGCTTTGTTGAGTTCAAAGCGCGTTCTTGCACGAACAACTTCAATACGGTGATCGATCCAAGCAGCAATCATCTGCTTGATATTCATGATACGAGGAAGGCCTTTATCAAGGGCTAGCATATTGCAACCAAAGGTCACCTGCATATCGGTAAATTTGTAGAGTTGATTGATAATAACGTCAGGAATTTCTCCCTTCTTCAGTTCAATCACCACTCGCATTCCATCTTTGTCGGACTCATCTCGGATATCAGAAACCCCAGTGATTTGCTTATCATTCACAAGATCAGCAATTCTCTCGACAAGACGGGACTTGTTCATATTGTATGGAACTTCGTCAATTACAATACGTTGCTTATCTGAATTTTTGATATCTTCAACATGAAGAGTTCCTCGGAGCATAAGCTTACCGCGACCAGTATGGAAAGCTTCTTTAATCCCTCGGTAACCACAAATCATTCCACCTGTTGGAAAATCAGGGGCAGGCATCACTTCCATAATCTCATCGATCGAAACTTTTGGATTGTCGATCAGCATCTCAGTTGCTCTGCAGAGCTCTTTCAAGTTGTGGGGAGGAATATTCGTTGCCATCCCAACCGCAATTCCAGAGGATCCATTACAAAGAAGGTTAGGGAATTTCGCAGGAAAAACTGTTGGTTCTTTTTTGGTTTCATCGTAGTTTGGAGCATACTCAACTGTTTCCTTATCGAGATCCTCCATAAGAGCCATCGAAGGTTTTGTAAGACGTGCTTCTGTATATCTCATTGCAGCAGGAGGATCACCGTCGATAGAGCCGAAGTTTCCTTGCCCCTGCACCATTGTGTAGCGCATCACCCAATCTTGTGCCATTCGGACAAGGGTGGGATAAATGACTTGTTCACCATGAGGATGGTAATCCCCAGAGGTGTCACCACAAATTTTCGCACATTTTCGATGCTTAGCCCCTGGGCTCAAATTGAGCTGCCTCATCGCAAAAAGGATTCGACGCTGTGAGGGTTTAAGACCGTCGCGAACATCTGGAAGAGCACGGGCAATAATAACCGACATGGAGTAACGGAGATAACTCTCCTTCATCTCCTCTTCCACACTCCGTGGTACAACAGTTTCTCCTTCAAGGTAGGACATGATTTCTCCTATTAAATATCTAAGTTTTTAACCGAAAGGGCGTGTGATTCAATAAATGCACGGCGTGGTGCGACTTCATCTCCCATGAGCATCGTAAACATGTGGTCTGCAGCAACAGCATCAGGCATCGTGACCTGAACAAGAGTCCGGTTAGCGGGTTCCATTGTCGTTTCCCAGAGCTGATCTGCATTCATCTCACCCAGACCCTTATACCGTTGAATCTCGATCCCTTTCCTTCCGTTTTTGCGGAGGAATTCGATGAGTTCTTTCAGGGTATAAATTGGGGTTTCTAGCCCCCCTTCCTCAATAATATCCAATAGCTTTCCCTCAGCCTTTACATACTGATCAAGAGAAAAGCTATAGTTAGAAAGTTTTTCACGCAGAACTTTGAGCTTTCCATCCTCATAAAGCTCAACAAAAGAGAGCAATCTTGGAGTGAATTCCTTCATCTCATCGGTTTGCTCCTCCTTGGGAATTGATGCAAGAGTCGCTTCATGCTCTACACGCTGATTCTCTTCATTCTGTTTCTTCAGCTCTGAAAATTCATTGTTCGAATAAACAAAAGTATGCTCATCGTTCATGATCACATGAAAACGAGGAAGCACCCCTTCTTCGTTCTGAGCTCCTAAGAACTCGCGGAAAGGAATCCCTTTCCGTTCGATTGACGAGATGAGCTGCTCCACTTCTAGAATTCCATAAAGGAGAGTTTTAACCTCATCGTGCTCCAAACATTCATTATGGGAAGCAAGCCTGAATGTAACGTCACTAATTCCCAGGTTAAGGAGATATTCATCCATTTCTCGTTCCGAATGGATATATCGACCCTTTTTCTTTCGGCTGACTCGATAGAGAGGTGGCTGTGCAATATATACGTAATTATTTTCAATAAGCGCCGGCATATGACGGTAAAAGAAGGTCAGTAGAAGTGTTCTAATATGGGAGCCATCAACATCGGCATCCGTCATCACAATAATTCGATGGTAACGAAGTTTTTCGATGTTGAAGTTGTCCTTTCCGATTCCACATCCAAAAGCAGAAACCATCGTTCCCACTTCAGTGTTTTGCAAAACCTTTTGAAGCCGCGCTTTTTCAACGTTTAGGATCTTACCACGAATCGGCAAAATCGCTTGAAAACGACGATCTCGTCCCAGTTTCGCAGAACCACCTGCAGAGTCCCCTTCAACAATATAAATTTCACATTTAGTTGGGTCACTCTCTTGACAGTCGCTCAACTTACCAGGCAGACGACCGCTATCGAGTGCCGTTTTTCTAAGCGTCAATTCTCTTGCTTTCTTAGCCGCTTCGCGCGCTTGTGCAGCTAAAATGGCTTTGTCAACAATCGTTCGGGCTATAGGGGGATTCTCATTAAGGAATGCAGTAAACTCTTCTCCAACAAATTGTTGGACAACAGAAGCTACTTCACTATTTCCAAGCTTTTGTTTGGTCTGCCCTTCAAACTGAGGATTTGCAATCTTTATCGAGAGGACAGTTGTAAGCCCTTCTCGCATATCTTCCCCAGTCACAGAAACTTTTGAATTTTTGAGGAGACTATTGTTCTTGATATATGTGTTAAGGGAGCGGGTAAGTGCCGAAGAAAAACCTGAGACGTGCGTTCCTCCGTACTTTGTCGCAATGTTGTTCACATAGGAGTAGATAGACTCAGAATAGGTTCCATTCCATTGCATCGCAATTTCAAATTCAATAGGCCCATCGTGAAGTTCTTTGCCACCAGTGATGTAGATCGGTTTTTCAAAAAGAACTGTTTTATTCTCATTGAGATATTTCACAAACGATGAAATTCCTCCCTCGTATTTGAAAACCATCTCTTCCAGGGCTTCATCTCTTTCATCACGGAAAAGAATCTGAATACCACGATTAAGAAAAGCAAGTTCGCGAAGGCGATTGAGAAGAATTCCATGATCATATTCTGTCACAGAAAAAATCTTGTCATCGGGGACAAAGTGAACTTTTGTTCCTCTTTTATCAGTCTCCCCCTCTGCTTTCAGAGGCTGAATAACCTTTCCTCGAGAAAACTCAATATTATGTAATTTTCCGTCCTTATAAATCTCTACTTGCAGAAGTTTTGATAGAGCATTAACACAACTGACACCTACACCATGCAACCCACCAGAAACTTTATAGGTACTCTTGTCAAATTTACCCCCTGCGTGAAGAATGGTCATGACTACTTCAACAGCAGAAATCTCTCTACCCTGTTTCTTTGATTCTTTCTCATGTTTCCCAACAGGAATCCCTCGACCATTGTCCTCGACAGTAACAGAATTATCCTCATGCACAATGACTTGAATAAGAGAGCAATAACCAGCCATGGCTTCATCAATACAGTTGTCCACCACCTCGTAGACCAGTTGATGCAGACCATTTGTAGCCGTATCACCAATATACATCCCAGGTCGCTCTCTAACCGCTTGAAGACCTTCAAGGACCGTGATCGAGCTAGCAGTGTAGTCCTGCTGGCGAGGATCTTTATCTTTTGTCATTGTCATAATTTCCTATTCGTTTTTATCCTATCCTAAAAAAGATGTCCCGAAAAGTGACTTTCGGAAATCTCTTTTGAAACGCCGCCAATAGGCGAGGTTTTTCGTGCTCAACGAGCAAACTATTAAGAGTAGAGTTTTTCACTTGCACCTTGAGAACTCCATCCTCAAAGCCAACTGCGCGGGACATTTTACTAATTCTCTTTCCCACAATCTCAGGCCATGCGCCTAGTATTTGGTCTGGCTTATCATTTAACTTCGCAGAAAGATCGGACAAAATCTCCGGAAATAATTCCTTGATCTGTCTTCCTGTCGGCGTAGCTCCATCATAATTTCTAGGTATCCGTTTTTTCATTCACCGCCACACCAGTTACTTTTTCACACTATAGAAAAATCAGGTCAAAAGCGCAAGTAAATTATAACAGAAAACACGATATAAATGGACTCTAAAATCACAAAGTTTTCCTTGATATAAACTGTTTTGTTTTATAACCCTTACACCCTTAAAACTAGTAACCTACGAATAGGTTTTGCGACCCATTTAAAAAGCCATTGCCTTTCTTTTAATGCCCTATAAACATCTGCTCAAAGACACATAATACTCACCGCATCAGCAGAGATAATAATCACGTCGGTTTTACCTTGTTTTTTTCAAAGCAGATTGCTAGTGTTGGGTTCTTAGATGGAGTTTTTGTGAATCAAGTAGCTGAAGAATCTAGAGAAGAAGTTTGGAAGATGTTCGATCAAATCTCACCGAAATATGATTTGGTTAATCATCTACTTTCGTTTGGAATCGATAAGTATTGGCGTCGACAGTTAATCCACCACTTACCTAAAGGAGATGATGTCCGCCTTCTTGATTTAGCAACGGGTACAGGCGATCAGCTGATCACTATTGTTAAAAAGGCTAAGCAGGTTAACTCTGCACTAGGGCTTGACATGTCTTTAGAGATGATTCGAAGAGGGCAGCGAAAGATTATTGACAAACCCTATGCACATCAGATCACCTTGATGGAAGGGGACGCCACAGCAATCAACCTATTAGATGAGACGGTTGAGTGTGTCACAATGTCATTCGGCATTCGTAACGTCACAGATGTCGATAAATGCTTAGAGGAATGTTTCCGCGTCCTAACCCCTTGTGGCCGCGTGATGATCTTGGAGTTTTCACTCCCTAGGAATCGAGTTATTCGAGGACTTCATCTCTTTTATTTGCGTCATGTACTCCCTAACTTTGCTGGATGGATTTCCAGAAACCGCAAAGCCTACCGCTACCTGAACAATACCGTTGAATCCTTTCCTTACGGAGAAGCTTTTTGTGACAAAATCAAAAAGGCAGGATTCTATCGTGTTAAAGCCTATCCCTTAACTTTTGGAATTGCAACCCTATACGTTGGAGAAAAACTTCCGTGCGGCAACGACTTGTAACCTCTTCTTCTGAAATCCTTAAATCTTTATTAAACACCCCCTTTCGCCCGGAGCCATTTACTCTGAATGGAAAAACCATCCCTCATATGCGCCTTGAAATCCCCTTTCCGGTCAATGATCTTTTTGCATGGCTTGAAGCGCAAACTCTCTATCCAAAAGTCTATTTTGAAACCCCTCATGATGGGATTGTCGCAGGGGTTGGAAGCGCGATGAAAATCAGTCATATTCACCACTTCAATGGTGAATCTGCGCCTCAATTTTTTGGTGGGAGAGACTTTATGAAACGGAAAAGAAAAACTTGGAAGGAATTTCCAGAGTGTGCTTACTTTCTCCCCTTAATTCAAATAGAAAAACGAGACACGGGAACCTATCTTTGTATCAATCGCCTCGCTGAAACCCTCAATTTTTCTATAGAACCTGAAGCTTCACTGCTTAACTCTCTCAAGCTCGGATCCCGTTTTGACTCCCCTTCCTATTCTGTATGGGAGCGAGAAGTCAGTGAAATTTTAAAGGGAATCCGTCAAGGAGACTCTTTAAAGGTTGTCCTTGCAAGATGTACAAAAATTGAGACTGCAGAAAAACCTTCTGCATACTCGATTTTGAAGATGCTTCAAGGAAAGAATCGTTTTGCCTTCCAATTTTCAAAAGATCAAACGTTTATTGGGAATTCTCCTGAAACCCTCTACCGCAGAATGGATAATCGAATTGAAAGTGCTGCAATTGCAGGAACCCGTGCCCGAGGCAAGAGTCCTGAAGAGAATGCTAAGTTAGAAGATGCTCTATTAAATTGTCCTAAAGAAAGACATGAATTGCAAGTCGTACGAGACACAATTGTTTCGACTCTATCACCTCTTTGTCAATCTTTGCAGATTGATAGCTGCAAAGTATTGCAAACACCTAATGTTCAACACCTCCACCACCACATTGAGGGTGCTTTAAAAGAGGGGTTTTCAGATGAATCACTAATAAACGCATTGCACCCCACTCCAGCGGTCGGTGGATTTCCTAAAGAAATAGCCTTCACAGAAATTGGAAAGAGAGAAGCCTTTGATCGGGGGTGGTATGCCGCTCCCATCGGCTATATCTCACCTAACCAATCGCATCACCTTGTTGCGATTCGCTCAGCACTCGTCGAAGAAGACGCCATCCGCCTTTTTGCTGGAACCGGACTGGTTAATGGATCGAACCCTTCAAGGGAGTGGGATGAACTTGAGCATAAAATATCTCAATATATGGGGATTTTATGAGAACGGATACAGGAACTCTTAATGAACTCTGGACTCGCCTCATCATCAAAGAGCTCATTCACCATGGGATCCGATCTTTTTGCATCAGCCCTGGTGCCCGATCAACATCCTTAACTATTGCTGCAGATAGCCACCCCCTTTCTGAAACCTTTGTTCACTATGATGAGAGAGGAATGGCTTATCACGCTCTTGGCTATGCCAAAGGGAGCAGACAACCTGTCGCTTTGATTGTAACATCTGGAACGGCTGTTGGAAACCTCCTTCCTGCTATCATGGAGGCCCATCATGACCATGTCCCCCTCATAGTTTTGTCCGCTGATCGTCCTCCAGAACTCCGTGACTGTGGAGCTAACCAAACAACCGACCAGGTGAAAATTTTTTCAAACTTTGTTAAATGGCAAGGAGACCTTCCCTGTCCTGACAGCAAAATCCCTCAAAGTTATGTTGGAACAACGATTGCTCAAGCAATGAGCCACGCTCTAAGTGGCCCCCAGGGACCGGTTCATCTCAACTGTATGTTCCGTAAACCCTTCCTTGACCTTGAAGATTCCACTCCTGTTTCATTGCATCTTTCAAGTCGCTCTGTCCATTCAGCTGAAACAACTCTCTCCATGGGGAAAACAGTGCTTGATGAAGCCACTTTAGAGCGTATTGCCGATGAGCTTTCTGAGTATGAAAAAGGGTTGATTATCGTCAGTGGAAGCACCCATTTTGAAGAGGTAGAACAAATTTATAGTTTGTCACGCGCGTTGCAATGGCCTATTTTTCCTGATATTTTCTCATCTGTTCGCAGCTCCGGAGGTGGATATGGTGTGATCCCTCATTACGATTTGCTCCTAAAAGCCATTGGTGCCCACGAAGATTATGCTCCAGAGGCAATTTTGCAACTTGGGGATCGTTTTGTTTCCAGCAAGTTAATCGATTGGATCGCATCGGGAAAACCAAAAATTCACTGCCACGTCTCTCCCCATGGTGAAAGAAAGGATCCCATCCACTCAGTGACTCACAGAGTCTCTTCAGACCTTAACCACTTTCTCGATAACTTCCCTCCATATTTTTCCGGACGTTCCCCCTCGAAGTGGTTTGAGACATGGAAAGAACTCAATCAACTTACAAAAAAAGGAGTCAAAAGCTATTTCGTCGAACATAATGATTTTTCTGAACCCCTTCTTTTTCACTCTCTCAAAGACAATATTCCCTCAAGAGCAGCTCTCTTCTTTTCTAATAGTATGAACGTCAGAAATGGCGATGCTTTTTTTGCACCAGCAGGACCTGTCGGACCCATTTTTGGAAACCGAGGACTCTCAGGAATCGATGGAAATATTGCCACGGTTGCTGGAGTTGCTCGTGGAACCGGAAAGCCTGTGATTGCGTTTGTGGGAGACCTTGCTTTCCTGCACGACCTTAACTCGCTTGCCCAACTCAAGGATCTCCCAATAAAACTCATTATCATAAATAACAATGGCGGAGATATTTTTAATTTTCTTCCGATTGGGGAAGAAAAGGAGTTGTTTACCACTCCTCAAAATCATCTTTTAAAACATGCCGCTCTACTGTTTGATCTCCCCTATAAAAACCCTCAGACAGCAGATGACCTAGCTGGGCTTTTAAGCAAACCTGGCCCTCTTATTATCGAAGTTAATACGCTTCAGGGGCAAAACCTTGCGATCCACAAGGATCTCCTTTCGAACCTACAGGAAATTCCTTCTCGGTTGACCCCGGCCGCTTCATGTTAACCTTTCTCCATGGTTTCTTAGGAGTAAAGGAGGACTGGGAAGGTATCACTGAGCATCTAAATGCACCCTACCGTTGCCTAATACTACCTGGGCACAAGGGACGTTCCCTGAATCTTAATGATTTTGAAGATGAAATTGGAGATGGTGTCACTCTCGTGGGATATTCGATGGGAGGACGCCTTGCGATGCACTATGCAAAAAAATATCCATATCGAGTGAATAAGCTAATCCTCCTGTCAGCAAATCCTGGAGAAGAAGGAGAAAAGCGCCTTCAACAAGATGAAAAATGGGCTCGACTTTTAGAAGATGAGGGAATGGATCGATTTGTAGATCAATGGTATTCGCAGTCTCTATTTACAGGCCTTCATATTAATCGAGAAAGAAGACGTCATGATCCACTAATGCTTGCGAATGTCCTCCGAAAATTCAGCCCTGCTCGCCTTCCTAATTTATGGCCAGAGCTAGAGAGTTTTTCATGCCCCTTGATGTTTTTATTTGGAGAAAATGATATAAAATATCGCTTAATTGGAAAGAGATTGCAGAAGCAATTTCCCGTGGCGTGGATCCCGAGCAGTGGGCATGCCGTCCATTTAGAAAACCCAAAAAAGTGTGCTGAATACATTATGGAGGCATTATGAACACTGCTGCTGAAACACGAAAAAACTGGCAAGTTGCTGAAGAATATACCGACATTTTATTTCACAAAATGGGGGGGATCGCAAAAATTACGATCAATCGCCCTTGGATTCACAACGCATTTCGCCCACTAACCGTTCAAGAAATGGGCAATGCTTTAGAAAATGCTCGGAATGACCAGGAAATTGGTGTGATTATTTTGACAGGCGCAGGAGAAAAGGCATTCTGTTCAGGTGGGGATCAATCGATACGAGGAGAAGCAGGATACAACGATGGAGAAGGAGTTCACCGTTTGAATGTTCTCGATTTTCAAAGACAAATCCGCACATGTCCAAAACCAGTTGTAGCCATGGTTGCAGGCTATGCTATTGGAGGAGGTCATGTCCTTCATGTAGTGTGCGATCTTACGGTTGCAGCAGACAATGCAATTTTTGGTCAGACAGGCCCAAAGGTAGGGTCATTTGACGGGGGGCTCGGGGCAAGTTACTTAGCTCGGATCGTTGGGCAGAAGAAGGCACGGGAAATTTGGTATCTCTGCAAGCAATATAATGCCGAAGAAGCCTTGGAAATGGGACTCGTAAACACTGTTGTCCCTCTAGAAGATCTCGAGAAAAAAACGATTGAATGGTGCGAAAAAATGCTCGAGCACTCTCCCTTAGCGCTGCGTTGTTTAAAGTCTGGACTAAACGCCGATTGTGATGGAGAAATAGGACTACAGGAACTCGCTGGAAATGCAACGCTCCTCTACTACATGTCTGAAGAGGCTCAAGAAGGACACACCGCCTTCTTAGAAAAGAGAAAGCCAGACTTTTCAAAATTCCCTAAGCGCCCATGAAGATGTGGATAGAGGGAGCGCGCCCGAAAACGCTTATTGCCTCTTTGTCTCCTGTTTTGATTGGGAGTGTGATTGCTTTCAAATCAGGGGGCCTCCACTGGGGGATTTTTCTTGCCTGTGTTGTTTTTTCCCTTGCAGTGCAGATTGGAACCAATTTTGCCAATGACTATATTGACTTTTTAAAGGGTGCCGACACCAAAGAACGAAAAGGACCGCGTCGACTGGTGCAAGCAGGACTCGTATCTCCAGAAAAGATGCGCACAGTAACCTTTGCCGTATTCGGAGTAGCAGGGTTTGTTGGCCTCTATTTGATGTGGATAGGTGGCTGGCAGATCGGAGTCTTATCTCTAATGGCTATTCTCTTAGGATACCTCTATACTGGAGGCCCCTATCCGCTAGGTTACTTAGGTCTTGGCGATCTATTTGTTCTAGTCTTTTTGGCCCGGTAGCTGTTGCTGGAGTCACCTATCTACAAACAGGAGTGGTGACTCCTGTGGCTATTTTAGCGGGTTTTCCCCCAGGCCTTCTATCCACAGCAATTTTAGCAATAAATAATCTGCGAGATCGCGAGCAAGACCAAAAGGTAGGAAAGAAAACCCTCCCCGTCCGCTTCGGACTAAGTTTTGGGAAATGGGAGTTTGCTCTCTGCTTGACTGGCGCGGCTTTGATTCCTCTCTTTCAACAGAACTACCTTCCTTCAATTGCAACCCTTGCCCTAGGAACACCTTTAATTGGAAGTGTTTTTAAAGCAGAGAGGGCCGAGACAATGGCCCCTCTATTTCCAAAAGTGGGCCGCATTCAGACAATATATACGTTCTTTTTTTGCGTGGGATGGCTACTTTGAAACGAACCCTTTACCATTATTCCCGCCCGTTTCAAGGAAAGCTACGCTCTGGAATTTTGATCCGCCTTGAATCAGAAAAGGGGCAAGTCGGATGGGGAGAAGTTGCGCCACTGCCAGGATTTAGCAAGGAAACCCTTGAAGAAGCATTAGAAGATCTAATTGAAGGAAATGACTCCAGCTATCCCTCCGTCCAGTGGGGACGTGCAGCAGCTATGCTCGACCTAATGGATCCAATACAAGTTGAGTCGATTCCTGTACGTCAGCTCAACCAAGACAAAGTAAAAATAGGTCATCTTTCTTTAGCTGATGCAATGCAAAAGATCGAAAAATTAGAGGCGGTTGGAGTTGATATGAATCAGAAGTGGCCTCTAGAGGATGCCCTTACCCTAGCAGGTCACTTTCCAAACCTCGATTACTTTGAGGAACCTCTTAAAAAAGGTGAGAACCACGCACTATTTCCTCATCCAGTAGCCTTGGACGAATCGCTAAGACAAGGCGAGACCTCTTCTTATCCAAACGTAAAACAGCATGTCATCAAACCCACTTTATATGGGTATCCTCTTCCAAAAATGGTAAAAGGGGTCGATTTTATTTTAAGCAGCAGTTATGAGAGTGAAATAGGGATCTACCAAATCGCAAAGCTTGCCTTTCGGTTGAAGATTCCATTAAAACCGATGGGGCTGGGAACATGCCACCTTTTCGAAGAATCTCTCTTTGAAGAGGAGCCCCTCATAAAAAATGGTCAGCTCTATTTTCCAAGAACATGGAGCTTAAAAATGGATAAGGTTCAGGTCATCCTAGATGAATGTGTTTGAATGTCCTTTCTCGCTTCATGCCAGAAAATCTCCCAAAGAATGGGCTCTTGTTTCTCATGAGAAAAAATGGAGTTACCTCGACTGCGAAATTTTCATCGAGGGTTGCGCTTCGGTATTGAAGAAAGAGGGAGTTAAGCCTGGAGACCCTGTTGCTTTGATTCCAACTAAAGCTTTCCCAACTCCTCTCCTCTTTTTTGCTCTATTTAGAGTTGGAGCCATTGCATGTCCAATGAATACCCATTACCCTCTAGAAACCCTCTCTAAGCAACTTGATGAGCTTCGTGCCCCCTTTATACTCTATCCCGACCAGGAGGAACTCCCCAAACTCAAACAAATTAAAATCTCCTTTTCTAAGCTAGCAGTGAAAGGGAAAAAAGGAGGACAGTCCTTCCTAAATAAGGACGCTCTCTCAACCCACCTCTTTACTTCTGGAACCACCTCGAAACCCAAAATTGCCTGTCACTCTCTTGGAAACCACTATTATAGTGCCCTCGGATCTAACGCTTATCTTCCGATCGAAAAAGGGGACTTATACCAGCTTTCTCTTCCTCTTTACCATATTGCAGGAATCGCTCTGCTATTTCGAACCTTTATGGCTGGTGGAGGTGTTGCTCTGTCCGAAGAGGTAGAGGGTATCACACACACTTCAATGGTACCAACGCAACTCTACCGCCTGCTCAAAAAAGAGTCCCTACCGAAATACCGCCATGTTCTTCTTGGAGGGGCTACGATTTCCCCCTCGCTTTATTATAAAGCATTAGCTAGAGGACTCTCTGTTCACCCCACTTATGGAATGACAGAAATGAGTTCCCAAATAGCTACCCACTTTGGAGAAGGCCCATTTTCTTTAGGCCACCCCCTTCCCTACCGAGAGATGAGAATATCGAACCTGGGAGAAATTTGGGTAAAAGGAAAAACTCTTTTTCAAGGATATCTTCAAGAAGACGGTTCTCTCTTTCTTCCCTTAAACAAGGAAGGATATTTTGCAACCTCTGACTTGGGTATCTATTCCCCAATCTCAGGACTTCAGGTGACAGGGAGAAAAGATCGCCTCTTTATTAGCGGAGGGGAAAATATCCAACCTGAGGAAATTGAGAAACTTCTTAACAGCATAGACGGAATTACCCATGCACAAGTCGTCCCCACCCCTGACGAAGAGTTTGGATTCCGCCCCACCGCATATATTGAAAGTGAAAAGTCTATAAAAGAGGAAGAGCTTATAAGTTACCTCAGCTCATTCCTTCCAAAATTTAAAGTCCCCGTATCCTTTCTTGATGCCTCTGGTAGGAATCGGACGCATAAGCAATAGCGCTGCTGCAAGTAAAAAAATAGAATCCCCTTCCCACCATTCCTTTGTAAGAAATTCCTTCTGCAAATACTCTCGTTGAAAGCTTCCCAGATATTAGAGAAATCGTCATGAATAGCGCACATAATGTATTAATTTTTAGCTTCTGTCTCTTTTTACTGCCGGTTTTACTCCACTCTTCAGGGTGTTTGTTCTCCCATGCCAGAGTTGCAACAGTTCCAGCCGAGCCGCCAAATGCAAAGTGGGTTTTTAAATCCGATGATGGAATCAATATTTTTGCTAGAAATGCAGCAAGCGTCACTGAAGCACAGCAGTAAAGCATTCTTCGTCCTGTTAATGTGGGGTTAGAATACCCCGCTTTATGAATTACATCCATATTCCACCTATGATGTTATTAGTGTTTTTAATTCTTGCGGGACTGGGATTGCCTCTCCCTTATTGGGGCAGTAGACAACGTGGATAATTGATGTTGTTCCCACGCTGCGGCCTTGTTTAAATAATTCTGACGAATGGGTGATAGAAGTTGTCCCAATCTTTGAAAAAGAGAGATGAACTTCTACTTGATCTCCAATAGTAAGTGGGGCAAAAAAATCCCCTTCAGTATGGACAATTGGAAGTAAAAATTGATTTTTACGAATCATCTCTCCAAATGAAAACCCTTGGGTTAGTAGGAATTCTTCAAACGCTTCAAGCGCTATCTGAAACTGATTTGCAAAGTAGAGAACCCCAGTTGCATCGGTATCCTGAACACGTACGGTACGATGATAAATAAACATGGTTAAATTTTACGTTAAGAACAACTTTTTTTAAACCCTTTATGTTGAGGTGATCAATTAAAATTCGGATCATGCGGATAGGGTTGAAATCTATTTTTTAACGAATCGCCCCATTGTCGAAAATAGCCCCCTCTCCTATAATTACCCTTTCGACATCCTTCAAATTAGGCATATATGGCAAAGACCGAGCATATTAAAGAAACCTCTAGCTTTGAGCTTCCGCTCCAAGAAAAAGAAAACCTTGGAGCCCCTATCGAAGATCTCAAAAATAAGGATTATTCTGCGCTCACGACAGCTCTATTTCAAAAGGGAGAATTTCGCCTCCTTCATGGAGATAAAGGAGGCCTTGCCTACTTTGATATGGCTGCAAAGCTAGACCCCTCGAATAGTGAACTATTTTTAAAACAGGGACTATCTCTTTTTGAGTTTGGAAGTCATGACGGAAACGAAGAGGGTCTCACTCTTGCCAGCAAACGCTTTAAAAGAGCAACAACCCTTAATCCTACTTGTTTTGAAGCCTGGCATTTATGGGGAAATACTCTCTTTTTTCTTGGGAACCGCAAAAAAGAACCCAGCTATTTTGCGAATGCTCTGAAGAAATATGAGAAAGCGATTTCTCTCTCTGATGGACAGCCATCCGATGTTCTCGCTGATCTTTTTTGGGATTTTGGGGATATTTGGGGAAAGCTCGCACACAAAAGTCAGAAGAGATCACCGACCTTCACTACGCGATCAAAGCTTACGAAAGAGCAACGACTTACCAAGAAGACCTTCCTTCTGAATTCTGGATTAGCTTTGGAAATGTCACCATGCTTATGGGGACAAAAACAAATGACTATCGTTTCTATGTGAAGTCAATCAACGCCTATAAAAATGCTGTTTCGATTTCTATATCCTTGCCAGATGGGTGGTTCATGCTTGGAAAAGCCCTTAAAGCTCTCTACAGTGACTCTCATGATGAAGACCATTTCTCCCAATCAAATGAATGCTTCTCTACAGCCGTTCAACTCTCCGGGAAAAACAGTGCAATTTGGCTTGAATGGGCCCACTTGCTGCTTGAGTCAGGAACCGCTTTCAATGACGAAAAAAAGCTCCGCGCAGCTATTGAAAAATGCAGCCGCGCCCACCGATATGGAAAGAAAAACCCTTATATAGTAACAACTTGGACCTGTGCTTTAGCCCAGCTTGGCAACGTCACTGAACGGTTGGAATATATCCATGAAGCACTCAACAAGATTGAGCCTCTTATAGAAAAGCTTGATGATCCAGAAGTTTTTTATGCTCATGGAATGTGTTACTCCGCTCTTGGTAGATATTATAAAGACATTGACTATCACTACCAAGCTATAGAAACCTTTCAAGAAGGACTAAGCCTTGACCGATCCCATGATCGCTTGTGGGCTGCGATCGCCCAAAATAGCTTCGATTCATCCCTTTTAGACAATGATGAAAAAAGCTATGAACGCTCTCTGCATTTTTTTGAAAGAGCCATGGGATTAAAGAAAACTAGTACAATTCACAGTCATTATGCAATGTGTCTCCTCAAATATGGTGAGCTAATCCATGACCAATCCACAATAGAACTTGCTGTTTCTCACTTTGAAAGGGCCATTGCCTTGCAGAAAAATGCTGCCTACATCCATCCCGATTGGATGTGCTACTACGCATCTGCCCTCGACCAACTTGCAGGATTTATCGAGAGCGATAGCCACTACGTTAAAGCCCTTGATATTCTCAACCATATCTTGATACTCCGTCCAGAATTCCCTCGCATTCATTACCGTCTAGCTCTCACCTATAGTCATTATGCAGAGCTTGTTAACGAACCAGATATCTTCATGCGAGCGATCCACCATTATCGAATTGCACATCAAAAAGAAAAAGAAAACGACCAGGTGATCCTTGACTGGGCATTAACCCTCATTAACCTTGGTGACCTTCTTGAAAATGACGTTGAATCAGATCAGTACTTCCGCGAGGCTGAATACAAAATGATCCAAGCCGCTAAGCTTGGAAATGTTCATGCTTACTATGCCCTTGCTTGCCTCTATTCTCTGATAGGGGATCTCAAGAACTCTTTCCGCTTTTTACAAAAAGCAAAAACCTTCGACGCCCTCCCCTTTCTTGAGGACCTCATCGAAGATGAATGGCTTGAAAACCTCAGAGAAACCGAAGCCTTTACTCAATTCATCAACGATTTACAACCGCACCCACAAGAATAAGAATCTTCATACGCAGGCGTACAGGTGTTTTCAAAAAAAACTTACATCGACTTAAAGACTTCTAAATAGGTAAGTTGATTTTCCAATTTTACCCCTTAGCTAACTCTTTATAAACCTGTTTAGCATAATCTCGAACTACATGCCATTTTGGATCGTCTGCTATCTGTGCATCCGTTTTTCCTATTGCATTGTTGTTCTGATCTCTTTCCCCTGTTGTACTATCGTAATTCTCAAACATATCATACAACTTCTTGATCATATGGAGTTGTTCTTCTGAAAAGCCTACGTCCTTATAAAGAATGATGATTGTACTGCAAAAATCGATAAAAGTTTGGTATATCTCGTCGAAAGTAAAAACGATCGATAGATCGTGATCCCCTATTTTCCATTCTTTTATTTGGTTTTTTTCATCCGATACGTCTATTAAACATTCCATAAATGTTTCATAATATCCCTGAAATTCAGGGTCTCCGTCGTATTTAAAGGACAGTTTATTCATAAGGCATTACCTCGGATATTTTTTCAAAGCTATACTCGTCAAAAGGGATATGCGCTTCAGATTTATTTTTGTGTACGATGTTCCCGTATTTATCTAGATAGTGTCGTCAAGAAATTTTGAATTTGATATACTTTGCTGTCTTATACCAATGCAACAAAGGAATTTTCTATGGGAAAAGCATCGCATCGTCGCCACGATATTTCAGATAAAGTCTGGGAATTGTTAGCTCCTCACCTGCCAGGTCGAAAAGGGGGTTGGGGCGCCGTAGCAAAAGATAACCGTCTGTTCATTAACGCTGTTTTCTGGATTCTTCGAACAGGCTCTCCTTGGAGAGACTTACCACCTGATTATGGAGATTGGAAAAACACTCACCGTCGCTTTTGTCGTTGGCGGGATGCTAGAATTTGGGAAGCGTTGCTTGAATGTTTAGTGGAAGATCCTGACTATGAATGGCTCATGATAGATGCGAGCCATATTAAAGTGCACCCTCATGCATCGGGAGCTAAAGGCGGTAATCAAGACATGAGTCGGACAAAAGGGGGCTTAACACAAAAATACACTTGGCCGTGGATGCGCATGGTATGCCAGTCCGAATTGTTGTTACGCAAGGTACCACTCATGACAGCACTCAAGCAAGTTTCTTGATCCAAGGTATTTCAGCAGAGCATTTGCTCGCCGATAAAGCTTATGATAGTGACGCAATTATATTGCAAGCCGAGAGTCAGGGGATAAATCCAGTCATTCCTCTGAGGTCAAATCGCAAAAAATGGAGAGAATTTGATAAAGAACTATATAAGCTTCGACACCTTGTAGAAAATGCTTTTCTCCACCTAAAACGATGGCGTGGAATAGCCACTCGATATGCCAAAAACACAGCTTCATTCATAGCTGCAGTGCAAATTCGTTGTATCGCTCTTTGGGCTTCTATCTCATGACGACACTATCTAGAAACTTTCCATTCACGCTGTGCCTCACATAAGGGCCTTGCTGACCAAAATTTGGGCTATTTGGATTTCCTTCCACAACACGAACTTCTACTTTAGGATACATCGTCCCATCTCTTTTAGGAACTTCCAACCGATACTTAATACCGCCTCCACTTTCAGAAGCCTTCACAGTAAAATTCTCTGGAATTCCCTTGGGCCTTGCAGGAGGGTTAAAACCTGTCCGTTTTAATACTTGCCTTATTTGCACTTCATTTAAGTTACCTCTATTACATACACCACTGATAACGTTATCAGTTTTCAAATGAGGATAAGTCGTTTTTATCTGATTCACTTCTTTGAGAATATGACTCATCTCTTGTTCAGCAAGTAGATGGGGTGCTGCGGTCTTTCCTATAGCACTACCTGGGAAGGGCAAGATTCCGGTTGTGATTTCAGCCTCAGCTCCCCTAGCTTCATCAGAATATAAATCGGCATAATGCGTTTGAAAAACCTCATCAATTTTTTGATGCCCCTGTGTGACTTGCTTTTGAAAAGCCCCCTTAGGGTTTTCTTCAAACGGAGAGTTACCGTGTAGAGCAGGAGAAATATTTTCTAACAAATCGTTAGCAACTCCTTCAATCTCTGCTACTGGACACAACTGATCTGTAACAAGAGCATAGACTCCATGCGCAAATTGAGAGGTCATCTCCCTCCCTTTTTCTATTGCTTGGTTCCAGAATGAAGGCTCTTCTTGCGGCATGATATTTAAAGCTTCAGTTGGAATCTGCTCGAATAGCTCTACCTTTACAGAGTCTACTTGTTCATCAAGAAGCATAATATAGTTTTGTGCTTGCTCTCTTTGCAACTCCACTGAAGGAACTTGATGTAGCTCCTCAGTAAAAGAGGGCAGATTATTTTTAGAAGCAGCACCTTCCATAGAAAAACCGGATGATGGCGGAAAATACTCTCTACTATCTACAGAAACGTCGCCTGGCTTGTTAATATAATTAGGACTCTCATCATCTAGGTTTGCCCCAACCAATGCACCTCCAACAGCCACTGCCGAACTTCCTCCAATCCCTCCGGTCGCAACAGTTACTACGACAACTCCCACAATAACCGTACCAATAATCAGTGGCTTTTTATGTTTACTACACCAATGACCAAAATGATCTGCCTTTCTTTTAAGCCACCCTTTGCACAGAACAAATTCGGGGTTTTTAATGCACATAGCTGGGTTTATCTCAAAATCAAAATTAGAGTTAAGAGAAAAACTCAGTCTACTTTCTCCATAAAGGTCTTCCATAAGTTCATCTATTTCATACTCATATCCCTGTTAAAGGTCTGGCCTGCTATCCGGAGCACTAGCTTGGATCATTCTAGTGACAAAATCAACAACAGTATCAAATTCTTCTTTTGTCAGAGACTCCAAAAATGTTTTGTTTTCCACAAGCTCTATAAACTGGAAGTATCGATCAATGGATAAGTTTGCAGCGCAAAGGAGCTCCTATGGATTTACCCGACCGAGTTCATCTCTTGGAATTTCAATCACTTCCCCCATGACATCTTTGAAAACAGGAGCTTCTTGATAAGTTGAAAATGCTAAAGATGGGATGGGACTTAATAGAAAAGATGGAATACACAGCGTTAAAAGAAGGCGCGATAAAACTTTCATAACGCAAATTTAAATTATGACTCACTTTATGATCAAGAACTCCCGCATCATGCGCCAATTTCTAAAAAACCTATTTTTGATGCATGTCGCGTATTGAGCTTTATTAATTTTCTTTTTTTTGATATGATTGGCGTTTACCAAAAATCAAGGTTTGCCCCGTTATGAATAAACGTTTCCTCCTCTTTGTCATCTCAATGTCAGTGATCTTATTCTTTGTGAATCAATATTTTACTTCCAAGAAGCAAGAAGAATACGATGCATACCAGCAAAAGCAGCAGATAGTGACTGAGGAGAAAAAAGTTGATCATGAAATCAATGTCAAAGAAAGAACAGCCTCTGCCAAAGATCTTCCTCTTTTTCAAGCCTTTACCGATATCAACGAAAAGCAGCCATTGACTTGGGTTGTCGCTTGTGGCAATGGGTCATATCTTTCAACCTCCTGGGCAGGAAAATGGGCTGAAGTTCTCTATGTAAATGGAAAAGCAGCTCGCTTGGTTAAAACCGATGACCACTTTGCTCTCTACAGCACAGGAGGAACACCTGAAATCGATTCAACATACCTCCCTCAGATGGGAATGCATGATGTTCAGGTGGTTTCGATATCTGATGACCTAAGCCCTTTGGTTATCCTAGGAGAATATGACGAGGGTCAACTATTTTTTCCTTCCTATCTTCCTCAAGCAAATGGAATCGTCCTTTATCATTTAGAAGGGACCTATTTACCTGTTGGAACTTACGAAAAACGCTCCGGCTCTTTCTCTCCGCTTTCAAAACTTGAGCACTTTGCTGATCTGGTCAACTATCGAATGGAAGCGTTTTCTGAAGAGGACCTTAGAAAGCAAGAGTATTTTGTCTTAGAAAACGATACAATGCAAATCGTCTTCTCCAATTTAGGGGGAGCGATTGCTGAAATCAACCTTCCTTTCAAAAGCGAAAACGATAGCGAAAGCATCGTATTGCCAATAGGTTTTGATCGCACTATTGACAAAAGTTACCCCAGCAATGGAATGTTCCCTAATCATTCGTATCATGTCGTGGACTCTTCAGGTCAAACGATTGTAAAAAATCCTGTTCTAGGCGGCTATTACCCCCTACTTCGAAGAGGAATTGAAAAAGACAGTGGATATCCTCCTCATTCGCTTCCCCCACAGTACTATGCATTTAATACAATTTCTGAAGATCCTGAAACCTCCCAGACATTTTACAAGCTCCTCCGTTTTGATGATAAAATGATTCAGTTCGAAGCAAACTTTCCAAACAGACGCATTATTAAGACCTACACCTTCCCTGAAGAAGGCAACGATGCTCCTTATTGTCTAAACGTCTCTGTTAAGGTCGAGGGAGATTCTAGAGGTCTTTGGGTTGGATCAGGAGTCCCAGAGGTCGAGCTGATTTCCGGAAGCCCTGCTCCAATTATTAAATACAGTACTGTTCGAAATAACAAACCTGTTGTAGAGAAGCTATCGCTTCCAAAAACTTCAACAACAATGAGCTCATTTCAACCTGACTGGGTGGCAAATTCTAATGGCTATTTCACATTGATTATGGATCCTCTAACAGAGGTGGGAGTAGGTTTTCAAGCCAATAATGTCCCTGGAAACATGGATCCGTCGAGAATCGTGGTTATCGATTCAGTTCATGACCTCTATCCTGCAAGTAAATATCCAGGCTATGAGGTGCACATTCCTCTCAGGCGCTCATCGCAACCGATGAATTTCCGCCTTTATGCCGGTCCAATTGAGAAACAGGTCTTGGAAAAAGTCGACAACACCTACACAAATCCTGTTACAGGATATAACCCTAACTATACCCAAACGCGTAGCTTTCATGGGTGGTTTTCCTTTATTTCTGAGCCCTTTGCAAAATTTCTCTACTTCATTATGAGCTTCTTTTACTCAGCTACTGGGTCATGGGGATTCTCGATTATCTTATTGACTGTCGTCCTTAGAATCATGATGTATCCATTAAACGCTTGGTCGATCAAGTCAACACTGAAAATGCAAGAGCTTGGACCAAAACTCGAAAAAATGAAGGAAAAGCAGAAGAAAGCGAAAGATCCAAAGCAAGCTCAAATGGAGATGATGGCTTTCTACAAGGAGCATAAGATCAATCCTCTTGGAGGATGTCTTCCGCTCATCATCCAGATGCCGTTCCTATTTGGAATGTTCGACCTCCTAAAGTCTGTTTTCCCTCTTAGAGGAGCAAGTTTTATCCCTGGATGGATCGACAATCTAACAGCTCCTGATGTGGTATTTTCATGGGGATATCCTATTCCCTTCATCGGAACCTCTCTGCATGCACTCCCGATTCTTCTTGGGGTAGTCATGTTCTTCCAGCAAAAACTGGGACAATCTCAAAATAAGAAAAAAGGGCAGCTTTCAGACCAGCAGCAGCAGCAACAAAAGATGGGAATGATCATGACCTTCATTTTCCCCCTCCTTTTCTATAAGTTCCCCTCTGGATTGAATCTTTACTGGCTTTCTTCAATGGTACTTCAGATTGTGCAGCAATGGTACATGTCTCAAAGAAAGCTAAAGCCCAGTAAAAATTCGAGAGAAATTCTTGTGAAGCCAAAAAAAAAATAATGCGCTTAGGTAAATGAATCAGTGGAGCAATCTCCTAAAGCAGCTCAATAGAGAGCTAGGAACAGAGACGGTTGACAAATGGCTCCGTACGCTCAAAGTGGTAAAATTTGACGCCGGAAATATTTTTCTAGACGCTGCAGATTCCTTCCAGATTAATTGGTTTAAGGAGTATGTTTCTCCCCTACTTCCCCATAAGTTTTTAATGGGAAGTGGAAGACCCATTAAGGTTCATTTTTCAATTGGGGGAAAGCCCTATGATGTGAAAGAATGTGATATACAAGAGAAAGACGACCCTTTCGCACCTAATTCTCTTGAACCTCATGCAACGTTTGACAATTTTATCCCCTCATCTGAAGAGAATCTTGCATACAAGATCATCAAAGAGCTCCTTAGTGGGAAGCTTGCTTTTGGAAATTACAACCCAGTTTATATTTATGGACCAAAAGGGAGTGGTAAATCTCACCTCCTAATGGCTGCAGCTCAATCTTTTCATGAGATGGGGAAAAAATGTTGTTATGTCCGTGCTGATACCTTCACAGAACATGTTATTCGTGCTTTTCGTTCGGCCTCCCTTCAAGAATTCCGAAATACCTACCGTGATATTGAAGTTCTTATTATTGATGATGTGCAGCTTTTTTCACGGAAAGTTGCAACACAGGAGGAATTATTCCACACATTTAATCGCCTCCATACGACGGGTTTTCAAATTATTCTAGGATCGAATGTCCCTCCCCGTCTTCTAGAGGAAATAGAAGAGCGGCTAATAAGCCGCTTCGAGTGGGGAATTACTCTCTCTGTCACACATCCAAGCGAAGTTGTAAAAAAAGAAATTTTAGAAAAGCGAGCCCATGCGCTTACTCTTCCGATGAACCCTTCTTTGGTCGAGTTTCTCCTGCATTCATTCAAAAACCTCCACTCACTTATTCAAGCGCTAGAAGCTCTAGCACTCCGGCTCCCTCACGCAACCACCCCACCAGACCTAGAAATTGCCAAACATCACCTCAAAGACCTAGTAGAAAAGGAAAGTGAAACATTCCTCTCCCCTGAGAAAATTCTAAAGATCGTCGCCAATGCCTTTGGAATCAAAATAGAAGACATCCTGGGAAAAGGACAGACAAAAGAACAAGCTCTTCCTAGACAGATTGCTATGTATCTCTGCCGAAAACACCTGAATATGCCCTTTTTGAAGATTGGGCGCCTCTTTTCTCGAGATCACTCAACAGTCATGACAAGTGTAAAACGGGTAAAGGCTGGAATCGAAAAAAAAGAGGAAGGATTTCTCCTTCCTCTTTCAGATATAAAGCGAACGCTCTCTTAGATCTTAATAAAACGATCGCCTGGTTTAGGATCGTCGCCATCCTTCTTTCCTCCAGAAGGAGGCTGCAGCTGGCCACCAGGAGCCATCGGGCCACCTCCAGGAATACCTGTTGCACCTGGATCGCGTCCTTCAAGGATATTTTTAGCTCTTTCACGCCATTTTTCGACAGACTCCACAAAAAGAGGAGCAAATCTTCGGAGAGACGAAACATCAGCTCCAGACCCCATCTCAAGAACGCAGTGCATCAAAATCAATTCTTCCTTAACGGCTACGCCGACACCACCGCCAGCCATCTGGCCACCAAGCATCGAACCCTCAAGAAGAGCTTCATAAAGTTTCAACCTGGAAGCATCATCCTTTGGAAGACCGTCCAGAATCGGAGAGTAGAGATAGAGACGATCAGAATTCGGCTCATAGGTAAGGTGAAGCGAAAATGTGTTATCGATCCCCAGAATACAGGTGTGATTTTCATCAAAGGCTAGCCCTTCTAAGTTTAGCTCTTTCCCAAACTCATTGAGATTCGCCTCAGCGTTTTGCAGTGACATTAATGTCTCCTCCTTAATAAATTCTTATAATAGTTCTTTGAAGAGAGTTTTTCAGGCTCGGATAAAAAGTGCAATAAAAAATTCATACAAAGAACAACTCTATGGCTTCATGATAGTGTCTGCAGCATAGAAATGCAATAGTCTTTTACCTTTCTGGTCAAAAATCTTACATCTAGCTAAAAGGGGGATATGACAGCTCTGGGAGTAACAAAATCAGGCAAAGAGACCACCTTTGCACTCTATTCAAAGCATGCAACACAGGTCTGTTTGTGTCTTTATGAACTGGAAAGAAATGATCCATTTCATGTAGTTGATTTGAATAGAAAGGGAGACATCTGGGAGATTACTCTCGAAAACCTTCCCAAAACTTATGAATATACCTATCGATGCGATGGGCCCTACAAACCCGAGGAGGGGCATCTTTTCAATAAGGAGATGGATCTTATTGACCCTTATGCAACGCTCCTGAACCAATCACCTGCTTGGAATGACCGAAAAAAAACTCCTCGAGCAGTAATCACTCCCCAAGAAGCATTTGATTGGCAGGGAGACTCTCGCCCCATGATCCCTCATGATGAAATGATCCTATATGAACTACATGTGCGAGGCTTTACTCAGGATCCTAGTAGCGGCGTTGAAAAGCCTGGAACCTTTTTAGGTATTATAGAAAAAATCCCCTACCTAAAGGACCTTGGAATTAACACTGTAGAGCTCCTCCCCATTCACACCTTTAACGAAGATGAAAATCAAAAAACAAAACCAGGAACAGGAGAAAAACTCCTAAACTATTGGGGTTACTCTACAGCAAATTTTTTTACTCCCATGCGCCCCTACGGCTCTCAAGAAGACCTAAAAACCTTAGTTAGGGCACTCCACCATGCAGAAATTGAAGTGATTATGGATGTGGTCTATAACCATACCAATGAAGGTTCATTTCGAGAATATTATTACTCGTTTCGAGGCATTGACAATGCTTCATACTACATAGCCGATGAGAATGGATACCATAACTATTCTGGATGTGGAAACACATTCAACTGCAATCATCCAGCAGCAGCCCGGCTTATCGTTGATTCTCTTCGTCATTTTGTCACTGAATATCACATTGACGGCTTCCGTTTTGATTTGGCTCCAATTCTCACACGTGGACAGGATGGAAAACCGCTAGAGTACCCACCAGTCCTTGAAATGATCAACCGAGATTCAATATTAGGACCCACAAAACTTATCGCCGAGCCTTGGGATGCTGCAGGTCTTTACCAAGTTGGAAAGTTCCCCTCCTACCGTTTCGGAGACTGGAACGACAAGTATCGCGACGATGTCCGACACTTTATCAGAGGAGACGGAAATCTTGATAACATAAAAAAAAGGATCCTCGGCTCTCCTGATATTTATGACACACCCTCAAAGAGTTACAATTTTGTCACTATCCATGATGGCTTTACCCTTCATGACCTTGTTTCATATAATGAAAAACATAACGAGGAAAATGAAGAGAGAAACCAAGACGGTTCTAATCACAACATCTCCTGGAATTGCGGCGCTGAAGGTCCTGTAGATGCACCTGAAATCCTTTCTTTAAGAACGCAGCAAATGAAGAATTTCTTTCTAATTTTGATGATTTCTCAGGGAATTCCGATGCTCCTTATGGGGGATGAATATGGGCACTCTAAACTAGGAAATAACAATACTTGGTGTCAAGATAATGCCTTGAATTACTTTCAATGGAAATGCACTGGAATTCAGAAGTTCCTTTCTAAACTCATTGCGTTTCGCAAGTCTCATCTTAAAAAAATAGAAACAACAGAGTGGCTGGACCTTCCCTTTCTTGCTCTCATAATCAATCGTTCCATATTAGTAGCTTTCAATCCCTCCAATGAACCTCTGACGTGGTCTCTTCCTGAGGGCGTATGGAAACGGATTATTGACACGCACGGAGAAGAGGGAGATCACTCTCATGAATATACCCTTTATCCTTTTAGCAGTGTTCTGTTCATTGCCACATAAACCTCCATCGGTTATCCTCATTTTTTTACACCAATGGAGCTCTTATGATGTTAAAACGGTTTGGACTTATTTCCGCCCTCTGCCTTACCCTTTTTGGGTGTTCTTCGAATAATAATTATGATCAAGTGACTCGCTTCCATGATGATGGACGTGCCAAACCCGTTGTTGCTTTTATCCCAGTTTTTGATCGCTCAGACGCTCAAGTAGGTTGGAGTCTCTCAGACGAGTTTACTGATCAGCTTCGTGGGCGTCTCCAAAAACAAAACAGCTTTTACCTTAACACTCCTGATGAAATTAATCAGGTTGTTGCTAACTTGAGTGCTGAAGATAATCCCTTTAGTACAAATATTGACTGGATTAAAGATGCTTTTGATCGTCATGAATTTGTAATTTTTGCAGAGCTTGTTGAACATGATATTCATTCAAAGCCCCTTAAGGGAAGTTTTGTTGATAAGATTACTCCCTCGTCTGAACTTTCATTATCCATGCGAATTCGTGTGTTTGATTTGCGAGGCTCCCATCCCGAAGTCATTTTGCAAGAATTTGTCCATCAGGATCACTTGATTCCTAAACCTTCAAAACTCAATGAACCAAATCCTGAAAAATGGAAAAAAATGACATTTATTGTCTCTCCTATGGGGCTTGCTCATATGCAGTTTAGCAAGGAAGTGATCAAGCGAGTCGAGGATTATATCCTCCTCTCTAAGAGCCAATGAATCACCTAACATCAGGGCTCTTTCTAGGAATAGTTGGAGCCATTTTTTTGTGGGTGGCAACACGTCTCCACTTTTTTCGTGTCAAAGTATTGCCAAGAACTCCAGCAGACCTTAGGTATCCAATCGTTGGAATTATCGGGTACCTCTTCCTTTTTTTTATCATTGCCCCATCTAGCGTACGTATGATGGGAAAACACTTACAAGCTCTTGCTGATCACTCCCCAGCCTTGCTTATGCCCCTTCTTCAAGTCATTTCCCTTGCATGGGTGATAGCTTATCTTTTTTTCCTTTCTCTTGTGCAAGGAAAAACTACTCTTCATGCAATGTGGATTCACCCAAGTCGGAGCCGATTCTCTTGTATTCTTGAGGATTTTGGTCTAGGAATCTTAACATGGCTTATTGCATTTCCTATTGTTGGTGCGGTGAGTCAACTTATGGAGCTTATCACTTTTGTTATAACAGGATTATCTCCACTTGACCAGATTGCTGTCCGTTACCTAAAGATGGCAAAAGAGTCCCCTGTTCTTTTGCCAATTGCTCTCTTTGCAATATTAGTTGCTGCTCCGATTATCGAGGAACTTGTATTTAGAGGGTTTCTATATACCTACCTTCGCAAAAAACTTTCGATGGTTAAAGCAACGATTTTTGCAGCTCTTATCTTTTCACTGTTTCATTTTTCCCCCGACCAGGGAGTGAGTAATATTGCCCTCTTATCTTCCCTCTTTTGCTTAGCTTTATTTTTAGGATTCCTCTATGAAAGGCAACGTTCTCTTTTTGCTCCAATCGCTTTACACATGACATTCAATTCAATAAGTGTTATCCGTATACTTTTGATTTCAAACTAGTGGAATGTGGTATGCGCACTTTGCTGCAAAATCTTTTTCTAACCCTTATTACTTTAGGAACACCCTTTCGAGCCTTTGCTGTTAATGAAGAGCTGGCAGAAAGCATTAATCAAACTGGAATGTTCCTCTACTATATTATGGACAAATCTCAGAATACCGTGATGTCCCCCCTGGGAATCAGTACTTCTCTCTTAATGACCTACATGGGAGCTAAAGGAAATACCGCTCACCAGATTGCAACAGGCCTTCACTTAACCATGCCACAAAAGGAAGTCTCTGCCGCTTATTTATCGCTAGCCAATCATCTGACTGGGGGTGGAGATAAGATCCAGATTGGTGCAACCATGTGGATCGATGAGAAATCTAATGTACTGGAATCTTATAAGTCGCTTATTTCAAAAGAATTCGATGGATCCATCCATAGCGTCAACTTTCGTAAGCCCCTAATTGCTGCGAAAAATATGAACGAGTGGGTCTACGAGAAATCGGATGGAAAGATTTCAAATTTCATTAGTCCATCTACCCTCTCTAGCTCGACTCGAATGATTCTCATTAATAGCCTCATGTTAAAAAGCTCATGGGAATCCCCCTTTCCCACTCAAAATACAGGGCAGCAGCCATTCCTGAGAAAAGACGGAACTTCTGTCTCTTGCAAAATGATGCGTCAATCTTCCGAACTTTACTACTTTGAAAATAATGATTCGCAAATTGTAGCCCTTCCGATTGAAAATCTCAATTCACACCTTGCCTTTGTCATCTTCCTTCCGAAAAAAAAACCTGATGATCTCTATAATTTTTATTACTCTCAAGATGAGAAAAAACCTGAAGGCTTTATCTCCTACCTTCAGCACCTTAAAAAAGCCTATGTCAACATCTCAATCCCAAAGTTTATTGTTTCACAAAAACTGAATTTAATTCCTCTATATCGATCGCTAGGCATTAATGATGCCCTCTCACCTAAAGCTAACTTTTCTGGAATCGATGGGACAAAAAATTTAATGATTAGTAACGCCTTTCAGCAAAGTGTCCTATCAATAGATGAAGGAGGAATTTTCGCAACAGCAGCAACGAGTTCATCCTTTAGCTTAAAATCATCTAGAAAGGATGATGCAGCTGAATTTATTGCCAACCGCCCCTTCCTGTATGCCGTTTATGACTTTGATACTAAACTCCTCCTCTTTCTTGGAGAGTGTCAAGACCCATCTCAAACGGGGATCATCAAAACAACAGGAAGGAAATCATCATGAATCGCTATGCCTTTCCACTATCTTGTTATGGACTTACAGACGTCGGCCATGTCCGCACAAATAACGAAGATGTCTTTCTTAATCTCCATGAATATGGTTTTTTTGCCCTTGCCGACGGAATGGGTGGGCACAATGCCGGGGAAATTGCAGCAAAAGAGGCTGTCCGATTTGTCTGTGCTTCAATTGAAGAGCTCTTTGTTTCTGCAGAGCGGGAGTGGAATATTTTCGATCTCTCTTCTTTTAATAAGCTTTGCATTGAAAATGCTAATAGCTGGGTTCATCACCTAGGCAAAAAGAAAAAAGATTATTCAGGGATGGGAACCACCCTATGCACCCTTCTTTTTCACGAACATTCGCTCATTTATGGTCACGTAGGAGATAGTCGTATCTACCGCTTTCGAGAAGGACTTCTTGATCAACTGACCCTTGACCACTCCCTCACAAACCAAATGATTGAAAAAGGACAAGTGTCAAAAGAAAAATCTCAAACCCTTCCCTATAAAAATATTTTAACCCGAGCGATTGGAACTCAAATGGATGTGGAAGCAGAAATCCATATTGCCCCAGTAAACCCTCATGATATATACTTGATGTGCAGTGACGGTCTCACCGATCAGGTCTCGGATGAGGAAATCACAAAGGTTTTGAAAAATAGCAAAGATATTAAGAGTGCAACTACGCAGCTTGTTGAAAGAGCTAAGGAACAAGGGGGGCTTGACAACGTAACTGTGGTAATTGTGAAAACAGATGAAGAGAATTTACCTCGATAATAATGCCACAACGCAAATCGATCCTCTAGTCATTGATGCGATGATCGAAGAACTTGCTGCTCCCCCTCGAAACCCTTCGAGCATTCACCATTTTGGCCAGGAAGGGAAGAAGGTCCTCTCTAACTGCCGCTCTCAGATTGCTTCTTTTTTAGGTTTGAAAGCTAGTGAAGTTTTCTTTACTTCAGGAGGAACAGAGGGAATGAATCTTCTCATACGGGGCGCATTAGACGATTCCAAAGCCCACATTATCGGATCTCCTATCGATCACTCGTGTGTGTATAGTACCCTGATCGATCTTCAAGCCAAGGGTGCTGACGTCACATTTCTTCCAGCCGATACCTATGGAGCTCCACATCCTGATGACCTACAAAAAGCTCTGCGCTCTAATACAAAACTCATTGTTCTCACAGCTTCCAATAGTGAAACAGGGGTCAAAATCGACCTTGAAAAAATGGCTGCCATTGCCCAATCGGCCAAGGTTCCTCTCATTATCGACGGCGTCTCACTCATCGGAAAAGAGCCTTTTACTATTCCTTCTGGAGTATCAGGGGTTGCTTTTTCTGCTCATAAATTCCATGGTCCGAAAGGAGTAGGCTTCATTTTTGCGCACTCAAGTTTCCAACTCTCTCCCCTTGTTACGGGAGGGAACCAAGAAAAAAAAATTCGAAGTGGAACCGAAAATCTTCCAGGAATCGTCGGCATGACCCGTGCACTCACTCTGATTGATGAAGATAAAAATGCGGCTAGCCTTATATCTCTTCGTGAGCTCTTTGAATCAGAAATATTTTCCGCCATTCCAGACGTAGAAATCAATGGAGAGGGCCCCAGAGTTTCTAATACTTCTAACCTATTCTTCCCTGGAGTTGATGGAGAATCTCTTTTGATTGCACTTGATATGCACAAAATTGCCGCCTCTCACGCTTCAGCCTGTGCCTCTGGCGCTTTGGAACCTTCTCGAGTCCTTATCAAAATGGGCTACTCCCGCGAGCGAGCCTCCTCCTCACTTCGATTCTCATTTTCCCGCTTCAATACTCGTGATGAAATCAAGCAAGCTGCCAAAGTGATTATCTCACTTACAGGCAAAATCCGCGCAGCAGTACTCTCCTAATAAAATACTTATCATAATTTTATTGGATCTAAGCGATGGGTATAAGGGGGAAGTTTTTTAATGTTTAAGAAGTCTGGCACAAATAGGGATCTTCTTTACCTTTTTCACACCACTGATTTTTAACAAGCAGTTGATAAAGCCAAGAAAATACAGGATCCTGTTTATAACCTTCGAGAATGAATAAAAGCTCATATAAGGAAACTCCATTGACAGCGTCGCTATCCTGGAGCCACATCCCTTTGTTTGTCTCGACCGGTGCCTAATTGTTGCAAAGGTTGATTCTATCGGGTTTGTCGTCCTAGTGTGCTGCCAATGCTGGGCGGGATAATCATAGAAGGTAAAGAGCTGATCCTCATCTTTCGTCAAGCATTTACATGCCTTTGGATACTTTGCTTCATAGAGAGAAATGAAGCGATTCATCGCTTTTATTCCCTCCTCTGTTGTTGGAGACATATACATATTATGGATCATTGACTTCGTATCAACCTGAACCGATTTTGGCATCTTATCAAGGATATTGGCGGTTTTATGTACCCAGCAACGTTGCTGAGCACATCCAGGAAACTCCTCTTCTAAAGCAGCCCACAATCCGAGAGCCCCATCTCCAACTGATAGCTTTGGGCCCTGTTTCAGTCCTTTGGATTTAAGATCCTGCAGCACTGTTTTCCAAGATAGCTTGCTTTCTCTTTCTCCGTCGTAAATCGCAACCATTTTCTTTGTTCCACCCGCAAGTGCCCCTATGATAACAAACAAGCAAATACAGCGAACTACATCTGTTTACCTTCATTATACCAAATATAACTGGGAGGTGTCTGAAAAATGTCCTGTGCTGAGAATATAGCTACTTAAAGGCGAAGTTGTTCCTAAAAGATAAGATTTAATCTTTTCATATTCTTCTTTTCCACAAGTTTTTGACTCCAAAATTTTATTATTTTTTAATAGAGAAAACTTTAAATTTGAATCACAACCCCAAAGTATAGATTCATTTAAATACATATACACAAAAGAATTTTCTATTTGCCCTTTAGAAAGAGCAAATAGAATACCAGGGAGTTGCTCTTTTGAGCGCTCTCGAAGCTCCCTAAGAGCTTTGCATGCTGATCTTTGCACATCCGAATCAGCGTCCTGAAGCAGAGGACAAAGGGCCTCTAAAATCTTAGAACGCTGCCCTTCGTCTCCTTTTTCGACAAGCTTAACAAGAGCTTTGCACGCTGAGCTTCGCACACCCGAATCAGAGTCCTGAAGCCGAGGAAGAAGGGCCTCTAAAATCTTAGAACGATGCCCTTTGTCTCCTTTTTCGGCAAGCTTAACAAGAGCGTAGCATGCTGAGCTTCGCACCCAACCCTCAGAGTCCTGAAGCAGAGGACGAAGAGCCTCTAAAATCTTAGAACGCTGCCCTTCGTCTCCTTTTTCGACAAGCTTAACAAGAGCGTAGCATGCTAATCTTCGAACATACGAATCAGCGTCCTGAATCATCGGAAGAAGGGCCTCTAAAATCTTAGAACGCTGCCCTTCGTCTCCTTTTTCGACAAGCTTAACAAGAGCTTCGCATGCTGATCTTCGCACATAAAAATCAGAGTCCTGAAGCCGAGGAAGAAGGGCCTCTAAAAGCTCAGAAAATTGCTCTTTGTCTCCTTTTTCACCAAGCTTCCCAAGAGCTTCGCATGCTGAGCTTTGCACATACGAATCAGCGTCCTGAATCATCGGAAGAAGGGCCTCTAAAATCTTAGAACGCTGCCCTTCGTCTCCTTTTTCGACAAGCTTAACAAGAGCTTCGCATGCTGAGCTTTGCACAGACGAATTAGCGTCCTGAAGCACAGAAAGAAGGGCCTCTAAAATCTTAGGAAATTGCTCTTTGTCTCCTTTTTCGACAAGCTTACCAAGAGCTTCACATGCTGAGCTTCGCACAGACGAATTAGCGTCCTGAATCATCGGAAGAAGGGCCCCTGAAATCTTAGAAAATTTCTCTTTGTCTATGTTTTCTCCAAGCTGAACAAGAGCTTCGCATGCTGAGCTTCGCACCCAACCCTCAGAGTCCTGAATCATCGGAAGAAGGGCCTCTAAAAGCTGAGAACGCTGCCCTTTGTTTCCTTTTTCGACAAGCTTAACAAGAGCGTCGCATGCTGATCTTCGCACCCAACCCTCAGAGTCCTGAAGCCGAGGAAGAAGGGCCTCTAAAATCTTAGAACGCTGCCCTTCGTCTCCTTTTTTGACAAGCTTACCAAGAGCGTAGCATGCTGATCTTCGCACATACGAATCAGCGTCCTGAATCATCGGAAGAAGGGCCTCTAAAAGCTGAGAACGCTGCCCTTTGCCTCCTTTTTCGCCAAGCTTAACAAGAGCGTAGCATGCTAATCTTCGAACATCCGAATCAGCGTCCTGAATCATCGGAAGAAGGGCCTCTAAAATCTTAGAAAATTGCTCTTTGTCTATGTTTTCTCCAAGCTGAACAAGAGCTTCGCATGCTGAGCTTTGCACATACGAATCAGCGTCCTGAAGCCGAGGAAGAAGGGCCTCTAAAATCTTAGAAAATTGCTCTTTGTCTCCTTTTTCGACAAGCTGAACAAGAGCTTCGTATGCTGAGCTTCGCACCCACTTATTAGAGTCCTTAAGCCGAGGACGAAGGGCCTCTAAAAGCTGAGAAAGTTGCTCTTTATCTCCTTTTTTGCCAAGCCTCCCAAGAGCGTAGCATGCTGAGCTTCGCACAGACGAATCAGAGTCCTTAAGCCGAGGAAGAAGGGCCTCTAAAATCTTAGAAAGATGTAAAAATAAGCGTCCTGAAGCAAAGGAAGAAGGGCCTTTAAAAGCTTAGAAAATTGCTCTTTATCTCCTTTTTCACCAAGCTTAACAAGAACGTCGCATGCTGAGCTTCGCACCCTCTTATTAGAGTCCTTAAGCCGAGGACGAAGGGCCTCTAAAATCTTAGAAAATTGCTCTTTGTCTCCTTTTTCACCAAGCTTAACAAGAACGTCGCATGCTGATCTTCGCACCCTCTTATTAGAGTCCTTAAGCCGAGGACGAAGGGCCTCTAAAATCTTAGAAAATTGCTCTTTGTCTCCTTTTTCACCAAGCTTAACAAGAGCTTCGCACGCTGAGCTTCGCACACGCCGATCAGAGCCTTTGAGCAGTGCATTTATTTTTCCCATAAAAGAGGGCCAGATAAAGGAAGGAAATTGAAAAGTTACCTGCGCCTCATTGAGCTTTTCTATGTTGAATAGCACGTAGTCACCATAGGCTTGATAGATATGAAATCTCTCCTCTGCCCAGCTTTGAAGTGTTTCATCTCTGCATTCTTCTAGGACGCGCAGGGTCACATGCATTTGAGCGATACCGATTAGCTCAATGGGAGGGGCATGTAAGTCTTCAATAAAAGCCTTGGTTCTTGTTTTATCTGAATTGTCTTTGGCGTGGATAAGTCCTCCAAGGAAGGCCATGACAAGCTGAAATTGTGGGAAATAACGGTGTTTGACGATCCAATCTTTTTGGGTTTCTCGTGTTTGACAGCTCATAAAATAGGCCGCTAAATACTCTTGGAAGGTCAAGTGCAAGAAGGCGTAGTCGACATAAGCGGCTGCGTCTTGTTTTTTTACTCCTTGCAAAAGCCTTGTTGTTAAAAGCGCTTGGATCTCGTCTGCAGAAAAGCTTTTGGTTAAAGTCTCATGGCTAACCATGAGGTTCCCTTCTTGGAGTCCTATGAGCGCTGCTTTTCCAAGAGTTAAAAATGCTTGGTGTTTGTCTTCTGGATGTAAAGAATGGTACTGGATTTTTTGCTGCTCTTTTTGATTCCAATGAAACAGATGGGTGAGCATTGTGGTATAAAGGCCCGTGAGATTTTTTGGGAAGCTGCACTCACGAGCCCCTTGTTCCCACAGGGCACATAACATTTGCAATTGCAGGGGGGTGTGAGAGATTGCTTGTAAATTGGGATCTTTGTTGAAAATTTCTAAAAGGTCATTGGGGTTGATGTGTCTTTGAGGGGGGCTATAATCGGTTTCGTATCGGGCGATATGGTTAAGACTGAGAGTGGCTTCTTTTTCTTTTTTGTGTTGCAGCATTTCTACGATATGGTTTTTTAGGTCTTGCTCGTTGAGGGCTGCTGCATAGGCACCGAGTGTTCCTAAAATATAAAGGGCTTCTTTTCGTAGGTCTTGATCTTCAGAAATGAGGAATAGGCTGACGTTATCGATTTCTTTAGCGAGGTCAAACGATGGGGGGAGGGAAGCCTTTAAAGCTTCTTTGGCTTTAATGGGGTCATGGATCTCGAGTTTCCGAGCAAAATAGTGATTCATATAGGAGTGAATCTGGGGATCAGAAAATCCTATGTTTTCCACGAGGCGGTCCATTTTTTCTTGGAGAGAAGTAATGGGTCCTGGTCTGGAGGTAAATAAGATCTTGAGGTCTGTGCTTGTTTCAAATGGGGATAGTGCTTGAGCCAAGGCGGGGGTTGCTTCATCGTATCCATCAAATAAGATAAGCATTTGATGTTTATGGGCCTTTATTTCTCTTAACATAGAGAGATAAAGAGCAGGGTCTTTTAAAATCAAGTGGGAAGCTGCTTGAGCCAGCCACTCATCTGGATCTTTTCTATTGAGTTTTCCTTCTTTAACAAGAGGATTTAGGTAACGTAAGGGGAGCCAATAGATGTATTTAAATTGCGTATTCCATAAGCGGCCTGCTGCCCAATCATAGGCAATTTTTTGACAGACGGTGCTTTTTCCAATTCCTGCTCCTCCAATCATAAGAACTTTGTTGCAAGGTTTTCCTTCTTTGGGAATAAAAAGATCTTCGAGGTTGATAGGCTCAGAGGTGATTTTTCCCCGCTTAAAAGCTTCTGTTAAAGAATCTTGCTCAGGCAGGTCTTTCCTTAAGGGTTGATTTTCCCCTTTTTGACTTTCTGTATTAATGAGTGTGAGCTGCGTAAAAAGTTCCTCAATCGGAAAGGTTTCTTGAGAGGCAGGGAGGGGAAGTTCTCCTAGAGAGTCGATATAGTAGGCTTTAAGAATCTTTTCGGGGTGGCGGCTTTTGAAAAGATTTAGATCTTCTTTATAAATGTTTAGCTGGAGACGAATCCATGATTGCATCTTTGTTTTTATAGAGGTTGTAAGTTTTTTGGGGATCTGTTCAAGGGGACTTCGATTAAACTTTTCATCTCTTTCTAAGAGAAATTGAAGGATTTTATCTTCATTGAGATAGCGGCTTGCATTAAACAAGACACTTAAAAATTCATCTTTTTGGTTTTCTTCAAGGGTGCTCCACTGAATGGCTTTCTCTCCAGAAATCATATTCCCATATTGGAGATCACGGATATCTTTTAGGTCGCTTGCTGGGGACCCTTCTAAAGTGGGTCGATCCAGGGTGGTTAGGACCCGATTTTTTGTCAGAGCTTCTTCGTGGTCATATAGAGAAAAGGAAAAAGATTCTCCTGGATCAATCTTTACTGTTTGCGCGTAAGTGATTGCGCCATTTTGATAGACCCACTGAAATCCTGCATTTGTCCCAGAGCTTCCTAAGGTGTCGGTATCCGCAAGGACTCTTCCCACTCCAAGCACTCCCATGAATCCTTTGATGGGAACTTTTTTTCCCTGTGGAGTTAAAAGGTGATCTGGAGGGCAGTGGTACTTTTCGAGATACTGGATAAAGGTTAACCCTTTTTCGACTTGGGCCTGCGAAAAATCTTGGTAGTTTTCATCGATTTGACTCATAATGAAAAGGGATTCCTGAATACCGGAATCACTGAGCACGTGAGCAAGAAAATGTTCACGCATATGGGGAGTAGAAAACTTTTCTCTAGAAAGGCGCGTTTTAGGGACGCGAAAAATACCTCTCCCCATTTCATAAAAACAATCGTAGGCAATTTTTTCATAGATGGCGCTGATATTCATCGCTTCTTGATACCGCTTAACCTCACCTTCTGAAAGGAGTCTTTCTCCTGTTGGCCTTGGTAAATTGTTTCGATGAATTGGAGTATTGGCTTTTCCCATCCACTTTTTACATGGAGCGGCTTTACTGGGGTCAAAGTGGCGCTTTTGGAAGATGGCTCCCATTGCAGAGCCTGAAGTTTTGGGCCCTACAGAATAAAAATGGGGAGATTTTCCTGTTTTTCCAGTATAGATCGCATTGATTTCAGGGTTATGGTCTTGGATTCCTTTTTTTGTGATTGGATAAGGGTTAATAAAGCTCATTGCGTTTTTCCTAAACAGTTACCGTATGGTTCCTGATTGTTCTTAGCATTTGCTGAGTCGCCTCTCCGATTGAATTTCCTAACAGATTGAGCTTTAAAGGCATTGTCCTTTGTTGGAGCGCTTCAAAAAAATAGCGTGCTCCAGTATCTGTGATTTGATTGTCATTTAGCCATAAGGTTGTTAATGATCTATTTGCTTTTAAGGCCTCTGCTAGCTGTTTTGCCCCTTCGTCGGTGATTTGGTTCTGTTCTAATCCCAATTCTTTGAGAGCGCCTGTCTGTTGGATCAAGCGAGCGGCAATAGAGGCTCCGTCATCTGTAAGTGAGGTGTGTTTGAGATTGATTTTTTCGACATCAGAGACCCTCAGACTGCTCAGTATTTTTTCAAAGAATATGGGTCCTAAAGGGTTTCCTCCTAAGAGGAGTTCTGTGGAAAGAGTCCCAAGACAAAGGCTTAATGAGTCTGCTATTTTTTCTGTGAGCTGATTTTTTCTTAGGTCAAGCTCCTTTAAGTCTAACCCTTGTAAAGCTGCAAGGAGTCCCTTGGTTTTTTCATCGCCAAGAGGATGCTCTTGCGCCCTCAAGTTTAAAAGAGTCGGTTTTGTCTCTACAAGAAATCGGATGCTCTCTTCATCCCCTCCTTGGGTTGCTGCATGCAGGAGCGTGTATTTTCCTTTAAGAGAGGACTCGTTGATCAAGGTGTGATCTTTTCCATGGATCCATTCAAGAGCATTTTTATTGCCCCCTTCTGCTGCTGCATACAGCGCGCTATATCCATCTTCCCTAGTTACAAAAAGGAGTTCAGGACAGACCTCATAAAGACGGTCGAGAATGTTAAGGTGCCCCTGAAAGGCTGCTTCATGAAAAGGGGTCCATCCTATTTTCCCAATGGGAAATTCCCGCTTTGCTCGTACAAGGCTGTCACGAGATATGTGCTTGTCAAGGAGATCCATATCTCCTCTTCGACAGGCATCAAAAATTTTAATGGCTTGATCTGTCTCACCTTCAGATAATTGGCGATCAATCCTCATGGACTCTCTTTTTGCGGATAGGGCCATGGAAGCAATGAGTCTTGTAGAGTCAGGGATGGCGTCAAGCATGTTTTTAGCAGTGAAATTTCGGGCGATATGGGTAAATCGAGTGCGACACTCTGGACATCGGCTTCTCCCGTGAGCATTTTGATTGGCATTGATCCACCCTTCAATGGCCTCTTTTTCAAAAGAGTGGCCACAAGGCAAAGCGTGGGGATCTTTCATGACTTCTTGTGTGATCGTGCAAATAGCATTTTGTAAAACAGGTTGTAAAAGAGCTGACATTTAAGGCCTCCTAGGTTTCATAAAATGGGGATGTTTTTCTTTTCAAATCTCTTTATGCCTCTATGATCATCACCAACCCATGAAGGTTTGATCGAAACTTGATGACGAATCGACTGGACATAGTCTAAACCCTTTTCAAAAGGGACGGCGCAGCGGCTGATCAAATAAGCAATCAAAACAGCAGGGCTTCTAGACACCCCTTGAACGCAGTGAATCAATAGGTTTTTCTTCTGATCGCGTGCTTGGTCAATATGACTAAAAAGGGTCTCGAGATGCGGCTCAATCTGTTCCCAGCTACAATCTAAATCATCTACAGGAACTCTAGCATGTTGGATTCCAGATAACTGAGGTTTGAATCTTGACCAGTCATCTAAAGGGACTCCCTCTCCTGGATGGAAATCAGTGATACTTAAAATGATTTGAATGTTGAGCTCGGAGCATCCTTTCTGATCAATTTTATCTAAGACTTCTTGCTTAGGAGGTCCATCAAAAATCTCTTCTGGCCTGTCAACCATTGGATATTTCTGAATAAATTGAGGGTCAACACTTAAATAGGCGCGGTAATTGCCCAGGTAGACATGGGGAAGGATTTCATGGACATGGGTATGAATCGAGATAAATTCCGGCCCTTCTTCCCAAAGACCACTAGCCGTATACGGTGGAGTAGAAAGGATTTTGCTTCTTAATGAAGCATTTTCATCAGTTAGGGGGTTAGAGGGGGAAATAAAAGGATGGGAAAAGCAAGAAGAAACAGGGTCCATGTCTATACCTCCTAAGGAATCAATGTATATCAAAAAATTTTACTTTTCTTTTAAGAAAAAGTAAAGATTTTTTAAAAATAACCCTGTTTTCTTCCATGTCATTTAGAAATAAGGTACGCGTTCACGGAGGGGTTAGGAACTGTCTAGGAGCAATGGAATCGAAGACCCTTTCAGATGAGCATCAAAAAAAAATCGCCAAATGACTGCAGGCCTAAGTCCTCTTTCTGCCAGGTTATTTGTTGGTTCGACTCCTTCTTCATATAAAAGTCCGAGCGACATTCGTGCGCTGATATACGCTAAGAAATTATTTTTCTGGACATTTTTTACTTAAAAAATTCATTTTAAACGGATTATTCATTTACCATTTTTCTAAGCAGGTTGAAGAACTTTTTTCTCGATTTTTCTTCGCTTCATCCATTTATAAAGGGTCGAAGGAGAGCAGTCTGTTAATTTAGCAATTGCTCTCTTGCTAATGCTTTTCTTTAGGTAGCCAACGATCTCTTCTTCTCTTTCATCGAGCTTAAGGGAGGCTGCTGGTCCTTTAGGCCTTCCTAATTGCACTCCATCAGACTTCCTTTTTGCTAAAGCTTCCTTAGTTCTGACGCTGATAAATTCCCTTTCTATTTGCGCTGCGAGTCCCAATACGGTCGCAGTAATTGTCGAGACAACAATCACATCATTTTTATCAGCTTTGGTCAATAGGTCTCCAATTGCTCTATTTTTCCAATGCTTTTCCCCACTTGCGCTGTCTTCGACCATTGCGATGGATGTGATCTTTTGATAGTGAGGCTGTTTAGAACCAAAGAGATTCAGAAGTTTCAGGATATAAAACTTTTGAGTTCGAAAAAACAGGTGCTTTTTGATAGTTTTTGTAGTTTGTAAGTGTTTAGAAATGGAAAATTCAGTCCATTTGGACACACCTCTCCCTAGGAGAGACACAAATTTGGGGGATCTAGAACCGCTAGCCTCTTCAGATTGTAACAAATAGCTTGCATAAAACTTGAAAACTGTTTGATTAGCAAATATCACGCTAAATATAAGCGCTTTATTTTTATATAGCCATAGGATGACGCTGCCTTAGACAAGATAGGCTCTTATAGATCGATTATGGCGCTTACTATAGAGCTAAGCTTTCTCTCCTGTGAGTTCTTCATAGACAGACTTGGCATACCACTGGATTTCTTTCCATTTTTTGTAAGCAATAATCTCACCGTCGTTAATACCATACCCTGGGTTATTGGGTCTATTAGGATCCTTTTTGAAGTCTTCGATCATTTTAGATAGCTTCTTGAGCACCTTGCATTGCTTATTTGTCACATCAAGCTTGTTATCTTCAGCACCATGTATGACTGTTATTACATCACATAGATACCTAGAGCACGTTTTCATGCAGTTTTCCTCGTCGTATAGGGGAAACTCTTTCCTCACCCAAAAGCGCTCTTGATACTCTTGTTTGGATATCGTCCAGATTTCTAAATACACGTTGATCAGGCAGTGCTCAAGACTCGTCTCAGGGATATGCTGGCGTCTTTTGAATTGCTCAATAAGGAAACTTGGGTAGATCTTTTTTTCTTCTGCATGAATCTCTTCTGGTGTAGCGTCTCTTTGCTTTATCTCTGGACGTTTTTCTCTTGGGGGGCGAGACTTTTCCCATGCATCGAGGTCGTCTCCTGTGATCTCCTCATAGACGAGCTTGGCGTATGCTTGTATCTTATGCCATTTTGGATCAGCAATAATTGCAGAGTCATTTAGACCGTATCCTGGGTCGTCTGGTACAGTCGGATCTCCATCAAAATCATCTACCATCGTGTATAGTCTCTGTAGCATTTCGCGTTGCTTAGCAGTCATAGAAACTCTTCCAGCATCATTCGCCAGAAGAACAGCTTCTCCATCGGACAGAAAAGTCTCTAGGGTTTCCATATAGTTATCTCCCATCATAGGAGGCTCTTGCCTTACCCAGAAGCGCTCTTGGTATTCTGCGTTGGATATAACCCATGTAGTGCGAATGATCTGTAAAAAATCGGTGATTTTAGTTGGGTTGTAAGGAATGCTTTTTCCTGTTTCTTTTTCTGTGCGTGTTTCTTCTCTCGCCTTTCTAAACTCGTCTACAAGAAATAGAGGATATATGCTTTTATCTTCCCTAAGATCTCTTGCTTCATTTTCTATCTCTTCAGGTATCATTATTCCCATCCCCTAAATTGATACTCAGTTAATTGAATATGGGTTGTTTCATCTGGTTTTGTTATCCATTTACCATCTTTTGTTAAGTAATATTTCCCTTTTCTCTGGACTACATAATGAGTTTGTTGTCTCAGTATTCCATTCATTTGCTTCCCCTCAATAATTGCAGTCACTGGATTCTCTTTGCGAAGACCTGGGCATATCCTGATTAAAATGTTTTCTTCGTATACAGTCCCAGGCTTTCTAAAAACAATACCTGCATTCTTCTTTGCAAATTCCGCTACATATTCAGTGGGAAAGAGCTTTGGATTCTCAAAAGTCTTGAACCCAGAATAATCAAGCACTCTGCGTATCTTCATCTCTGATAGACTGTCACTTGCAAACTCTTTTCTAACAACTTTGTATAGTTCTTTCTTATCGGAAACTACTCGCTTAAGAGCATCTATTTTAGGGCTTGCAACTTTCCACCACTCAAGCTCTGGGCCCTTGTTTACGTATGGTATATCGAAGGGTTTTATATATGTGAGTTTTCTTTTAGCAAGATTTAACGCAGTCTTATCACTAACAAAACTACATCGTAGTATGCGGTTCTCTATCAACTGCCTACCCACTTCATGCCTAAAGGCTACCGTGGACAGTGCCCTGTCCTGTAGTGGACTAACAGTGCTCATAGATTTTAAAGCTCTAAATGCTTTCGGTATCGAACCTGCTGCACTACCAAGACCAAAACCAAAGGCCACCCCCGCTGCTTTATTGGTGTCATGAGATTCTGCCATAACGAGGCCTACTACGCCGCCTTCACAAGCCATGCCCAGTACGCTAATGCCTTCTGCGACTCTTATGACCTTTCCAACACCTCCAAAAGAAATCATCTCACCAACGAACTCCCCAGCTCTTGCTCCGAAAGAATAAGGGTCCTTGATATGTACAAGCTTGTCATACTTCAATAGCGCGCTAGCGGAGAATCTTTTAAAGTGTTCTTTTGGACATTCAGCTCCGGACACGTCAGACATATCAGGAAGCATTAAGCTGCAGATGCCTCGGAGAATTTTAGCACCACCCTTTGGAATGCTTTTTGTGAAGTCGTTAACAGCAGCGCTTTTCACCGTCTTTAAAGCATCTATAGCAGACCTTGACTGGAGAGTTACATCCATTAATGCAAACTCCATAGATCCAGAAAAACCAGCCATTTGAATCTGTCTTTGAGGAGAATCTCCTCGAGGAAGATCTGCAGTTCGTTCTAGTATCCTGAGCTCCATTGGTGGCACTTGCACATTGTTTGCCAGACCTTGCCCCCAGTAAGCTTGATAGTTCAAGGGGGCTTTAGGGCTATTATCTACAACAGGCGTTTGGTATTGCATGTTTTTGTTGAAGAGTTGGCCTTGTTGCATCGCCTGAACATTCTCCCACTGTCCTGCATTAGGCTCCCTTATCTGTGGTCTATTCGGAGGTGGAGGGGCTTGAGACAATTCTCTTGGCACATATCTATCTGAAGAGGTAGATGGATTCGTGGTATACAGCGGCATCTTAGTTGCAGATATTTCACCGCTTACTGCAACGTTTTCTTTTATCCAATTCCATGCTTTTCCTACTACTGTTTTGGGTTTCTTGGGCTTTTCAGGTTTAGATTCTGGAACTGGAATTCTCTCTATTCCTTGTAGACTATCTAGTGTCTTTTGGGCGTCATCTCTTTCTTCTATCGCCTTTGATAGATTCTCGTTTCCCTTGATGACTTTGCTCAATTCCTTAGTTGCAGAGTTGAATGCACCACAGGCTTTTTGATACTTTGCAAATTTCTCATTGAGGTATTTATTTGCTTCTGCAACACCAGCTTCTTTTTGTATGAGCTCATTTTGTGCTGCTTGGATCTTTAGAGCATGTTGCTTGCTGTCTTCTTGCTGCTGTAAGTCTGCCAGAGTTGGTTCTTGCTTGGGGTATTTTTCTTGTTCTTCTGGAGTAAGTTCTCCGCCAACTTTTGGTTTAGGAGCTTCCTTGAACTTTTGGTCAACGTACTGCTTAATGTAGTGACTTTGAACATCTCCATTGGATATCAATGCTCTTGCGATGCGTATGTCAAGCGGCGTTGTCTCATCTGTCTCAGGAAGCTGATTAACAGCCTCAGCTACGCTAAAACCTAGTACTTGGCAGACTAGCTTTTTCTTATCTTGCGTTAATGCGCCTTTGAGTACAGATCCACCAAGGTTTCTTAAGGCAGACTCTCCTTTTCCTGTCTTTTCTGCTCGAGTTGCTAGGTCAAGAAGATCAACACCAAGAGCCGTTCCTAGATCCCAGGAATTTCTTCCCATTGCGCTACCAAGACCAAAGCCTCCAAATAGCTTTAAGACTTGCACTGCCTGATCTTTTCCTTCAGGGTCGATTGTATTGCCAAAAGAGTTCATTGCCGTTTTTGCTGCTTGTCCAATTACTAAGCTTGGATCTCCCGTTATAAAGGATAATCCTCCAGAGATCAAGGCACTACATAGATCATCTTTTAGCTCGTTTCTATGTTTATTTGAGAGCTGATGATCTCGTATCTTTTGCTGCTCAGCGTAGTGCTTTGCTGCTGTCCAGAGTGCTATCGCTCGAGTGAGATCTTCCTTTGTGAGTCTTGGTCTTTCGATGCTTTCTTTAGAGGGGTATTGCTTGAGATAGATCTTAACCTCTTCAATGTCTTTCTTGAGCCACTCTGATACCAATAGGCTGCTGAATATCTCCTTCAGTGCTTTCATGCATTTGGGAAATAATCTAGGAAATATGGAAAACTCTCGCAAACAGGTATCGTGAGTATCTAGTTGAAATACATCTCCAATCTTTTGTCCTGCTTTATTCAGAGATTTTATAAGCTGCCCCTTCAGGCCATACTCTTCTTCAAGGATCTTCTTGAGCTCAAGAATCACTTCTTCTGTTGGTTGATGATAAGTACAGTGGATATCTGAAAAGTCTCCAGCATCTATGGTGTATTCGACTTTTTCACTCACGTCTGCATAGCCTCGAAAATGATCAGCTAACAAAATAGATGCTTCTTTAGCTAAGTTGTTAACACCACGTATCTCACGGAAGAAATCAACAAAAACCTTTTGAAAGCGCTCATCTTCCTGCTGCTTTCCCAAAACAAAGAAATAACTTTCTTGAATCTTCCTATTGATTGTTGTCTGCAGGGTTTTCATGTGCTGTGTATTGGCAGATAGTCTTTGCTCGGGATTTGGGTGCCAGGGATCTATAGAGTCAAATAGCTCTTGATACTTTGCTTCTGGAAGTCTTAGTGGTAAATGTCTTGCCGGAGGAGAGTTTTCTGGAGAACTAGATGCAGAACTATAGCCGCATGAATGATCGCTAGAGGTAGAGCTTGCTGAGGAGCTGGAGGGAGGAGGGACTCTAAGATGTGTTAACTTCTGCATCGGCTCATCCTACTAGTTTGATCAAGATGCCATAAGAGCTTAATCGATAGCGGTTATCTAGTCAAAGATTTACAACCACATATCAAAGAATTTCCATATGGTTCTGGTGCAAAAAACGCTTGGCTTCTGTAAAATTGAATTTTTCATGTGTTAGGTGAGAGGTTAAGATGACAATGTTGGATTCCGAAGACAAACCATTCAAATGGAAGCATTTTGCAGGAGAGATTACCCTTTGGTTAGTCAGGTGATATTGTAATTTTGCATTGACCTACAGAGATTTAGTAATGATGATTATAATGCTCCCCAAAATTTAGACAGGTGTGTTTAGGAGAATAAGCTGTCTCGGATAGACTAAAAGGAGATAGTTTATGAAACGGAGAAAAATGAGCAGTAAATATTCACCCGCTATCCCTTCCTTTGAAAGTGTCTGAAGCATTTCTCCAAGAGAGGCGTTCTTTCCTCCTACGAGCTCCACATCATTAATGTTTAGCTCTTCAAGCTTTTTAACATACTTATATGCGCTCATCTCTCTCTCCTGGCTCGATTGAGACCTGCTCTAGCTTCCATGGCTTGATTCATCAGATTCCCAAAAGTAAGGACTCCCACGAGTTTAACCAATCCTTCAAACCCCAAAAGGTAGATGAGAAAAATCACTGTGCCAATAATCACTGTTTCTGCTGGATCTTGATCAACAACATAGAGTAGTCCCTTCCAAACAAACAGCATGGACCCAAAGATCAATAGCACATTGACTTGAGAATTAATTCTCTGATGCATCTTCTTGAACATCTTGATTCCGATCTTCTCATAGCCTAAGCACATCACCTTAATCCCCAAAGAAAGGACAAGGCTGGTCTGCAGTTTTTTCTCGAACTTATTAACATAAAAATCAACAGAATGAAGAAATTTACTCAAGGAAGACAGCCGGTTCCTTCCCTCACGAGAGACAAACTGTTTTAGTTCTCTAAATGCCTCAACAAGGGGAGCTGCAAAATCTGCAACCTCTTCAAGCTTCATCTGAACAATCTCCCACCTGCTTAAATCAATTCTCCCAAATTTCAGCTGCCGATTAAGATATCTCGATTGGTAAAGCCCTCGGACTCTATTATGACACATTGGGCAATTGTTGCTATAAGAGACATGTTTTTGAATGGTTCGACGCTCTCCTCCATGAAGCCCGTCCAAGTTAAAAAGACCATCTGAAGAAAGCAGTTTCTCAGATCCAAGAGCTGCGTTAAAAAGTGCATTAGTGACTCCAAACTCAACCTTGATTTCTCCCATCTTAAAACGTCCTTGATGAAAAACGTACCATTCGCTCGACAAAATCCGATCCATAAGCTCCAATCTCTCCAAGCCAAAGTTGCAATCAGAAAAAGCCATCGCGGTAAGTTCAGGATTTGGGTTCCCTCCAGTATATTTCTCTAAAGAGAAAGGACATTGCAAAGGGGTGCTGGGCGAGATCTGAAAGATAGTCATCCCCACTTCTCCATTTCAAGTGATAAAGAGGGAGTCTATCAAACCTAAGGTATCCCGTCCATAACGGATTAAAACATCTTATACTGCATACTACTGAATGTAGCCGAATGCCTTTTGATACCGACCATACCGCATATAGAAAAGAAGTAAGTTTTTTTCATTGTAGTGACTTTTCCATGCTCCAATCTGCCCCTTGCGAAAGGTTTGATCAAATTCCGTAGGGTGCGCTGTTCCAAACATTTTCTGACTGATCTCCTCAACCTGCTTTTCTTTTAAGTCTTGAGAGAAAACTGCTGCAAACTGTCGAATACATTCCTTTTGAGATTCAACATTTCCTCCTCCCTTGGGGCCCACAAGGTCTTCAAAGCGGATAACCTGAGTGTTTTTCTCATTGCATAAAACGCACGCTTCTTCGATGTTCTCCCTCATACAACCATCATAGTAGAGATTTTCTTGCCCATCCTCCAAAACAATCCGAAGTTTTTCATCAAGGCTGCAGCTTCTCCAGTGTTGGATCAGTTCTCGCAACCCCTTGCGCTTCGCAGCCAAGTGACGATTGATCAGTCCCTTCTCAATCTGAGCATCAAACCAATAAACCAGCGAAACAAAGACGTCTCGTAGATCTCGCACAATGATGACTTTTGGCGTTTCAGAATCATAGAACAAAGGGTTGCGCACGCCGCAATTGACAATGTGATCAGCCCATTGCCCTTTTGGGGTCTCCGGAAATAAACTCAATGTCTTTAAAGCAAGGTGCCCACCTGCCTTTGGTACTGATAGAACGACAGGGCGCTTCAATGCCCCATCATCAGAAAAAATCAAGGCCGGCAGTAAAAGAAGAATCAAAACAAGCTTTTTCATATCCCAGGATGGTGCCTCAAGCAGAAAAAAATGACAAGTCAGGAAAAAAAAGAGCCACACTTCTGTGGAAGTGTGGCTCTTTAGTGAACAGTAATTAGTGCCTTGCTACTCCACTTCCTCAGCTAGTTTTTGTGCTGCAATTCTGCAACAGTTCCGTGAAAATGTCGTTTGAAGCTCTGGAGATCCAATTCCCTGAAGGGTTGTGAGCGCAAGTTTTTGACCTTCATTCTCTTCAATCTCTTCAATCTCGTTTTGGAAAGCAAAGAAATCTTCGTCATCCACTTCTTTAGCAGCTGCAGCATCAAGATGTCCAAGAACAGCTTCGTAATCAGCCGCAAGCACCGGTGTCTCTCCAATTTGGGTGCGTAGTGCTTGAACCTTTTCCCTAGTAGGACCTGAAAAGAAATTAGGAGTGTCCTCTCCTTTTTTACTTCCTACAACGTAGATAGCAACTGCTTTAGTCACAATAAATTTCGTAGTGTCTCTACCAGCATCCATCATCGCAAAAGCATCTTTAGTCTGTTGACTAGCATCTTTCAAAACTTCCTCTAGAATAAAGTCTGCACCAGCCTTATTTGAGTTCACTCCAACTGCAACCCTAACAGCACCTAGAACTGGATCGATTGCCTCTGCATTAGACCCTAATACTTCCAATGAGTTGGTCACAATATCTTCTATTGCATTTCCTTGCATCCACTGAGTGAAAATCTGACCTAAGACTCCTCGAAATTGTGGACCTAACAATGTCCCTGCATTAGAAAGTGCCTCTCCGAAATTCCCCTCTCGAAACCTTTGCATAATAGTCCGTCGATCTAGTCCATCCATATTTTCTACGATTTCGGTAAGCTGTCTGATCGCAGATTGCACATTATCACTTTCAGAAGCTTTAACCCTTTCCATAGTTTGAGCAAAGTCTGCGCCAAAAATATCATATTTAATGTATCTGAAAAAGGCAGTCACTGGAACTATTGGGAGGGCTAGGGCAACCATAAGAACGATATAGTTTCTAGGAATCTGCAATTTGAGATACTGATTACAGGTTTTTGCGCTGTAGTAAGTGCCCGTAAGAGAAATAACACCGAGTGCAACATGCAAAATATAAAGATGCCTTGGGTCTTCAACTCCTACATGAATTTTCAGACTGTGGTTCGTGATTGTACTGACTACTGCTAAATTAATGGCTCCAAAATAGAATGCATTTTTAAATAACGGAGTCGCCATAAAAATCGAAAGAACTTTAGCACAAATCGCAGTCTGAAATCCTGCCTTTGCAAGTTGGATAGTTGCATCCATAGGTCCCCTTGAAAAGGGGATCATAATGAAATCTGAAGCTGTATAGATATGGACAAATTCGTTTGTAATCTTCGTGCCAAAATACTCATTGCATAGCTTTGCCACAGCATATCGCGACGCGATAGCAATGGCAAACTGCAGAGCATCCACCCCTTTATCGAGACCATATCCCTCTGGAGTCCAATCTCTTTTCGCTTTTTTCTTTAAGTTTGTTGAAGCATATTCAACAGTCCCATTAACGGCCCCAAATACAAAGGCATCTTTAAGGAGAGGTGTTGTCGTTTTGGCAATATTTTGAACCACCCCTGTTTGATCTACAAGACATGTAAATATAATAGAGTGGGTGCAGTGAAGTATACTATAGTCGATGCCGCTAAAAATCGCAGAAGAAAAGGATGTAACAGGTGAAATTGACATATTTTTGATCTCCATTCATTATAATGCAAAATTTTGCAGTAATCATACTCGAAAAAATTATTTAGAACAATCTTTTTTATTAATTACATAGCATTGATAATCAAAATTTTAGGCAGATATCAATAAAGTTTGAATTTGACACTAGAATTTGCAGACTTGCTCTCGCATCTCGTCTTCTGATTCGACGATTCCCTCAAAGACGAGCCCTTTGGTCGGGTCTAGGGTGACAAGCTGGTCTTTTTTGAGTGTCGTGCATGCTGCATCCGCGCGAACTAGGAGAGGTATTTTGTAGTCACGAGCAAACTGCTTTGCAAGATCTTCAGAACGGGAGTCATCAGGATGGTTTTGAAGGATAATTCCCCCTGCTACTTTGAGATGAGGTTCATACTCTTCTAAGCAACTTGACAGAACGACTAGCTTATCCTTAAAGTCATATTTGGCCTCTTCATCAAAACTGAGCAGAAACTCTACTTTTCCATGAGTCCGCTTTCCATTTCCAGGAAGTCCTCTTACAAGCACATCACCGATATTATCAACAAGCATCACGTTGGTTGTTCCACTGACTCCAAAAGGGGTTCCAGAGGTCACCACAATCAGATCTCCATAGCGCACGAGTTTATGCGTCAAAACAAAACAACTGGCCCGTTGCACGCCTTCTTTCACATTTTTCACTTTCTCCAAAACGGGAACGGTTCCCCAAGAAAAGGCAAGTTGATGATAGGTCTTCTCATCGGGTGTAACAGCAACAATAGGCATCTCGGGACGAAACCGCCCCATAAGACGCGCGGTAAATCCACTTGTTGTGAGGGCAATGAGTGCTTTTCCATGGGCGCTATAGGCTGTTTTTACCGAAGCGAGTGCCACCGATGAAGAGATGTCATTAAAAAGTTGTCGAGATACATCTTTGTAAAAGAAATCCTCATAATCAAAGTCTTTTTCAGCCTCTATGATCGTGCTTCGCATGAGCTTGACTGTCTCAATGGGATATTGTCCCACAGCCGTCTCACCTGAAAGCATTACCGCAGAGGTGCAATCGTACACAGCATTGGCGACATCAGAAACCTCAGCGCGTGTGGGGCGAGGATTTGAGATCATCGATTCAAGCATTTGCGTTGCTGTAACAACAGGCTTGAACGATTGGTAACATTTGCGGATCATCACCTTCTGAAGCTTGGGAACTTGAGTCACAGGCAGTTCTACCCCCAAATCTCCCCTAGCAACCATGATCCCATCTGAAGCTTGAAGGATACTATCAAAATTCTTCACACCCAGAGCATTTTCAATCTTGGCAATGACCATGACATGGCTCGACTTACTTTTTGCCAAAATCCCTTTAATGGTAATGATATGGTCAGCTGAGCGGATGAAGGATGCTGCTAAAATATCAATCCCATTTTTGCATCCAAATTCAATGTCTGAAATGTCTCTTTCTGTCACGGCAGGAAGCTGAAGCTCTGCGTGAGGAATATTCACCCCTTTCTGCGATTTTAAAACGCCGGGGTTTTCTATTTTCACGACCAAAAAATCGGGGTGTTTTTCAGTCACTTTCGAGGTGATATACCCATCATCAAAGAGGACTTGTGCCCCCATCTTAATGTCTTGAATGACTTCAAAGGGCTCTAGGGTGATCTCTCCCTCTTTGGGATCTTTGGTGATTTTAAGGTGGGCTCCTTCTTCCAAAACAATGGGAGAAGCGAGATTGCAGACCCGTACTTCAGGTCCTTTTGTATCAAGCATGATCGCCAAGGCGATCCCTTTTTCCTTCCGCGCTTTTTTGAGATTGTCAATCGTTTCTTTATGCTTGTCATAGGCGCCATGACTCATGTTGATTCGAGCAACATTCATCCCTGCATCGATCAGCTGCAAAATTTTTTCATAGCTGCTTGTTGCAGGTCCCAGGGTACAAATAATTTTTGTTCTCGTACGCATATTTCCTCTTATATAGAAACTCTTATTAATGTATACTATCCTCTATGGAAAAACAATCTATCATCCTAAAAAATGTCCGAGTTCACAACTTGAAAGGAGTTGACCTCACCCTCGATCCAGGGACTTTTAATGTCTTTACTGGAGTATCAGGTTCGGGAAAATCCTCACTTGCTTTTGACACGATTTTTGTTGAAGGGCAACGGCGCTATATCGAATCGCTTTCCAATTATGCACGCAGATATATGGGAAGTCTTCAGAAACCCGATGCGGATCTCATTGAAGGAATTTCTCCAACCATTGCGATCGAACAAAAAACATCAGGGAGAAACCCTCGCTCTACCGTTGGAACCATTACAGCAATCTATGATTATCTCCGCGTTCTTTTTGCCCGCGTTGGTACCCCTCATTGCCCTGTAAGCGGCGAAAAGGTTCAGCCTCAAAGCATGGAGCGAATCCTTTCTACCATTCAGGATTTTCCAGAAAAATCGCAGCTCATTTTCTTAGCCCCCCATATCAAAGGAAAAAAGGGCGAATTTAAGGATCTCTTTGAAGAGCTTATCCGCAAAGGGTTTATGCGTATTCGCCTGGATGGAGAGATTGTGAACCTTGAAGACGAAATTGAAGTTGATAAATCAACTGCTCATGATATCGACCTTGTCATCGATCGGATCCTCCTCAAGGAGGAAGAAAAAAACCGGATTGTAGAAGCGGTGACTCAGGCATTGGAGCTTGGCGAAGGGGTGATGAGTGTCTACAATAAAACAAGCAAGAGAGAAACCCTCTTTTCGCAGCACGCCTACGCAAAAAAATCGAAACTCTCTTATTCTCCGCTAGAGCCCCATGACTTTTCCTTTAACCATCCTAGCGGAATGTGCTCCACCTGTGAAGGGCTTGGGCTCACACAAGACTTTGATCTCGACAAAATTATTGATCCCGAGCTGAGTATTGCGGAGGACTGCTGCTTAATCGCTGGCTCTTACAACACGGTGAAGTGGAAAAACATCTACAATAACCTTGGCAGCCTCTATGATTTTGACGTCCATACTCCATGGAAAGATCTCCCTGTAAAAGCCCAAAACCAATACCTGCATGGAAACAGAAAAAAGTGGACAAAGATGCATTTTGTTCACCCTGTGAAGAAGACTTCCTGGATCGAATATATCAAATGGCGCGGCGTTATTTCAGAGGCAAAAAAGCGTTACAATGAAGCGAAGAGTGACGTCTACAGAAATAAGATGTTAAAGCTGATGCATGAAACGATTTGCCCCGACTGCAACGGCTCTCGCATCAAGCCTTACCCTGCAGCAACGCAGCTAGATGGAAAAACAATCCATGAGCTGACTTCAATGACAATCGAAGAGCTCCACAGCTTCTTTCAAAAGCTCAAGCTTTCTCCCTTCGAAGAAATGGTGGGGCATGATCTCATTTTGGAGATCAAAAAACGGCTCGACTTTCTCCTCAATGTCGGACTTTACTACTTAGCTTTAGAGCGCACCGCCCCCACTCTTTCTGGTGGAGAATCGCAGCGAGTACGCCTCGCTTCGCAGATTGGATGCGGCCTTGTAGGCACCACATATATTCTTGATGAGCCCTCGATAGGCCTCCACCCCCGCGACAATACAAAGCTTATATCCACTCTAGAAAAACTCCGAGACCGTGGAAACACAATCATTGTTGTAGAACATGACGAAGAGACAATGGAAGCGGCTGACTTTATCGTCGACATCGGCCCCGAAGCAGGATCCCGCGGAGGAGAGGTGATTGCTGCTGGAACGATCGAAGATTTAGAGAAGGAACCCCGCTCAATTACAGGAGCCTACCTAAGTGGAAGAGAAACCATCCCGATTCTAAAAAAGCGAAAAAAAGGGAAGAATATTCTCACGATCGAAGGAGCGGAGCATCACAATCTAAAGCAGGTCAATGTTGATATTCCTTTGGGGCTTTTCATTGCAGTTACAGGAGTTTCAGGCTCGGGGAAATCTTCTCTTATTACCGATACGCTTTATCCAGCTCTTGCAAATAAACTTCATCGCGCACAGCACCCAGTAGGAAAGCACAAAGCGATTCAAGGGCTAGAGCACCTTGATAAGATCGTTGCCATCGATCAGACTCCGATTGGCAGAACCCCCCGTTCTAATCCCAGTACCTACATCAAAGTATTCGATGATATCCGAGATCTCTTCACAAAACTTCCTGAAAGCCAGGCGGCAGGCTTTAAGCCTGGCCGTTTTAGCTTCAATGTCCAGGAAGGCTCATGCACCGAATGCCGAGGGATGGGACAGATCCGCCTCGATATGGACTTTATGGACGATGTGTGGACAACGTGCTCTCTCTGCAATGGAAAACGGTTTGATCCCAAAACCCTTGCCATTACCTACAAGGGGAAAAATATCCACGATGTTTTGGAAATGACTGTTGAAGAGGCTCTCGGTTTCTTCGATGCAATTCCCCATATCCACCACAAACTGTCCCTTCTCAAACAAGTAGGGATGGACTACACCACCCTTGGACAATCCTCTACAACACTTTCGGGAGGGGAAGCGCAACGGATAAAGCTTGCTCGAGAAATCATCCGCCCTGCTACGGGGAAAACGCTCTATATCTTGGATGAACCTACAACAGGACTCCACTTTCATGATATCCGGAAGCTCATCGATATATTGCAACATCTAGTCGACGCTGGAAATACAGTTCTTGTGATCGAACACAATATTGATCTTATTAAAACAACGGATTGGATCATTGATTTAGGCCCTGAAGGAGGGCGAGGAGGGGGACAAATCCTTGCCACTGCCACTCCAGAGCAGATGGCCAAAAAAGAAACTCCAACAGGACATGCGCTCCGCCCTCGTAAAGCTCCCAAAAGTCGTCCCCATAAAGCAACTCAAAAACCGCTCAGTGCAATGACTGCAATCGGATGCCGACAAAACAATTTAAAAGGAGAAGATCTCAAAATTCCCCGAGGGAAAATCTCCGTCTGCACGGGTCCCTCTGGTTCTGGGAAAAGTTCGTTTGCATTTGAAACAATCTATGCTGAAGGACAGCGACGTTATATTGAATCTCTATCTGCTTATGCCCGGCAGTTTGTGAAACAGATGCCCAAGCCCAAAGTCGAAGAGATTGAAGGGCTCTCCCCGGCAATTGCTATCGAACAAAAACACCATGCAGGAAACCCTCGCTCAACTATTGGAACAATGACAGAGGTCTACGATTTTCTCCGGCTTTTATACGCTCACCGAGGCGTAGCTTATTGCCCTGAAACAGGAGAAAAGATTGAATCGATCAGCAAAGAGTCTGTGGTTAAGCATCTGATAAAACTTCCCGAAAAAACACGCCTCCACATCCTATCCCCGATCAAAGTTGTAAAAGGGCAATCAATAGATGAGATTCAGGATGTTTTGACGCAGCAAGGATTTGTTCGAGTACGCCTTAATGGAGAGTATTACGAACTGGATGAAGAAATCCCCTACCAAGCAAACCGAAAAAATGCTCTTTTTCTTGTCGTCGATCGCGTTGCCATCCGTCCTGGTATTGAAAAAAGGCTCTTCGAGGCGATAGAACAAGCAACAGCCCTAACAAAAGAGCCCTTTACCGTTGCACTCGATGATGAAGACCTTCTTTTCAACCTAGCCTTTGCTGTTCCCAGCACAGGAAAGACCTACCCCCCGCTTACTCCTCACACCTTTTCCTTCAACTCAGAAGAAGGGATGTGTCCCGACTGTTTGGGACTCGGATTTCAGTGGGGAGCTAATGTCCTCTCCCACCAAAAAATCATGGCCCTTTCCTCCTATGAACTAATCAGTAAATTGTGGAAAGAAGAAGCAACCTCTGTTGCTGAGGAAGTCTTTCTCACCTTTTTAGAGGAAGAAGAGATTGATCCCGATATCCCCCTTTACCAACTTCCTGTAAAACAGCTCCAGCTAATACTCAATGGATCGCCCCGCTATTTCAAATGCGAAAAAATGGAACTCCGCTTTATAGGGATTAATCACGCCTTTGCAAAAATTGGGAAAACAGGGCACCGCCAGCAACGAGAAACCATGCAGCCTCTGCTCGAGGTTGCGCCCTGCATGAGTTGCGAAGGTGAGAGGCTCAATCCCCTAGCGCGAGGAGTGAAACTTGAGGGGAAAACACTCGGTCATTTATGCAACCTTCCATTATCCGAGGCCCTCCCATTTATCGATGGTATCCCTAAGGAAAAAGAAATTCAGGAGATTTTAGATCCCTTGATTCATCGCCTCACCTTCCTTTGCAATATTGGGTTGGAATATCTCTCTCTTTCCCGCAGTGCGCCCACCCTAAGTGGAGGAGAAACGCAACGGATTCACCTTGCCCGCCAGCTCGGAAGTGGCCTGACGGGATGCCTCTATGTTTTGGATGAGCCAACTATTGGCCTTCACCCCTATAACAACGAAAGGCTCAACGAAGCACTTAAACATCTCCGCGATTTAGGAAATACGCTTCTCATGGTTGAACATGACCCTTTAACTTTGGAAATTGCTGACCATATTTTTGATTTTGGCCCCAAAGCAGGCAGGCTTGGTGGGGAGCTCATAGCAGAGGGGACCCTCGCCCAAATTAAAAAGAATAAAGCCTCGCTAACCGGCAGCTATTTAAGTGGGAAAACAAAGCTTCCTATCCCTGAAAAGCGACGCGTCTCAAAGAACTTTCTCACTATCGAAAAAGCCAAAAAACATAACCTCAAAAATATCACTGTGAAAATCCCTACCAAGGTTTTAACCTGTATCAGTGGCGTTTCAGGGTCGGGGAAGTCGACGCTAGTCGACACACTTTTAAAACAAGGCGTGCAAAAACATATCGCTTCCCGCTCAGATAGTGACGAAATCGCCATTGACGGAGCAAAAATTAAAGGACTTTCAGAAATCAATAAGCTGATTGCTATCGATCAGAATCCTATTGGGCATACCGTTAGAGCCGATGTCTCCACCTATAGCGAAGCCAATCAACCTTTGCGCCAATTCTTTGCCAAACTCCCCGAAGCAGCAGCGCGAGGATTGCAGCCAAAACACTTTAGCCATAACCACCTTAAAGGGATGTGCCGAAGCTGTTGGGGCCTCGGGTTCAAAACTATCCGACTGCAATTCCTCCCCTCTTTAAGAGTCAAGTGTGATAGCTGTAATGGAAACCGGCTAAATCCCCTCAGCTTAAAAGTCACCTACAAGGGAAAAAGCTTAGGCCAGCTACTGAAACTCACCGTTGAAGACTCACTGAACTTCCTTCCTCCCATTCCAAAGCTCCAGAAAATTTTGGAGACTCTTATCAGTGTTGGGTTGGGTTACCTCACGTTGGGGCAGGAAATTCAATCCCTATCAGGAGGCGAAGCCGGACGCATGCGGCTTGGAAGAGAACTTTCAAAACGGGCAACCGGCAAGACACTCTATCTATTCGATGAACCAACGATCGGCCTTCATAGCGACGATATTGCGAAGCTCCTTCCCATTTTCCATACTCTTATTGATAAAGGAAATACCGTTATCATTGTTGAGCATAACCTCGATATCCTTAAGGCCGCTGATCACATTATCGATCTGGGGCCCGGCCCTGGAGAAGGCGGCGGCCAGATCGTTGCCACCGGCACCCCAGAGGAAATTGGAAAAACAAGCGCTTCCTATACAGGAAAATACCTCATATGATAAACTAGGGGCTCGCCGGGGAACTTTTGGAGTAATGCGGTCTGAACCAGGTCAGGACAGGAATGTAGCAGCCTTTAGGATTTAAGTTATGCCAGGAGCACTCTCCGGCTTTTTTTATGCCTGTAGCTCTCAAAATAGCTTGTAGGAGAAATTTCATTTTGATACATTTCAGTATTTTAAATGGAATGCAAATGCAGAAAACCTTTTTGTGGATAGCTCTTTTACTTGGAAGTTGCGCCAGTACGTACGGTGCCGTGCAAGGCGCCTACTACCAGCACTTCTCCATTGAACTCGACTATGTTTTGATGCGACGTGCTAACTCCCAGAACAAGCATTTAGTTGCTGCGGCTGGAGGCCCACAGGGGATTCCCATAGAATGGACACCTGTTGACTGCCGAAAGGAAGAGGGAAAGCCCATGATCGAGTCGAAAGACCTCGTCCACGATATGCATTTCAATTCAGGATTTTCGGTTGCCACAAAGATCTACCCAAGCATCTACTCTACATGGGAAGCGCGCTACTTAGGGGGATTCGCTTGGAGTGGCCAGAAAACGAGAAATTGCCCTAAGAATCTAAATATCGATGGAAACATTACCCAATTTACCTACGACTATAACTATGCAAGCCGGGTAAAAGCAGTCTATCTCTCGAAAATGTATACGTATGAGCTGAATTACTGGCATCATGTCACCCCTCGCTATACTGACCATTTTTCTGTTTCCTGGATCCTCGGTCTTCGCTATTTTGACATCGACGAAAAGCTTAAAATGTACTTTACCAAACCCTTTGATGAGATTCCTCAAACAAGTCGCTACCGTGTCCGGACAGAAAATACATCGTTTGGCCTTCAATTAGGTGGAGACCTCGAATACAATCCCTACCACTTTTTGACGTGGGGACTCGTTGTCAAAGGTGGGGGTCTCTTTAATCGTGATAAGCAAAGAACCCTAATGCTTGATAAAGGCAACGCCATCGTGCATCGCGACATTGATAAAAGTGGCTCTAACTTTGCCTATTTTGCGCAAGTATTCCCCTTTATTGAACTCAGACCCACCAAACACTTCTTCTTTCTCTTTAACTATCAAGTCATCTACGTCGGGGCCATTGCGACTGCTAGCGGCAACTTGACCTTCCATGGTACGGGTGATATCCTTGACCACGGTGGCCACATTATCTACCACGGCGCAACCGGCGCTATCCAGTTCAACTTCTAAAGAAAAATCAGGGTCTTTGAGGTGCTAACTAGCATCAAAAAGGGCTTCGTATTTTTTAAGAGCAGCTCGAAGGGCGCTTTCCGCATCGACTCCTTCCTGCTGCGCTTGAATCACAAGGTCTAAGAATTGATCACCAATTGCGATTTCAGCAGATGCTTTTTGCTCTTTTTGGGGAAATGAAAGCTTAGTGCGAATAATTTTGGAAACGATTTTTTGAGCCCGCGAGAGAGCTCCGAGCGTTCTAGGGATTCCCTCAAGGGGGTGTTTTCGCTCTTTCTTCTCTTTGGCTTTTGCCTTTTCCCAGTGATGGACGACTTCATCAACATTCTTGACCTCGACATCTCCAAAAACATGGGGATGGCGACGGACAAGCTTCTCGCTAACGGTAGTAATGATATCCTCAAGAGAAAACCGTTTGTTCTTTTCTCCAAGCTTACCATAGAAAATAATTTGGAAAAGAACATCGCCAAGTTCTTCAACCATCCCCTCGGTATCATCGTCATCAACAGCTTCAAGAAGTTCGTGAACTTCTTCAAGAACGTGAGGACGGAGTGATTGAAATGTTTGTTTTCGATCCCAGGGGCATCCATCGGGCCCGTGAAGGATATCGGCAATTTCTACAAGTTCATCAAATTCTTCCATAACGCAGCAAAGCATACACTGCCTGCATAAGTTTTTCAATAACGCAGTGCAAAATAATAAAACGAGCGATATACTCGGGGGCATGGAACGTCATTTTACCACTTCAGTTTACATCCTGCGTGAAGAGAGAGTCCTCCTCCTTTTTCATCCAAAATTGCAAAAATGGCTCCCTCCTGGTGGACATATTGAAAAAAATGAATCTCCCCCTGAGGCAGCACGGCGAGAGGTCATGGAAGAAACAGGACTTGAGATTTCTTTTACCAAGCAAGAAAACCTCTGGGTCAAACGGTGGAATGCCTCCTCTTTTGAGCGTCCCTACATGTGCCTTATTGAAGAAATCCCCCAGCATAAAGAGACCCCTGCCCACCAACACCTTGATCTTATTTATCTAGCCAGCCCCTTAGGAGATTCTACCCCAAATTCCCCTGATCCTATTGAGTACTTTTCCTTAGAAGAGGTCGAAGCAATGAAAAGTGATGAGGAAATTTTTGAAGAAACTCAGGATACAATTCGCCATCTGTTAAAAGTGGAGGCCGCCATTGTCTAAAAAAGCTTTCTTTGTTGCAGCGACAGGACAACACGTCGGAAAAACCACAACCTGTCTTGGCCTGGTTTCAGGGCTATTGAAAAAACACAAAAATGTGGGCTTTATCAAGCCCATTGGGCAAGAGCACATAGAGATTGAAACAGGCGTTCATGTTGACAAGGATGTGGTTCTATTTAAAGACCATTTTGATCTAAAGCAAGCTGAAGCCACGATGAGCCCGGTTCTTTTTCCACGAGGGTTTACCCGTGATTTCCTCGATGAAAAAGTTAAAGAAGAAGACCTACAATCGAAAATCGAAGAAAGTTATAAAACAATATCTAAGTCAAGCAATGCGACTGTCGTTGAGGGAACAGGACATGTTGGTGTCGGATCCATTGTTAACTTCAGCAACGCCCGTGTGGCATCCCTCCTTGGACTACCCATGATTCTTGTTGCTTCTGGCGGTCTTGGCTCTGCTTTTGATGCCTTAGCCGTTAACAAAGCCCTTTGCGACGCTGAAGGAGTACGGATTGCCGGTATCATCTTAAACCGCGTGCACGATGATAAACGAGACATGGTCCTGACTTACATGGAAAAAGCGCTCGCCGATTGGAATATTCCAATCCTTGGCTGCATTCCCTTCGACCCTTTTCTAAGTAATCCCACGATGCAGGACTATGAGTCCCTTTTCAATGCCACATTGCTCACCGGGGAAGAACACCACATGCGTCATTTTCGCCATATGCGCCTTGTGGCCACTTCCCTCAAAAACTATCGGGAACTGATTCTTCCAAACCAGCTCATCATCACTCCTTCGAATCGCGAAGATATTATCTTGTCCACCCTAACCAAACACTGGGATGTTAAAATTGCCAACCCTCAAGAAGATCTCTCCGTAGGAATCATCCTGACTGGTGACGCCCCTCCCCGACAAACCATCCTCGAGGCACTCAAAAAAGCCAATATCCCCATGCTCTATGCCCCTGTCAGTTCCTATCGCGCCATGGAAATGATCACCTCCTACACCGTTAAGATCCGTAAAGAAGACAAAGAAAAAATCAACGAAGCTGTCGAAGTCGTTGAATCCCACATTGACTTCGACCTCCTCCTTTCCACCCTTTAAAAACAGCTCCGAATTTTCAGTGAAAATTCGTCTCTTATTTCTATATATAGAAAGATATGAAAACACTTGTCCTAAACACACATTTTTCCTCTCTTGAAGAACTAGACCTTCAAGTTTCTGAAGTCCCAGCACCCAAACCCAAAAAAGAAAGTGCCTTGTTGAAGTGCATGTCTCAGGGATGAACCCAAGTGATGCCCTCGGAGCATTAGGATACTTTTCTCATACACACCTACCTCGCATCCCAGGAAGAGATTTTGCAGGAGTTGTTATCAAAGGAAGCCCTGACGTCATTGGAAAAAAGGTGTGGGGAACTGGGGGTGCCGTAGGAATCGATAGAAATGGAGGCCATGCCGAACACCTTACCCTCCCTGAATCTTCCCTATCCGAGATTCCCAATAACCTCTCTCCTGAAGAAGCCGGAGCTCAAACCCTTCCCTACACTACCGCCTATTACAGCCTTGTTTCTCGAGCGCAAATCAAACCAAATGAAGAAGTTCTTGTGATTGGTAGCATCAACACCATTGACTTTAACTTTGAAGAAAACAAGGCCTTTCTCGCCGACCTCAAGGAAGGATTTGAATGGAAAAAGCTTACACCTCTCCCGATTTCCAAAGAAACAACCTTTTCTCTTTCAAAGGCCACTGAGGCTTAACAAGCTGTACTCAGAGGCACTCAAGGAAAAAGAGTCTTTCTTTCTATTCGTTAAGTTCTATTGAAGACTTTAGAAGCTTTTTTGTAGGTACCTCTTTAAGGCAGGCACCAGTTTTGCAGGTTCGGAGGGCTGGACATCTTTTGGTAAAAGTCTTGCCGTAAGGACAAATGCCTTGGAAAGCCTTGTGGTTATTCTGCGCGGGTTTGTAAATGGAGGCGCTTGAGGGGCCAAAGAAACTCAGCGTTGGAACAGAGGTTGTTGCTGCAAGATGGAGCGCACTTGAGTCAACGGTATAAATCGCGTCCATATGTGACATAAAATTCTGCCAAAGAGGAAGACGCATTTTTGGGAGAACTGTGCTATATGAGGGAAATTGCGCATGAAGAGCTAGAGCTTCTTGCTCTTCTTTAGGACTTCCCCAAACAAAATAGAAATGGGTTTCTTTCTTTTGCAAAAGCTCTTTGAGAAGTTCGATCCAGGTCGGAAGAGAAAGTTTCTTGTTTTCCCAGTGAGATCCTGGACAGATCATCGTCTGGTGCTCTCCCTTTAACTCTGAGAGCAACCAAGCCGATTCCTTTTGAGTAATGGTGAGAGTCAGAGAGGTATTGATGGGATAAGGTTTTAGGGAAAAATGCTGCTGCGCAATAGAGAGATATTGGAGGGAAATGGGATCCTTTTTATTCAGCGGGTAGCGGCAATTTAAAGCCAGAGCATTTGGCCACTCTGGCGCGGATTTGAATGTGGTTCCCACCTTTTCTTTAGCACGAATACATTTTGTAATCAGCGCAGATTTAATATTTCCCTGCAAATCAAAGAGAATGTCATAGTGTTTGCAGCGCAGCGTTTTTATTGCCAAGCGAATAGCACCTCGATGCTTAATGAGATTTTTTCTCCACGTGCGCATCTCAATAGGAATCACAGTGTGGATATCGGGATGGGCTTCTAGAATGTCTCTGAAAGGCTTTTCAACAACCCAGTCAATTTCTGCTTCAGGATATTTTTTCTTAAGAAAAGAAATAACAGGAAGTGCTTGAATGATGTCACCGAGAGAAGATGTTTTAACAAGAAGGATTTTCATCTTTTTTCAGACATCAAATAATTTAGATTCAAAAATATACGGATATAGTACAAAATGTTCCATGAAAAATCATAGCCTAAATCTCCTTTTGAGGCTATACCTAGAAAGGGAATTCAAAACGTTGTTTTACACGAGGATAAATGAAACGACAAGACGTTATTTTTTCGAATAAGCACCCTCGCGAAATGTATCTCTTAGCCCTGACAGAAATGTGCCAGCGTTTCGCCTATTGGGGAATTGGAAACCTCCTCGTTCTTTACCTCGTGACACACCTTTCATATTCCACACCAAAGGCGACACATCTTTTTGGCGCATATACAGGAATCGCTTTTACACTTCCTATTTTAGGAGGATGGATTGCTGATAAGTGGAACTACCAAAGCCCCATACTCCTTGGAACGCTTTTGACAGCTGCAGGATGTTTTTTATTAGCAACTTTGAGCGAGACTCTCATTCTTCCAGCACTCGCTCTTCTTGCTTTTGGAGGGGGTCTGTTTACCCCTGCAATTTACTCTCTTTTAGGAAGTGTCTATGCAAAAAAACCTCACATCCGTGAGGGAGGATTTTCCATTTACTACGCTTCGGTCAATGTTGGAATTTTCGTCGCTATGATCGTCCTGGGCTATCTCCAAACGGTTGATTGGAGACTCGTTTTTATCTTGTGTGGCTGTGTTCAGATGCTTGGTATCGTCCCTTACTTTGCTGTGATTGGGAAATTAAAAAACCTTGAAGTTCCCTCCCATTACTTCGTCTCAAAAAAAAACGACCCAAATCACTTTCCCCTCAAAAAACATGAAAAGAACCGTATCTATGTTATATTAATTATGACTCTTGTCTCGGTTCTTTTTTGGATGGCCTACAATCAAGCGGGTTCTTCAATGACCCTGTTTGCTCTTAAATTTACCGACAGAACGTTTGGTGGATTTACGGTTCCAACCCCTTGGTTTACCTCAGCAGAAACCTTTTTCCTCCTTGTCTTCGCCTTCCCCCTTGCTTCCCTCTACCTCTTTTTACGACGCATAAAATCAAGTGCAAGCCCTCCAATGAAAACAGCCCTCAGCCTATTCTTCATGGGACTATGCTTCCTCGTAATGCAACGAGCAGCAGCCCACATTCCCCAAGGCGCCGATCACGCTCATGTGAATCCCTTTTACTTGATCTCTTCCTTTGGTCTCATGGCTCTTGCTGAACTTTTTCTTGCTCCTATAGGTCTCTCACTTGTGACTCATCTCAGCCCCCACCGCTATCGTGGACTCCTTACAGGAGTATGGTTTGCCTGCATCGGAATTGGGTTCTATCTCGGAGGGTATGTTGCCGGCTGGATGACTAAGATCCACCTCTCAAGCTTTTTCGATATTTTTGTTGTCACCTCCTTTGTCCCAGCTTTCATTCTCGTCCTTTTCAGCAAAAAGCTCGACAATATGCGTCATATCGACTACCTATAGCGCCTAAAGTTAAACTAGTTATTTAATTGAATTTTAGTCTTTTTATCGTTATGATTTCCCCAAAATCAAACAAACAGAATGGGGAAATCATGACTGTTAATTTTAATCATTACTTTAAAGAATCTAAAGTTACCGGCGCTCTAAAAGAAAAAGAAGCGGCCCTATTGGAGGGTGCCGTCATAGAGTATCAGGATAAGAGATACCATTTTCAAATACTTCCTACCACTACTGAAACTAGACTAAAAACAAGACTTATTTTTCAAGCATACACTGAAACACGACATGAAATCCGTTACTACGATAAGGGAGAAAGTAAAGCTGGATTTATTGGAGGTTCCCGCTTTGGAAATGGCGCAATTCCTATAGGAACACGATTTTTTGAAGTCATTATTAAAGGAAATATTATCAAAGAAGCTGAAGAGATTATCTTCAAAGGAAATCTACAAGAAGCTGAAACAACATTTTATGCGGCCCATGAGGGACTTCCTGCACCTAAAAAAGCTGTAGAAGAAGAAGAGGAGGTAATCATCCCTCCTGTGACAACAACTGCATGGACAAGACCTCAGAAAGCTTCACTACTTGTTGCGGCCGTTCTAGCGACAATGACGATTACTTATGGAGCAAAAAAAATGGTTAATCATTATGATCTCAAGGCTCCTAAAATGCCTACTTTAGAGGACCTTAAGGCTTCTCTAGACAAACTTAGAAACTGGAGAAAAGGGGCGGCGGCTGCTTAAACTTTTCTTTACTCTTAGTTAAGATTCCAAGGTGGGCTAAGCCCACCTTTTTAGTGGAAAAATAAATTTACAATCACTATACTCCTCGCAAGATGAGCTAAATTTAGGGATGGGCAAATGGCTATTATGTTAAATAATTATTTTCTGATACAAAAATCACACTTTCTGACTACCTAGCTCAGATGAAACAAAAACTGCGTCCCCAAGGCGCCCCAGTTAAAGTATAAAGAAGAGAAAACATGAAAATAACATTAGGAAATTATTTAAAAAATCCATTACTAGATCAGGTTAGATCCAATTATAGTGAACTTATCCAAGGACAAGGATTTACTCACAAAGATAAAACCTATCTTGTAAAGATGATTGAAACCTCAGTTGATGAGAAGAAAGCTCTTGTGATCATCGCAAGAGCTGCAGATAGGGTTTTTGGAGAAATCTTCTACGCAGATAAAACATCTGAATTTATCAAAACTACCAGTCATGCTGATTGCCCACCGCAACTTAGAACAATTATTACGGTCGGGAAAAGAGCTGAGGCAGAAGAAGTTAATTACGTTGGTGAAGAACTCAATGCACGTCAACAAGTTCTAGTAGACCTATTTAAAAAGGAGGAGGGAATCTCTCCTCCTTCTACTGTTGGTGAAGAGCTCAATGAAGATCAACAAGTTCTAGTAGACCTATTTAAAAAGGAGGAGGAAATCTCTCCTCCTTCTACTGTTGGTGAAGAGCTCAATGAAGATCAACAAGTTCTAGTGGGCCCATTTAAAAAGGAGGAGGAAATCTCTCCTCCTTCTACTGAAAGATATTCAAGAAATCAAAAAGCTTTTGCTTTATTCGTGTCTGTATTGTTTCTATCCACGACTGCATATGGTGCAAATAAGGTTAGAAAAGGAGACATCACACTTCCAACGCGAAAGGAAATTGGTGACTTCTTATCAAAAACAAAGTCAAATGCTTCTGACTATCTATCTCAGTTGAGACAGAAGTGGATGCCTCAGAAGGGCGTTAAAGCTTAAACTTGGTCTTTAGAGCCAATTGCTAAGCTCCTGATCAGTCGATTTTTGTGGAGTTTTTTCAAATTTGGTCCTGTGACAAAATTTCACATACCCTTTAGGGTAGGGTGATTTTTCAAATGGCCAAATTTGAGAAAAGGGCCAAAAAGAGACCATCAGGGGGTTTGCAATTGGCTCTTTAAATCAATGTTTAAATAGTGCAGGCAAAGGTGATGTTGCCTGCACTTTTTTGTGTGTCTTTGGGTGGATAAATCCGAGGCGATAAGCGTGAAGGCAAAGGCGATCGATAGCCTCAGGAAATGACACGTCGCGCCCGTATTGGAGATCTCCAAGGATCGGGTGTCCCATCTCTGCCATGTGGATGCGGAGTTGATGGGTACGTCCTGTTTCAGGGTGGAGCTCGATGAGAGAGGCTCCCTTTCTTTTTTCTAGGATTTTCCAATGAGTGATTGCTTTCTGCCCATTTGGCGCAGATCCGTAGAGGGTCTGACCGTGAAAAGTTCCTTTTTTCGATAGGCGGTTATCGATTGTTCCTTGGTCCTTTCGAGGAGCTCCCTTGATGAGAGCAATATAGGTTTTCTTCACCTCTCGTTTTTTAAAAAGAGCTTCCAGGTCTTTTTTCATGGGGAGTGTTCGAGCCATGAGAAGGACTCCCGATGTTCCTTTGTCAAGTCTATGGACAAGGTGATGCCTTGGCTCTGGAGTGGTTGTCACACCTGAGGGTTTATTAAAGAGGGTCAAGGACGGATCTTGATAGAGAATGGAAAGGGTTTCTTTCTTGAGAACTTTGGGGAGACGAAACGTGACTTTGTCCCCTTCTTTAAGCTTTGTAGACGCAAAGCGCTCAAGTTTCCCGTTGAGGCGGCATCCTCCGCTTTCAAGAGCTCGTTTGATTTCTCGCCCAGAGAGGTCTGTTTTCCCTTTTAAAAAAGTGAGAAGCGAGCTTTCCTCTTTTACTCGATACATTCGAGAAGCTCAATGAGAAGGCGCACTCCAGCTCCGGTTGCTTGAGAAAGATGGTAATCACGTGCGCTATCTAAAAAAGCGGTCCCTGCAATATCAAGGTGGATCCATGGAGTTTTCTTCTGGATAAACTCTTGAAGAAAGATCGCTGCGGTCACCGATCCTGCCATCCGTTTGCCGGCAGCATTTTTGATGTCTGCAATGTTTGATTTAAGCAGCACCTTATACTCGGGATCAAGAGGCATGCGCCATACTTTTTCTCCACTGGCCTCTCCTGCTTTTTCGCAGAGCTTGGCGAGTTTATCATTATTGGAAAATAGTCCAGAGCGTTGATCGCCTAGGGCAATGACAATCGCACCAGTAAGGGTTGCCATATCGATGATACGGTCGGGCTTAAAATGTTTTTGTCCATAAGAGAGGGCATCGGCAAGGATAAGCCGTCCTTCAGCATCCGTGTTGGTAATCTCTACCGTTTTTCCTGCGTGGGAGCGGTAGACATCGCCTGGCTTGTAGCTGTGGGCATCGATTGCATTTTCTGTTGTAGGGACAACAACAGCAATATTCGCCTTAAGTTTGATACTTGCAGCGGCCTGGATGAGGCCAAGTGCCGCAGCGGCTCCACCCATATCAGCACGCATATCTTCGATAAAATTGGTGGGCTTTAAGTTGAGCCCTCCTGTATCAAAAGTCACCCCTTTTCCTACAACCATCGTGAGATCATCGGAGCGAGGAGCTCCCTGGTACTCAAGCATGACTAAGGCTGGATCCATTTTAGAACCATTGCCGACAGCAAGGAGAAGATCCATCTTCTCTTTTTCGAGCTGTTTCTTAGTCAAAACTGTTGCTTTAACAGAAGTAAAGTGTTTCGCAAGTCTCTTAGCTTCTAAACCAAGAGTCTGCGGTGTCACATCTAATGCATTTCGATTGATGAGGTTCCGCGCCAAATTGACGCCGCTTAAAATCCCCAGTGTCTTTTTGCAAGCTGCTAAGTCGCGCGCTCCAACAAGAACCCCTTTTTTGAGATAAAAAGGTTTCTTATTATCTTTAGATTTCCATTCATCAAAAACATAGGAGGTGAGAGCGATTCCTTCAGAAACGGCGCGTGTTACAGCATGGATATCTAGTTTGTCACACTTAGGCAAAACAAAGTTAACATGGGGCCATGCCTTATCTTGGCACCGCTTCATAGCAGCTCCATAGGCTTTTCTAAGCCCTTCCATGGACAGGTCCTTTGCTGCGCCAAGCCCTAAAAGAAGAAGGCGTTTTTCGGTTTTTCCTGAAAGATACGCGAGCATTGTAGCTCCCTCTTTTCCGCTGAAATCCCCTGCCTTAAGAATGGGGTTAATCGTCCCCTTCAGATCGGGAACATTAACAGCAGGCTCTACCTCCTTTTTCGTTTTGAAAAAGGGAACAACAATTAGGTCGGCCTTGGGCCGTTTAGAGACACTTGGATTAACGGTAAGCTGCATTAAAACGGTATTTCGTCCTCACTAAATCCTGCAGGCTGTTGCTGCTGCTGTTCGCCTTGACCTTGCTGAGGCTGTCCACCAAAATCTCCGCTTGGCTGAGAATAGGAGCTCTGTTGCTGCTGCTCTTCTTGGCGGTCGCTCTTCCCAAAAGGAGGGAAAGAAATATTATGAGCCACAAGGTTCAGAGAGATTTGAGGTTGACCCTCTTTATTGTTATAAATTTCAGGCTTAAGCATCTCACCATTTACAACAATTGCACTTCCTTTTTTGAAGTAAGGCATGATTTTGTCAAATTGCTCGCCCCAAATGGTGACACGCCACCAAAAAGTTTCGTCTTTTCCACCACGTCTCTGATTGGCAGCCACACGAAGTGTAGTCACTTTTTGCCCTCCAGAAGTAAAACGGACTTCGGGGTCTGCCCCGAGATGTCCCATAATCACCATCTGATTCATTTGAACGCTCCTCGCATATATCGTTTAAATCCCGAGTATAGCGGATCCTCAAAAAAAGCCCAAGAGTTTCCTCTTGGGCTTTTGCCATTAGAAATTCTTATCAACTTAGAAATCGAAGCGGATTCCAACATCAAGACCTACTGCAATCGTTCCAACAGCACGTTGCCTTGCATAGTTATCATGTTTTTCTGTAAAGCTGTTGCCAAACGTATCAGGCTGACTCAAAAAGTAGTCATACCCCATTTCAAAATCAAGAACGTTAAGTCGATTTTGCCAGCTTGCCTTTCCAGCTTGAGCAACTGAGGTTGCCAAAACCCCTAAGTTCTGTGAAAAATCTTTTAACGAGAACACTGCTGGATCTGGAGATGTACTTACGCTATTAGATACACTTGTGTACTGATAAGTCCAGCGCAGAAAGATATCCCAATTGTCTTTTCCAAAGTCATATTCCGACACGTACACCTGGATCAAACTCAAAACTAGGTTCTTTTACTCGACCTGAAGTCACGAAGGGAGGGTTTGGACCTGCAACAGCACTATTTTGAGTCGCATATTGCAGATTATCCATCTGAGCTCTCCACTAAATAAATTCTGCTTCAATCGAGAACCCCGACATACACCCATGGACTGAGTGAGTCATTTGATTTGGATCATCCATGTTTTTGCTTTGTCTACTAGAGCCATAGGTCTGATTTTGGCTTATGCGAGCATCTTTGCAGAAGCCACTAGCAGTTAGGCATGTTGTCACAACTGCCGTTGAAAGTAGGGAGAAAACTTTCATAACGTAGCCCCCAAGTTAGAGATTTTATAGATGCTTTAACGCTATCTCATTATTTTCTAAATTTTGCAATAGAAATTATCTAAATGACTATTCCTATACTAGGATTTTTATAACTTCAGTTATGTTTATTAAAAAATATAATTTTTTTTGGACAAAAAACCTCTAGGGTGTCATAGAGGAATTCAAGCATTAAAATGGAAAACAATTATGTCAGGCCTCTCTTTCCCCAATGATGAATTGAATCAAGCAGACTCTACTCCTTTAGAAGAAGGCCATGAAGATTCTTCATTGCTTCACCCTATTGATGAAGCCGATGATTTCTACAACCCTTTTTCAGATCTTAGTCTATTTCTCTCTAAAAAAATTAAGGGGGAAATTGATGAATCGGGTTCTCTTTCTAAATGGTCTGGAAAAATTGAAGCCAATCTTTTGGCAAAAATCCTTCCTGAGTTTAAGAAAAAATTCCCAAGGTATCGACTTGGAGCTTCTGCTCTTAAAAAGGTTTGGGAAAAAGTTGGCTATTACTATGAGAAGATCCAAGGGCAGAAAGAGGCTTTAAAAGATAATGGAAAGCTCAATCTAAAGTATATGATTCGAGAGAACCTGAAGAAAAGCTTTCCAACTGAGCATCTCCCCCCTTACACGATTGCAAAACAAATCGCAACAAAGCTCTCGGAATGTATTGCCACTCTTGAAGGCAAATGCCCAGAAATTGATCAGCTTACAAAAGTTATTTGGTCCGTGCAAAAGCATCTTCTCAGAGACTTGAGCCCTCTTCAAACTAAAAGCCCTTATGACGAATACGATAAGATTGATAAACTCATCGTTAAAACGCAGCTCGAAATCACGGCAAAAGGGGAAAACCTTGACCCCTATATGCTCAAACGGGAAATTTTAAAAAAACTCAAAGCCTATTTTGAAATTAAGACTCTAGCAAAGGGAAATCAGCTTACCTCTACTCTTTCTATGCTTCTTGCCGAAAAGCTGCAATACAGCTCTCTCATTGCTTGCCACTTTTCACTCAAGGAACGGAAGACAATAGAATCCTTTATCCGCCAGCAGATTGAGATGGGGCAATGTAATTCTCTTCTAAGAAGTGATAAACACCGTCTCGAACTTATTCAACGGATCCTTGCCCTTTATACAATAGCTGAGGGACTTCCCAAAAATATGGATGAAGAATCCTTGCGCGCTTCTATTCGCCATGTGAAAGAATGCGCACAAGATAAAACAAAGGCTGTATCTCCAAATATGGACCAAGCTCTTTTTGTCTTTATCAATGCAGAAATGCATTTGATGGATGAGGAAAAAGCTCTAGATTCCTCAATAGAAGATGCCATTGTCAAAGCATACTCTAAGGGAATATCTCTTCCTTCACTATCATCATCTCAGGTTGAGCAGTTCGAACTCCTGATTTGGAAAACAATTGAGGAAGAGGGTAACCTGTTATCGTATACATCAGCTGATGCACTTCCTATTCTTGAGCAAGAGCTCGGAAATGTGCTCATCGACAATCCAAAACAATCCTTCAAAATGATTATCAGTAGCACCTTGCAATTTTTCAAAAAAGTCATTGCAACTTCCTTTGATGAGGCTACGGTTAAAGAAAAAGTCAATACTTGGGTGGCCCAAAATGATATGTTGATTCGGACAATCCATTTTGATCCGAGAACCCCTTTATTGGCCCTTATTGAAAAAAAATGGAAAACGCTTCATCTCGATGAATTTACTATTGATCATGAACGGTTCATTCAAGATGTGATAGAAGATGCTTTGAAGCTTTATCCACTCCTTTCCTTTTTTGAAGAGGAACTTAAAGGACGCCTTTGGATCCTTTATAAGTATCACTGGTATCATGCCCTAACCGATGGACGCTCTTCAACTTACGAAAGATTTCTTCTCTGGCACAAAGCTCTTCTTAAGCGTCACCATCCCGAGTGGTCAAAAGAGAAAATAAGTAGCGCCCTTAACAAGCTTTCGAATCAATTGATTCCACTGGCACCTTTCGAAAAAGCAGAATAAGTCCATACATAATCATAGGAATAGACAAGACTTGCCCCATGGTAAGCCAATCATTTCCAAGTAAAAGACTCTGTTCCTCTTTAACAAACTCCACGAGAAAGCGAAACCCAAACGTCACCACAAAAAAGATCCCAGAAAGTCGCCCTGCTGGATAAAGAAGCCGGGGGAAAAACCGCCAGAATCCTAAAAAGGAAAGAAAATAAAAAGCTGCTTCATAGAGTTGAGCTGGATGACGGGGAGCAGGAATACTCCCATCAATGGGATGTCCAAAAACAACTGCCCAAGGAACATTTGTTACCGTCCCCAAAACCTCTTGATTGACAAAGTTTCCGAGTCGAATAAAAGTCCCCACAAGTAGAGCCGGTACAACAAGCATATCGATAATTCGGGTGATTGAGAGAAAAGGAAAGCTTTTTCGAACTTTGAAGAAAAAGAAGACAATTCCAAGAAGAATCCCAATAACCCCTCCATGGCTAGCAAGACCCCCTTCCCACGTCTTTATAATTTCCATCGGATGGAGAAAATAGTCACTCCACCTCTCGTAGAACAAAATATGACCAAGCCGTGCCCCCACCACTGTCGCAATAATGACATACACTGTCAGCTTTTCAGAAAAAGCTAAGGATTTTTTCTTTAGCTCCTCTTCTGACCAGCCGGTGCAAGTGCGAAGATACTGTTTAAATAGGCTACGTAAAAGGTAAAACCCTATAAAAAAACCCAAGGCAAACAGAATCCCATACCAAGCAATCAGGCGATCAATCACTGGGACAACAAACGGAGTGGGATTCGGATCCCAATAAAACCAATTTTGCATTGAACCTACCATGGTATTTGATGCATAATCATACTCGTTAAACGGATAAAAGTCATTTGGGATTAAAAATTAAAATATTTTCACCAGGAAAAACGAAAGAGCCCTGGCTGCAAAAAGCTCTTGCTGAGTATGAAAAAAGGCTTACAGGTTCAATTGCCATTGAGTGGGATCACCAAAACTTCCACGGCGAAGGATCGTATATCTGTTTAGATCCAAATGGAATGCAACAAACTTCGCCTGACTTTTCAGACTTTCTCTATCGAGAGTTTGAAAAGCAAGGATCACGCCTTACCTTTGTTATTGGCAGCCCTGATGGCCTTCCATCAAATATTTTGCATAGAGCTTCCCACTCTATCAGCTTTTCGAAAATGACATTCACCCATCAGCATATCCGCCTTCTTCTTTTGGAGCAGATTTACAGAGCTGTTCAGATCCATAAAGGAACCCACTACCATAAGTAATCAGGCGACCTTATCAACAGGCTCAAAAGCAGCTCGAAAGTAGAGCATTGCGCCGTTTATAAGAGCAGTCCCAACCGTAAAATCCATAAACCCTTTCACATCAATAGGAATCGGAAGGAACTTAAGGGAAATTCCCATAAGAGTCATTCCTCCAATAAGGGAAAGGTATCCCTTAGAGTAGATCGCTGTGACTGGAATCGGAGAGGGAAAGGAGTGGATACGCTTAACAACCCGATTGACTGCTTTTTTCATAACCATGCGTCCTTTGAAAAACCCGAGGACCAGGCCAACGGAAACCAACACGATAGCGGATTTCTCAGGATTTTTAACAAAGCGATCGATCTGCGTTAAGAGAGAAAAACCTTGAAGCGTCCCCTCTAAATGAGCACTTCCTGCTACAACTAGATAACTAAGTCCTTTTGAAAGAAGAAGAATCCCAATAGCAAGCCAGAGGAGTCCAGAGAAAATAATAGCGCTACGGTAGCTGAGCCTCATAAAAATCCTTTTTAAAAAGTCTTTGGTTGGTATAAGAATAGATAAGTCTATAAATATTATCAAACACCCGATTGTTTCGGGGTATAGTAATAGCGCAACGGAGCTTTTTAAGATGAATATTTCTCTAGCCTTTATCCGGATTTTTTTCACGATTATTTCGATCTTTTTTATGACAACTTACATGCTATCGCGACCCGAAGGACTTCTCGCAACGAATGCATTGATCGGTATTTTGATTGGTTTCGTGTTTAGCCTATTGCTCATTGGTTTCGATTCCCTTTTCCGAAAGTTTAATCTCCGCTCTTTTAACATTGCAGTCATAGGGCTTTTCATCGGTTATCTAATGGGGCAAGCTCTTGTCTTGATCTTTGATGCCATTTTAGACCTTAGCTCAATCTCCCTTGTCTTAACTCCTCAAGCTCTTGAAATCATCAAGATTGCGCTATTCCTATTCGGCACCTATCTGGGATCAATTATGACCCTTCGAGCATCTGATGAACTCTACATTAGTATCCCCTTTGTGAAATTTGCACCTACAGCTCAGAAAAAACGAGATTTGTTGATCGACTCCTCCGTTCTTTCTGATGCTCGAATCATCGATGTTTGCTCAACAGGGATTGTGGATCAACACCTTGTTATTCCTCGCTTCATTATTAAAGAACTCTATACCCAGACAGAAACAGGAGATGACATGACAAAGTCAAAAGCGCGTCGCTGTCTAGAGGTGATCAAAAAAATGGAACAACTCGGCCATCTGGGACTCCGTTTTAACGATACTGACTTCCCTGAAGTGAAAGATACGATAAGTAAGTTCATCCGGTTAGCTCGTTTAATCGATGGTAATATTCTAACTGCTGATATCAGCCGTGTCCAAATGGCCTCGATTGAAGGGGTTCAAATCATTAACCTCCATTCTTTATCCAATGCCCTCAAACCTCTCATGGAAACAGGAGAGATGATCAAAATTAAAGTACAACGCTATGGAAAAGAGCCTCGCCAAGGGGTCGGGTACCTGGACGATGGGACCATGGTTGTGATTAATGGTGGAGGAAACTTCATCGGCGACGTTATTGATGCACAAGTTCTTTCCGTAAAACACACCTCTTCAGGTAGAATGATCTTCTGCAACGCTTTTGAAGAAGGCCTTGAAGAGCAAAACGATGACGTCCTCTCTAAACAGGACGAATACTATGATGAGGATGAAGAGAAAGAGTGATCAAAGGTGTCGGTAATGATATTCTTGAGATCGATCGAATCAAACAAACGATCGAAAAGCACGGAACCCATTTCTACCAAAAAGTCTTTACGGAGACAGAGTTGGAATATTGCCTAGGGCATAAGGACTCTGCGGTCCATCTTGCAGGAAGATTCTCTGCAAAAGAAGCGATCGCCAAAGCCCTCGGCATGGGTTTTGGTAAATCAATTTCCTTTCATGATATTGAAATTACTAACGATGAACTTGGAAGGCCGTTTGTCGAATTTTCAGATAGAGTCAATGAAAGGTTCCATTTTCCTCAAATGCTTGTCTCAATAAGTCATTGCAAAAAGTACGCAAACGCTGTTGCTTTGTGGCTAGATTCATGAACCTATCTAGAATAACGAGAATGGAAACCGATATTCAGCTGTGAAAATGCTGGTATGTTGCGGGAAAGAATAGGCGTAAACTTGAAAGGAGTATTGCACTTCGAGCGCACCCCAAATTTCAAAAAGATAGGTATAATTAAGCCCAATATCGATCGATCGATGCTGTACTTTAGCGTATCCGTTGAAATTGTCAATGTTAACACGAGAGCGATCTCCAAACCCAAAATATCCCTCGGCACTGAGTTTGAGCTTGTGGCGGAGTTGAAACTTTCCTTCCGCGGCAAGGATAGGACGAAGCCATGGGTATCCCCTATTGGCAATGCCAGTCCCAATAAAACCCCAAAAGCGCCATAGCCATTGATAAGTACTATCGATTTCCTTGCCAGCAGCAACCCCTAATTCAAAGTTCCCTTGCGAGTGGTAGGGAGAGCTTACATCGCGCATATTACGAGTAGGAACATAAAAGATTTGCCCACCTACGCTCAAGCTGATTGGATCCCCTGCTACGTCATCCCAGACAAGATAGCGGAGCTGCATGCCCACTCTCTGCCCTCCCCAATTGAGTTTGCGTGTGTGGGAGAAGTCAGCTTGGCACTGAACGTCCCAGTTAGGCCAAAAACTCACCCCAAGGTTTAAATCAATCAAATGATCATGAGAATGGTAACTTGAGGAATTCTCCCCATGGTTAACAGAAGGGTAGTAGCGGTAGGAATAGGCAGGGCGAAATTCAAATTCTGCAATAGGAGTTAGATAGGGATCGATAACAAAAGCAAAAAGCGAAAAAGGGAAGAGTGAAAGAAGAAGTTTCTTCATGACAATCCATTTGCTGTTAGCCATCGCTCAGCATCAAGCGATGCCATGCACCCCGATCCAGCAGCAGAAATGGCCTGACGATAGATTTTATCCTGAACATCTCCAGCAGCAAAGACCCCCTCAGTATTAGTTGCTGTTGAGCCCGATTGGACAAGAAGATACCCTGTCTCATCAGTCTTCAACTGCCCCTTTAAAAAGGCGGTATTGGGATTATGCCCGATTGCAAAGAAAACCCCTGCAGCATCCCGCTTTGACTCTTCTTTTGTATCGACATCTTGAAGAGTGACCTTTTCTACAACATGACTGCCTTCAACGTTTGTCAAGACGGTGTTCCAGAGAATTTCAACCTTAGGGTGATCCATCGCGTGTTGCGCCATAATCTTCGAGGCACGAAGTTCGTCTCTTCGGTGAACGATATAGACTTTGCTTCCATATTTTGTGAGAAAAATCGCCTCTTCAACAGCAGTATCACCGCCACCAATCACATAAAGCTCTTTGTCTCGGAAAATCGGCATGGCCCCATCACAAACGGCGCAAGCAGTGACTCCCTTCTGCCAAAACTCCCCATCCAAAGTCCCAGGAACGTCCAGCCGTTTTGCCGTAGCTCCAGTCGCAATAATAATTGAATCAGCAAGGACCGTCGTCTTTCCCCCCTTAATTTTAAAGGGACGCTCAGAAAGGTCTACTTCATCAACATCCTCAGTTAAAATTTGAGTACCAAAACGCTTGGCTTGGTTTTTCATTGCATCCATCAGCGCAGGGCCTGTAATCCCATCAGGAAACCCGGGGAAATTCTCCACATCAGTGGTTGTCATGAGCTGACCTCCGGAGGGGCCAGTAAAAAAACCTTCATACATTAAAGGCGACAAATTGGCACGGGCTGCATAGATAGCTGCTGTAAAGCCTGCAGGACCCGATCCGATAATAACTAATTTTTTACGTTCCATGGCTAACCATTCTTCAAAATTCAAACAAAAAAAACAACAACCAATCTAACGAGCCACTTGTAAAACTTCTGATGTTCCCTTTTTGGCCCTTTTCACACACAAAACTCCACAAAAATCGACTGATCAAGAATTTTGCCAAGTGTCTCTACCAAAATAATCGTATAAACAGTAAAATATCACCCATAATACGGAGAAGCATGTGAGAAGCATACGCCTAAAAGAGATGACCAAATCTCAGGACGAAGGGGTCATTCTCAATAAAATCAATTTGACAATACCCTCTGGGGAGTTTTTTGCTCTTTTAGGTCCAAGTGGATGTGGAAAAACGACACTTCTGAGACTTATAGCGGGTTTTGAAGCCCCTGATTCTGGAGTCATTTATCTAGGTAATACCGATATTACCCATATTCCCGTCAACAAACGAAAAATTAATATTGTCTTTCAAAATTATGCTTTATTTCCTCACCTCAACGTCTTTAGTAATGTCGCCTACAGCCTCATAATTCAAAAAGTTCCTAAAGAGGAAATTGAGCAACGGGTGATTAAAATTTTAAAAGCGTTCCACCTGGAAAATCATATTTTTAAATTCCCTTCCCAGCTATCAGGGGGGCAGCAACAAAGAGTCGCCCTTGCTAGAGCTATTATTAATGAGCCAGAGGTCCTCCTCTTAGATGAGCCTCTAGCCGCTCTGGACTTTAAGCTTCGGGAAAAAATGCTCATTGAACTTATTGAACTCCAAGATAAGCTTAAGACCACCTTCGTATACGTAACCCACGATCAGTTTGAAGCTCTCACAGTTGCTGATCAAATGGCAATTATGAACCAAGAGGGAGATATTGAACAAATTGGAACACCTCAAGAAATTTATGAATTCCCTGTTTCAAGTTTTGTTGCCAAATTTGTAGGCACTACCAATATTTTAACCGGAACTCTCCATAACATTGACACTGATCCTGAAATAGACATCCCTCATCTAGGAAAGTTCAAAGTCTATATTCCTCAAAAAAAGGGCTGGATGTTCGATGGATGTACCGCAGCTCTCAGTATGCGCCCTGAAAAAATCTACATCTCAAAAAAGCCCGTTGAGAACTTTACCAATACGATAAAAGGTGAGGTTTCCCAAATTGTCTACCATGGGCGCTCAACCCAATACAATGTCATTGTAAACAACCAGTTTAAGCTGCAAGTCTTTGAACAAAACGAAGAACACTTTCCCCATGAAGATATCGATTATGATGATGAAGTTTACCTCTGCTGGCAAAAAGAAAATGCATTGCTTTTGGAGAATTAAACGATGTATGCCCTGTTCCAACGGATTCAGCAAAGATCAAAAAAAGAGAGCGCTTTCGTCATCGGTTCTCCAGCACTGATTTGGCAGGTTATCTTTTTCTATCTGCCTCTGCTTTTAATGATGGTGAGTAGTATCTTCATTCTTTCGGAAGAAGGGGGTATCCAGGGGGTAACCCTTAAGAATTTCATTCCTCTTTTCTCCTCTACCCACCTAACAGTTATTTTTAGCTCAATCTTTTTGGCTTTTTCAACCTCTCTGCTTTGCCTGGTTATTGCCTATCCACTCGCCCATTTCATCGCATTTAAAGCAGGCAAGTATAAAACACTCATGCTATTTTTTCTGATCGTCCCCTTTTGGACAAACTTTCTTCTGCATGTTTATGCCTGGTTTTTTGTCCTTGAACGAGAGGGGTTTCTAAATACCTTATTAAAAAAGATGGGTCTGATCCAAGAGCCTATGCACTTCCTGAATTCGATTTTTGCGATTATTTTGATGATGGTTTACTGCTATCTCCCTTTCATGGTGCTTCCTATCTTCTCAACACTTGAGAGATTTGATCGTTGCTTTTTAGAGGTGTCGGATGACCTGGGAGCCTCTTGGATTGAAACCTTCAAAAAGGTAATGCTTCCTATGACTCTCCCCGCTGTAAGAGCAGGATTTTTCCTTGTTTTCATCCCCTCTTTTGGAGAATTCATTATTCCCGAATTGATGGGAGGAGATAAGACATATTTTGTGGGGAATGTGGTCTCACAATATGTTCTAGGGAATGAAACTGGAGGGCTTGGAGCAGCCTTTATGGTCCTAAGCTGTCTTGCACTTGTTGTTGCAGTCATGTTCATTTATTTTGCCTTCAGAAAGGTGTCTAAAATGCTCTTAAGGGGGCTTCAATGAACTGGAAATTCCTAGGGAAATTTGGAGGACTCTCTGCTGTAGTTTTTTCCTACCTCTTTCTATATCTCCCTATCCTTATTTTGATTGTTTTCTCCTTCAATACAAAGAGCTTCCCCTCTCCTTGGGATGGCTTTACCTTGAAGTGGTATCAAGAGCTATTTTGCTCTTCTACATTGTGGAATTCCTTTATAAACTCCCTTTCGGTTGCCATGATTTCGACATCCTTAAGTCTTCTTCTCGGAATACTCTTGATTTTCTTCCGAGCCCAAGGTGGCAAAATCCAGAAAGCGCTTCCTCTTTTTTATGGAAACCTCATCATTCCCGAAACAATGCTCGCAATCAGCCTCCTCAGCTACTTTACACTGTTCAAAGTAGAGCTTGGAGTTACTACCCTTATCGTCGCACATACTGTTCTTGGCCTCGGCTTTGTCATCCCTATTCTTTATACGCGCTTCCTTCAACTTGATAAGCGCCTCACTGAAGCATCCGAAGCATTAGGAGCAAGCTCCCTCCAAACATTTATCAAAATTACACTTCCCCTCCTCCGCCCAACGCTTCTCGCTACGGGGCTCCTTATCTTCATCCTTTCCTTCGATGATTTCATCCTTTCGTACTTCTGCGCTGGCACTTCAATCCAAACCCTTTCGCTCTATCTTCTATCGACCCTTCGCGCAGGTGTCTCCCCTATTGTTAATGCTTTATCCACAATTCTTCTTCTTCTCAGCAGCCTCCTTGTGATGCTCTTCTTCTCTCCAAAAATCCGCTCTCGCATTCTGTAAATATTTGTTGAATTTTAAAGACAGAAAGCAAATAAGAGGGAGTAGACGGAGCCTTGTTTGTGATAAATCGGAAGAAATCTCTCTTTGCAATCTATTTCGCATACTTCCTTGATTATTTTGGATATGCGATCGTCTTTGGTCTATTTGGGCCTTTGCTTCTCAGTTCTGATTTCAAGATGTTTTCTTCAGAGACTTCGCTCCAAATGCGTCATTTATCACTAGCGGTATTATTTGCCGTCTACCCTTTAATGCAACTGATCTTTGCTCCTATATTCGGAGATTTTGCAGATCATTTTGGACGAAAAAGAACTTTTTATATATTAAACAGTGGAGTGACAGTTGGATATTTTCTATCTGGAATAGCAATTTTGACCCACCACTTTCCTCTTCTATTGGTTAGTAGGATTTTGACAGGAATGTTTTCAAGTAACCGTACAATATGCATGGCCTCTTTATCTGATCTCTCTTCTGACGAAAAAAGCCGTTCAAAAGCCTATGGAATCATTGCGACGTTGGGAGGTTTGAGTTGGATTGTTTCCATCTTGGTTGGAGGGATATTTTCAAAGTCATTATCACCCGAGATCCCCTTTTGGATTACCACAGGTTTTGCTCTTTTGAGCCTAGTCATTCTTCGTCTCTTTTTTCATGAAACAAATACAAATAACGAAAGGTTTTACTTCGATCCCTTCAAGGGAATGCGCCATATTGCCGCTTGTTTTAAAATTAAGGGTCTTAGATCTCTCTATTTTTACTATCTGATGATGATGATGGGTTGGGGAATCAATCTCCTATGGCTTAATCCTTATACCCTTTCTCGCTACACTGTTTCTCACGAGATTCTCTTCGGACTGCTGGCATCAACGGGAGTCGTTTGGTCTCTTGGAAGCTCGTGTGTTAACGAGATACTTTTAAAACGTTTCAAAGCAAGACAAATAGCTCAAATCGGCACGGGGGGACTATTCATCGTATTTACCCTTTGCTCTCTAATGACACCTTTTGTCCCTTTTGCAATCTTTGCATTGATTGCCTCCGTATTTGGAGCTCTTGCCTGGACAAATGCACTTAGCACAATCTCACTAGTGGCTCCAGAAGAAATGCAAGGAAAAGTCATGGGGATTTCTCAATCATTTGCATCGATTGCGTTTATGTTTGCCCCCCTTTTAGCTGGAACACTCGCAGGAATCAATATTACTTTCGTCTATCCGATGGCAGCTTTTCTCATTCTAGCCTCCTTTGCCATCTTAAGAACCTTCACCAAACACTCCAACGAAACATATGAAAGAGCAGCCTAAAGCTTCTTCTCCACCAGTTTACTTTGTCCTATTCATTGACAACTTTGCCTTTGCAGTGATTTTTGCAATCTTTGGACCTCTTTTTATCGATCCTCCCTATGGGTATGGTAACAGCAGCAATGAGCAGCGTATCAAAAAACTTAATGCTTAGGGTTGCCCTCGATCTTTTTCCCTTAGGTCAATTTATTGGCGCCCTATTTTTAGGAGATATCGCAGATCGTTTTGGAAGAAAACGCGCCTTTTATATCACGATTACAGGAGTCATTGTCGGTTTCATTCTCTCGGGATTTAGTATCTTGATTCACAGTTATATCCTCCTAATTCTCACACGACTCATTACAGATTTTTGCAGGAAATTTGAGTATCTGCCTAGCCTCTATTGCCGATCTATCTCCCGATGAAAAGACGCGCGCAAAAAACTTCTCAATCATCGTGATTATCACTGGCTTAAGCTGGATGTTTGGGGAATACTTTGTAAACAATTTCATCATTCAAAAGGTGGCACCCTCGCCCTGGATCATAGGTGCAAATGCTCTGGGCACCCTTTGCCTCCTCGGAATGGCCCTATCCTCATCTTTTTTTCTCTTTACAATCCTGTTTATGATTGCATCCATCCCTGCTGCCTTTTCTTGGCCAAATACGCTAAACCTTATTTCGATTAATGCCCCAGCAGCAGTTTAAGGGAAAGTCATGGGAATTAGCCAGTCTGCCCGATCAGTAGGATTTATTCTAGCCACGATTTTGGGAGGAATTATAGGGGGAATCAATCTCAGCTCAATGTACTAATTGACCGCAATATCTTTCTTTCTCAGCTTCATATTATTTTTTGGGTTTTGCACAAAAAAAAACCGCATTACCTAAGAAGTAGTGCGATTTTTATAAGAGGTTGAATGCTAATTATTTAGCAGCAACTTTCTTTTCATTAACAAACTTGACGACATCTCCAACGACTCGAAGCTTTTCTGCTTCCCCTTCAGAGATCTCGAAACCGAATTTCTCTTCAAAGGTCATAATTAACTCTGTAAGATCTAGAGAATCCGCATTTAGGTCTTCTACAAAAGATTTTTCCACAGAAACCTCTTCGAGGTCTACTCCGAGTTGTTCAACAATGATATCAATCACTTCTTGTTCTACTGACATAAAACAAATTTCCTTCTTTCAAACATGTTCAAAAATTTATATATTAACTTAAGCAATCATGCCCCCATCAACAGTCAAAACCTGCCCTGTCACATAATCAGACATGTGGCTAGCTAGAAAGACCGCTGCGTGAGCTATTTCTTTTGGATTCCCAAGGCGTCCCATGGGAACCTTATCTAATATCCCCTTCCGTTGCTCTTCATTAAGGACTTCAGTCATAGGAGTTTCAAAAAACCCAGGGGCAATACAATTCACATTGATATTGCGAGGACCTAGTTCCTTTGCAAGGGAGCGGGTAAACCCGACCATACCGAGTTTAGAAGCAGCATAATTGACTTGACCGGGATTTCCTGTCAACCCAATCACGCTGGTAATATTGATAATTTTTCCTTTTCGAGCCTTCATCATTGGGCGAACAAGAGCATGGCTAAGGTTATATACCGACTTCAGGTTTGTCTCAATCACCTGATCCCAATCGTCTTCACCCATCTTCATAAAGAGCTTATCTCGAGTAATTCCAGCGCAATTAACCAGGATATCAATCCCATCCCACTCTTTGAGAAGATCCCCAACCGCTTCATTAACTTCTTGCTTGTTCCCTACATTAACGATACCAAACCAAAATTGTTGCTCAGGAGTCTTTTTAAATTCTTTAAGGGTTTCAACAACTTGCTGAGCGCGCTCACGATTTGTTCCAATCACGGCAACATCGGCCCCCTCTTCAGCAAATGTCAACGCAATCTGTTTTCCTAGTCCAGAAGTTCCCCCAGTGATAAGAGCTCGTTTTCCTTTAAGTAATCCCATTTAACTCACCGCTCCTTGATGCAGAGTTTCTAAATCTTTAACTTTTTCTATAGAGAAGATTTCTCCCTTCACCCCAATTTTTCGAAGCATTCCACTTAAGGTCTTCCCACACCCGATCTCAATGAAACATTCGATCCCTCTTTTCTCCATAGCTCGAATTCCTTTTTCCCAAAGAACCGGAGCAACGACTTGACGTGTCATGTTCCCTCTAATTCCCTCTTCATAGACATAATCTCCACAAGCATTCATCACTAAATCTATGGAACTTTTCTCAAGAGAAATTGTATCGATTTTTTCCTTAAGTTGATTCTTAGCTTCTTCCATTAACCCGCTATGAAAAGCACCAGAGACATCAAGGGGAAGAACACGCTTTGCTCCCTTTTCCTTAAGAAGAGCTGCTGCCGCAGAAACCCCTTGGACTGTTCCAGAAATGACAACTTGACCAGGGCAGTTAAGGTTTGCTACCCACACTCCTTCAACTGGCTCAAGTATTTCAGCCACTTCATCAGGTGCCATTCCCAAACATACTGCCATGGTCCCTGGATGGTTAACCCCCGCCTCATGCATATAAAGCCCACGCGCTCTGACAAGCTTGATTCCATCCCTAAAACTGAGGCGTCCTGATGCAGTTAGGGCAGAGTATTCACCTAAGCTCAATCCAGCAACAGCCGTGGGAGCAATGTCTGGCATTTGCTCAGATAAAACACGCCAGAGAGCAATGCTCATGACATAAATTGCGACTTGGCTATTTTTTGTCTGGGTCAGTTCTTCTGAAGGCCCCTCGAAGATAAGGTTTGTCAAGCTAAACCCGAGAAGTTCATCCGCCTCTTGAAAAGTTTCACGAACAATGGCAAAGGCTTCATAGAAGTCCTTTCCCATCCCAACATACTGAGCTCCTTGCCCAGGAAAAATAAATGCTATTTTCTTATCCATGATCAACCTCACACGTTAGTGCAGCAGCTCCCCAGGTGAGTCCCGCTCCAAATCCAAAGAGAACGATTCGCTCTCCTCGTTTCACACCCTTTTCCTTAACGAGTTCATCAAGGGCAATCCCCACTGAAGAGGCAGAAGTGTTTCCATATTTATGTATTGTTAGATAGACCTGCTCTCTGGGAACTTCAAACCGTTTTGCAAGGGCTTCGATGATACGGATATTGGCTTGATGAGGAACCATCCAACTGATTTCCTTCTCTGTTAACCCAGAAGCATCCAGACAGTTTTTCACAGCCCCTTCCATTCGACGCACCGCATGTTTAAAGACTTCTTTCCCTTCCATCTTAATAAAGTGCTCACCTGCTTGAACGGTTTCAACCGATGCAGGCCTTTTTGACCCTCCTGCAGGAAGAATTAGAAGTTCCGACTGTTTTCCATCACAGCCAAGAGACACATTTTCAATTACATACCCAGGCTTCGAGCCGCTTACAACACAAGCAGAAGCGCCATCGCCAAAGAGCACGCAAGTATTCCGATCTTCATAGTCAACAATTGAGGAAAGTTTCTCTGCAGCAATAATAAGAACGTTATTGTGCATTCCAGATTCGACATAAGCCTTTGCCATTGATAGGGCATAGATGTAACCTGAACATGCTGCCTGCATGTCCATGGCTGCCGCATTCACCGCACCTAACTTATTTTGGATCAGACACGCCGTACTTGGAAACACATAATCAGGGGTAAGTGTGGCCACCAATATAAGGTCTACATCCTCTGATTGAATTCCACTTTCAGAAAGGGCCTGCTTTGCCGCTTCATAGCCCATGTCTGAAGTAAATTCATCCTCAGCAGCGATACGGCGCTCTTTCATACCTGTTCGCGAGGTGATCCACTCATCAGAGGTTTCCACCATTTTTTCCAAATCTTGATTCGAAAGTACCCGTTTGGGCAAGTAGGCTCCAAGCCCAATAATCTTTGCTTTTTGATCCATCGTAAAACTATTCCTTTAGATGACTAAGAAACATCATACCCAAAAAAACATTAAAGAAAAAGCCTCAAATAGTACAAACTTTTATTCATGGACGATAATTCTTACCCCCCCCGGATTCTCTCCATTTCCTACCATAGAAGAGAAAGTATGATTTTTTTTGACAAATATTTTGAATTCTAAAAGTTATTGG